>NZ_JBWKKP010000039.1:0-52341 GCF_056431485.1 Streptomyces sp. NPDC045899
CACCTTCCTACACAACTACAACCATCACCGATGCCACACCGCACTCGGCGGCCAGCCACCCATCAGCCGCGTGAACAACCCTCCGGGTCAATACAGCTAGGCCGTGTCCGGTGGATCAGCTCGGGGGCCCGAGGTGATCCACCGGACACGGCCTGGGCGGCGGCACCCGCCGGTCAGGCGTCGCGCCGGTGGGTCAGGACCATGGCGCAGGCCAGGGCGAGGAGCGTGGCCACGGCGAAGTAGCCGAGCCCCGGAACCGGCGCCAGATCGGTCGAGGACGGGGTCACCTTGAGGATCTGCTGTCCGGCCTCGGTCGGCCACCACTTGCGGAGGGTCTCGCCGTCCTGGCCGAGCATCTGGAACACCGTGGGCAGGATGAACGTGACGCTGACCGCGGCCGTGATCCCGCCCGCGGAGGCGCGCAGCACCAGGCCCAGGGCCAGTGAGAACACCCCGAGCAGGGCCAGGTAGCAGCCTCCGCCCAGCAGCGCCCGCAGCACCGCCCCGTCCGACAGCGACGGGACCTCGACCCCCGGGTTCAGCGCCAGGGTCCCGGCGGCGAAGGTGGCGAAGACGATGGCGGTGCCCGCCACCAGGGAGACGGTGAAGACCACCAGCGCCTTGGCGGCCAGCAGCCGCATCCGGTCCGGTACCGCCGTGAACGTGCTGCGGATCGATCCGGTGCCGTACTCGGACGTGGCGGTGAGCACCCCGAAGAGGCACACCGCCACCTGTCCGAGCAAGAGGCCGATGAGGATGTTGCCCATCACGTTCGCGGTGTCGTCACCCGCGAGCGTCTTGTCGCCACCGAGCACGCCGATGCCGATGGTGATACAGGCGGCGGCCGCCAGTGTCCACCACGTGGAACGGATCGACCGGGCCTTGATCCATTCGAAGGCGACCGCGTCGGCGAACCGCGGTGACGGTCCGCCGACGCCACGGGGTGGGGTGGGGGAGTCCGCGAGGGGCTCCGGCCTGGCGTACTGCGTCCGTACCGTGCTCATGCGGCACCTCCGATGTGCTCGGCCGTCCGGCGCTGTCCCACCCGGTACTCGACGGCGTCCGCGGTGAGTTCCATGAAGGCCTCCTGGAGCGACACCCGCTGGGGTGCCAGTTCGTGCAGCCACAGGCCGTTCTGTCCGGCCAGCTCCCCGATCCGCCGGGCGTCGAGCCCCTTCACGATCAGCGGCGGGTCCTCCGCCCGGTCCTGCTCACCGGTGCGGTCGCGGTCCACGAGGGCGTCGACCGTGGCCCCTTCGCCGCGCAGCACGGGGACCAGGCGCGCCGTGTGCGGTGACCGCACCACCACTCCGTTGTGCGAACTGCGCGCCAGGAAGTCGGCCATCGAGCTGTCGGCCGCCAGCCGGCCGCGTCCGATGACGATGAGGTGGTCGGCGGTGTCCTGCATCTCGCTCATCAGATGGGAGGAGACCAGGACGGTACGGCCTTCGGCGGCCATCCCGCGCATGAACTCGCGTACCCACTGGATGCCTTCCGGGTCCAGGCCGTTGACCGGTTCGTCGAGGATGATGACTTCGGGATCCCCGAGCAGCGCGGCCGCGATGCCCAGCCGCTGGCCCATGCCGAGCGAGAAGCCACCGACGCGCCGCCGCGCGGTGGCGGTCAGGCCGACCTGTTCCAACACCTCGTCAACTCGCCGTTTGGGCAGGCGGTTGGAGGCGGCGAGCCCCCGGAGGTGTTCACGGGCGGTGCGTCCGCTGTGCACGGCCTTGGCCTCCAGCAGGGCACCGGCGGTGCACAGCGGCCGGGCGAGCTCCCGGTAGGGGCGGCCGCATACCGTCGCCGTACCGGAGGTCGGCTGGTCCAGGCCGACGATCATCCGCAACGTGGTGGATTTTCCGGCCCCGTTGGGCCCGAGGAAGCCGGTGACGAGTCCGGGCCGGACCGTGAAACTCAGGTCGTCCACGGCGACCTTGTCGCCGTAGCGCTTGGACAGTCCTCTTGCTTCGATCATGCGGGTTCCTTTCGCGGCGCCCCTCTGGGGACGAGAAACACGCTAAGTCGCCCTGCATCGGGGCCGCGTCAGCCGGAAGCGCCGCTCTCCGTACGCCGCGGGTATCAACGCCGCTGTCCGCCGTGCGACCTGAGAGGTAGCGAGGGAGGTGTCCGTGGGCGGCCGTGCCCCGGGGAGGTGGCGGGGAGGGGGAGTAGGAATTACTCACCGGGCCCCGCGGGAGGGAGGGATAGCGTCGCAGTGGAGCGCAAAGGTGAACTATACCCTGTTTTGAGGAGATATGCCGTGGTCGCAGACCAAGAACCTTCCGCCGGGGCGGGCGAGGCGACCGAGGGGAACGAGGCGACCGGGGTGCCCTCCCGCCGTACCGCCTTGACCGGGCTGGCCGTGACCGCACTGGCCGCCTCCGCCGCCACCGCGGGTCCCGCCCGGGCGCAGTCCGCGCCCTCCGCCAGCGGAAGGGGGCACGGCAGGCACGGCTGGATCGAGGAGTCGTTCTTCTGCGAAACCCCGAAGGACGTCATCGTGAACACCCACGGCGGACTCACGCCGGCGGCGCCCTTCCCGCCCGGTGTCGCCCCGTTCACCGACGCCCGGCTCAAGCGGACACTGGCTTTCGGTGGGCTGCTGCGGGACGCGGAGGGCACCGTCGTGGGGTACGGCACGGAGTTGGAGACCCTGCTGCCCGAAAGCACCCCCGAGTCGGGCATCATGCGCTCCCGCAGTGCCTGGCTGCTGCATCTCCCGGGCCGCGGGACGATCTTCTATGACGAGGTCGAGGACAAGACCGACGTCGCCGCCACCATCTTCCAGCCCGCCCTGGAGTCCGGGAAGCCCTGGGTGGGCGACCGGACCGTCGTGTCCACCGTCGGTCCGGGCAGGGACGGGCGCGGTGTCATCAGTGGCGGCACCGAGGAGTTCGAGGGCATCCGGGGCACTGGTGTCGAACGCGGGCGGGTGCGTCGTTTCGACCCCGTCGCCCTGGTGATGGAGGCGACCTTCGAGCTGCGCTTCCGCTACCGGCTGCCCCGCTAGGTCCTGTCCTGCCGGTCCGCGCCGTACGCGGGGTCCGGAGGTCGCGGCCGCCCCGCCAAGGGATCCGTGTGATGACCGGGGTCGGGCATTATGGGGCAAAAGGGTGCCCGGGCGTGGTGATGAGTCCCGTCACAGAATGCCGCCCCAGGGGGGCGTTTGAAGGATCATCGTGCTGGCAGGGGTAGCATATGAGCACCGCCTAGCTCGAAAGATGCACTGTGACTGTCAACGAGGACTCGTTCACAAACTGGAAGAACCGCGAGGAGATCGCGGAGTCGATGATCCCGATCATCGGGAAGCTGCACCGGGAGCGGGACGTGACCGTCCTGCTCCACAGCCGCTCCCTGGTGAACAAGTCGGTGGTCAGCATCCTCAAGACCCACCGGTTCGCCCGGCAGATCGCGGGTGTCGAACTCTCGGTCACCGACACCCTTCCTTTCCTCCAGGCTCTGACCACACTCGATCTCGGCCCGTCCCAGATCGACCTCGGTCTGCTCGCCGAGAGCTACCGCGCCGATGACCGCGGTCTGTCGGTGGAGGAGTTCACCGCCGAGGCCGTATCGGGTGCCACCGGGGACAACAAGATCGAGCGCCGTGAGCCGCGCGATGTCGTCCTCTACGGTTTCGGCCGTATCGGCCGCCTCGTGGCCCGGCTGCTCATCGAGAAGGCCGGGTCCGGCAACGGTCTGCGGCTGCGCGCCATCGTCGTCCGCCGGGGTGGTGACCAGGACATCGTCAAGCGCGCCTCGCTGCTGCGCCGTGACTCCATCCACGGCCAGTTCCAGGGCACGATCACCGTTGACGAGGCGAACAGCACGATCGTCGCCAACGGCAACGAGATCAAGGTGATCTACGCGAGCGACCCGTCCGAGGTCGACTACACGGCGTACGGCATCAAGGACGCCATCCTCATCGACAACACGGGCAAGTGGCGGGACCGTGAAGGCCTGTCGAAGCACCTGCGCCCCGGGGTCGAGAAGGTCGTGCTGACCGCGCCGGGCAAGGGCGACGTCCCCAACATCGTGCACGGTGTCAACCACGACACGATCAAGCCGGATGAGCAGATCCTGTCCTGCGCGTCCTGCACCACCAACGCGATCGTCCCGCCGCTGAAGGCGATGGCGGACGAGTACGGTGTGCTCCGCGGCCACGTGGAGACCGTCCACTCGTTCACCAACGACCAGAACCTGCTGGACAACTACCACAAGGCCGACCGTCGCGGCCGGTCCGCGCCGCTCAACATGGTCATCACCGAGACCGGTGCCGCCTCGGCCGTGGCCAAGGCGCTGCCGGACCTCAAGGCGCCGATCACCGGCAGCTCCATCCGGGTCCCGGTGCCGGACGTGTCCATCGCCATCCTCAGCCTGCGGCTCGGTCGCGAGACCACCCGCGAGGAGGTCGTCGACTATCTCCGCGATGTGTCGCTCACCTCGCCGCTGAAGCGCCAGATCGACTTCACCAGCGCGCCCGACGCGGTCTCCAACGACTTCATCGGCTCTCGCCATGCCTCGATCGTCGACGCCGGTGCCACCAAGGTCGACGGTGACAACGCGATCCTCTACCTCTGGTACGACAACGAGTTCGGCTACTCGTGCCAGGTCATCCGCGTGGTCCAGCACGTCTCCGGGGTGGAGTACCCGACGTACCCGGCTCCGGTGGGCTGACCCCACCCGGGCTCCCACAGCGCGAATGGCGGGGGAGCGGCCGGACCCGATACGGGTCGGCCGCTCCCCCGCCGCCGTGCGTCCCCCGCCGTTCGTCGCTCCGGCGCGCGGTGTCAGCGGACCTCGGTGGCGATCCGCGCGCCGAACCCGATGAGCACCACACCGGTCACCCGGTCCAGCAGCCGGCGGACGCGCGGCCGCTGGAACACCCCACGGGCCCGGGACACCAGACAGGCGTAACCGCCCAGCCAGCTCAGGGTCAGGGCCGCGTGCAACGCGACCAGCAGGGCCATCCCGGTCGCCGTGGGCAGTCCGTCGGGAGCCAGTGTGGGCAGCAGCCCGGTGTAGAACACGGCGATCTTCGGGTTGAGGATGTTCGTGGTCAGCCCGGTCGTGAACGCGCGCTTCGAGCCACCGCTCACCGGCCGGCCCGACTCCGGCCGCGCCGCGCGCCGGCTCTGCCACAGCGCCTGAGCACCGAGGTAGGCCAGGTACACCGCGCCCAGGATCTTCACGACGAAGTACGCCTCGGCCGAGGCCGCGAGGACCGCCGCGAGTCCGGCGACGGTGCACACGCCCCACACCAGCAGCCCGGTCGTGATCCCGGCGGCGGTGCGCAGGGCCTCCGCCCTCCCGGAGGCGATCGCGCGTTTGGTGACCACGGCCATGTCCGGCCCCGGTACCACGGTCAACAGGGCGAGCACTCCGGCCGCCGTCGCTGTCTGCGTCCACATAAGGGCCAGTCTGAGGGCGATCGATCACCTCACCGGTGTGAAAGTGATCACGACCCGTCGCGGGGCACGGCGTTCATGCGGGACCGCTCATGCCGCCATCAGCCGTGCCGTGGCCACCGGCAGGGTGGCGCGGACCCAGTGGCCGTTGTCGTGCCGACGGGTCTCCACCCGGCTGGCGAGGGTCTCCACCAGGGCGATTCCACGGCCGTGTTCATCGGGGTCGGAGACGGGGGCGATATGCGGGCGCCTGGGTCGGGGCAGCAGTCCGTGGTCGGACACCACGAGCCGGAGGGCGTCCGGGGTCAGGGTCAGCCGGACGGTCATCCGGCTGCGTCCGTGCCGGGCCGCGTTGGCGGCCAGCTCCCCGACGACGAGCACGGCCGAATCGCATGCGTCGGACGGCACCTTCCAGTGGATGAGGACGTTCTCGGCGAAGTGGCGGGCACAGCCGACCAGCGCCGGTTCGGCGGGCAGGGTGAGCAGGGCGTCGCGTCCGGAGACCGGGGTGGGCGCCAGCGGCGGGGGCTCCGCCGGTCGGGGGCCGACCGGCGAGGCGAGCAGGGTGGCGGTGACACACATGGTGCGGATCGCTTCCGGGCGAAGGGTGGCGGCGTGGTGCTGCCTTTGGCTCCGGTCTACGCCTGACCCAGCGGTATTACAAGAGATTCCGGCAAGAAATCTCATAAATTAAGCTAAAAGATCTCTATTTATGTGATACATCAACGATGCGCTTCCAGTGTGGCCGCTGCACCGGGCCCCTGTACCGGTTCCCCGTGGTCAGTCCGTGGCAAGCCGTGACCAGGTCGGTCCGAGCGCCTCCAACGCCTCCAGGTACACCTGGTACGCCTCCTCCAGCACGGCCACCCGTCCCTCCTCCGGTTCATGCCGTCGGCCGACCCTCACCCGGGCGCGGGGATCGCCCGGGCCGTCCAGCAGCCCGACCGCCGTGGCGGCGAGCAGGGCGGCACCACGCGCCGCGCTCTCCGCCACATCCGTGACCTCGACCGGCCGGGCCAGCGCGTCGGCGAACATCTGGCTCCAGAGCTCACTGCGCGCGGCGCCACCGGTGAGCCGTACGGGTCCGCTGACGGGCAGCGTCGAGCACAGGGCGTCGACGTGCCAGCGATGGTTGAGCACCACGCCCTCCAGCAGTGCCCGCAGCACATGGCCGCGGGTGTGCCAGCCGCGCATCCCGAGGAAGGTGCCCGAGGTGGGCCGACCGAGCGGGGAGCCGTAGAGGAAGGGGTGGAAGACCATCTCCGACGGTCCCCCGAGATGGGCCGCCACCTCCCGTGCGATCACGTCGTGCACGGTCTCCCCGGCCTCCGCGGTGACGCCCATGACCTGGAGAAACCATTCGAGGTTGGCCACCGACGACGGGGAGGTGGACATGATCATCCAGTGTTCCGGCCGCACGGAACCCCGGACCTGCCAGCGCGGATCCAGCACCACCCGATCGCTGAGCACTTGATTGACGCTGAACGTCCCCGCCACCACGCACAGTTCACCCGGATCCAGCCGTCCCACCCCGAGCGCGGCCGCGTCCACGTCATGCGCACCGGTGACCACCGGGGTTCCGGCGGTGAGTCCGGTGGCCGCGGCGGCCTCGGGGGTGACCGCCCCGGCCAGGGCGTCGGACGCCAGTACCGGCGGCAGTTTCCCGGCCAGCTCACCGACGCCGTACAGCTCCAGAAGCTCCGCCGAGTAGGCCCGGGTGCGGACATCGGTGAACGAGGCGCTGGCGTCCGTGGGATCCGTCGCGGGGGTGCCGGTCAGCCGCAGCCTCAGCCAGTCCTTGCAGAACAGCAGCCACCGGCTGCGCCGCAGGGTGTCGGGGTCGTGGCGGGCGATCCAGGGCAGCAGCGCGGCCGGGGAGCCCGGGAAGGGCACCTGACCGGAGAGGTCCAGGGCCCGCGTCCACAGCGGGGTGTCCCGCCACCGGTCCAGCAGCGGTTCGGCGCGGGTGTCCAGCGCCAGGATCGCCGAGCGCACCGGCCGCAGCCGCTCGTCCACGGGGTAGACGCCGTCGCCGTGCCCGGCCAGCCCCACCGCCGCCACGGACCGGGCCGCCCCCTCACCCGCCGCGGCGAGGCACTCCTTGACGGCCCGCCGCGCCGCGTGCCACACCTCGTCCATGTCGCGCTCGACCCGGTGCGGCCGGGGGCTGCTCAGCGGCACCGTCGCGCGGCCGCGCGCCACCTCCCGTCCGGCGGGGTCGAACAGCAGCGCCTTGGTCACGGTCTGCCCGGCGTCGATGCCCAGCAACAGTTCACGCACGGGGTCCTACATCCATTCCAGTTCACGGGCGTTGACCGCGCCCCGGCAGCGCCCGGTGGCCGCCAGCTCGGCGACGGCCCCGGCCACCAGCCGGGCCGAACGTTCATTGGTGATGACCGTGTCGCCGCCGTAGTGGGTGGTGAGCGTGACATTGTCCAGCGTCCGCCACGGGCTGTCGGCGGGCAGGGGTTCCTCGTCGTGCACATCGAGCCCGGCCCCGGCGATCCGGCCGGAGGCCAGCACCGCGTACAGCGCGCCGGTGTCCACCAGACGGCTGCGCGCGGTGTTGAAGAAGTACGCCGTGGGCTTCATCAGCGCGAACTGCTCCGGGCCGATGAACCGCTCGGTCTCCGGGGTCAGCCGGGCCAGCACATGGACCGCGTCGGACTCCCGGAACACCGTGTCCAGATCGGCCGCCCGCTCCGCACCGTGGTGCTCCAGCACCGCGTCCGGCACATACGGGTCGTGGACCAGCAGCCGGACGGCGAAGCCGTGCAGCCGGTCCGCCAGCTCCCGTCCCACATGGCCCATGCCCACCATGCCGACGGTGCTGCCACCGACCTCGTCACCGGGCCCGCCGAAATCCTTGCGCCACCCTCCGGCCTTGACCGAGGCGTCCGCGCGCGCGATGTCGCGCGCCTCGGAGAGCATCAGCCCCAGGGCGAGTTCGGCCACGGCCGAGGCGTTGCGCCCGTGTACCGGTACGACGGCGACGCCCCGCTCGGTGGCGGCGGCCACGTCCACGTTCTCCAGACCGGTCCGGGCGACACACACCGCGCGCAGCTCCGGGGCCGCCCGCAGCACCCGCGCGGACACCGGGGCGAAGTGCACGGCGAGCACCTCGGTGTCCCCGACGGCCTCGACGATCTCACCGGGGACCGGTACCGCGTCCGGCCCCCGCAGTTCCATCTCCTGCTGCGCGGCGTGCTGCTCGGCCTTGGTGCCGGACCAGGCGATATCGCGGACCGGGCCGATACCGTGGACCGGGCCGGTGTCCGGACCGGTGCCCCGGGAGGACACCTCGGCCAGGGCCTCGATATAGCGGGCGGCCGGGATGAAGTGGTCGCCGACGACGAGCACACGCACCGCTGCTCCTCTCTGTTCTGCTCCGCGTTGTGGCAGGTGTCCGGGTGGTCACCGGCTATTTCACCGCGCCCATGGACAGGCCGCGGGCGAGCTGGCGCTGCGCCAGCCACCCCATCAGCAGCACCGGCAGACAGGCCAGGGTGGCGGCCGCGGCCAGCCGGGCCCAGTAGAGCCCTTCGCTGGTGATGAAACCCACGAGGAAGACGGGCATCGTGGCGGACCGTACCGAGGTCAGGTTCAACGCCAGGAAGAACTCGTTCCAGGAGAAGATCACGCAGATCAGGGCGGTGGCGGCGAGACCGGGGGCCACCATGGGCAGCAGCACCCACATCACCTCCTGACGCGTCGTCGCCCCGTCCACCCGTGCCGCCTCCAGCACCTCACGCGGGATCTCCAGGAAGAACGAGCGCAGCATCCACACCGCCACCGGCAGGTTCATCGCCGTGTACAGCACGATCAGCGTGCCGATGCTGTCGAGCGCGCCCAGCCCGCGCGCGGCCAGGTACACCGGGATGATCGCGGCCACCACCGGCAGCATCTTGGTGGAGAGGAAGAAGAACAGCACATCGCGCCACCGGCGCACGGGCCGGATGGACAGCGCGTACGCGGCCGGTGTCGCGAGCAGCAGCACGATGGCGGTGGAAGCCCCGGCGGCCAGCGCGGAGTTGCCCAGGTACGGACCGACACCCTCGGCGAACACCGCCCGGAACTGCTCGAGCGTCGGGGAGAACACCACGGTGGGGGAGGTGGTGTAGGCGTCCGCCTCGGTCTTGAACGCGGTGAGCGCCATCCACAGCACCGGGAAGAAGAACACCGCGGTCACCACCCAGGTGACGGTGGTCCACAGCCACGGACCGAACCGGCGTCGCAGCGGCGGGCGGAGGGCGGTGGGGCTTCTCACCGGTCACCCGCCCGGACGCCGGTGAAGGCCGTGAACAGCAACCGCAGCGCGAGCGCCGCGGCCACCAGTGTCCCGGCGACGGTGACCACCCCCAGTGCCGAGGACTGGCCGACGTCGAAGCCCAGGAACGCCCGCTGGTAGATGTAGTAGGGCAGATTGGTGGTCCGGGTGCCGGGCCCGCCCTGCGTCATCATGTAGATCACGTCGAAGGTGTTGACCAGGTGGATGACACCGAGCAGCACACCCAGTTCGATGTAGCGGCGCAGATGCGGCAGGGTGATCCAGCGGAAGGTGGCCCACGGTCCGGCGCCGTCCACCCGGGCCGCCTCCAGGGTGTCCGCCGGCTGGCTCCGCAGCCCGGCGAGGACGATGAGCATCATGAACGGCGTCCACTGCCACACCAGGACGGTGACCACCGACGCCACGGGGAAACGGCTGGTGAAGTCGGTGCCCTGGACGCCGGCCCAGGACGCCGCGACGTTGACGAGGCCGAAGACCGGGTCGAACATGGCGGTCTTCCACAGCAGTCCCGCGACCGCGGGCATCACCAGGAACGGCGAGATCAGCAGCGTCCGGGCCACGCCCCGGCCGGGGAAACGCCGGTCGAGCAGCAGCGCCAGGGCCGTTCCCAGCGCCATGGCGATGGCGACCGCCAGGACCGTCAGCTCGATCTCGGTGAGCAGCGCCGCGCGGAACACGGTGTCGGTGAACACATTCGCGTAGTTGGCCAGCCCCACCCAGCGCTCCGCACCGGGCCGGAGCAGATTCCGGGACTGGAAGGAGAAGAGCACGGTGAAGACGAAGGGCAGTTGGGTGAGGACGACCAGCCAGAGCAGCGCGGGGGCGAGCGGCCAACGGCGTCGCCACCCGGCCCGCAGTGGCGGTCGCCGGGCCGGAAGCGGCCCGGCGGTCGCCGTCGGACCCGCGGGCGGAAACGCGCCGACTGCCACGGCCGCCCCTAGCGTTCCGGTCGGCGCTGGTCGCGGCCGACGGTCCGGGCGTAGCGCTGGGACTGTGCCAGGGCGGTGTGCACCGACTCCTGTCCGCTGATGGCCGCGTTGA
Source organism: Streptomyces sp. NPDC045899 (assembly GCF_056431485.1). Lineage (NCBI taxonomy): Bacteria > Bacillati > Actinomycetota > Actinomycetes > Kitasatosporales > Streptomycetaceae > Streptomyces > Streptomyces sp. NPDC045899. The sequence continues at coordinate 10,735 of NZ_JBWKKP010000039.1, forward strand.
TCTGCTGGCTCACCCGGGTGCCCAGGTCCTGGAACTCGGGGATGTCGAGGAACTGCACACCGGTGTAGGGCACCGGTTCCACCGTGGGGCGCTGCTGGTCGGCGTGGCGGATGCCCTGCAACGTGGGGCCCGCGAACGACCGCGCGATCCGCCGGTACCGGGGGAGGGCGTAGGTGGAGTATCTGCTGCCCGGGGGCAGCCGGGACCAGCCGAGCCGGCGTCCCACCAGTTCGATGTACCGGCGGGAGGTGGCCCAGGACATGAACCGCCACGCGGCGTCCTGGTGACGGCTGGCGCGGGGGATACCGAGCGACCAGGAGTACAGCCAGCCCGACCACGCCTTCCGTGCCACCGGCGCCGCGACGTATCCGGTGCGTCCCACCACCTTGCTGTTGGCCGGGTCCTCCAGCACACCGGCCGCCGAGGTGGCGTCGTACCACATGGCCGCCTTGCCCTGGGCGTAGTGGGTGGCGCATTCGGTGAAGCCCGCGTTGGCCGCCCCCGGCTCGCCGTGACGGCGCACCAGGGAGACGTAGAACCGCACGGCCCGCTCCACTTCGGGGGTGGTGAGCTGGGGGTTCCACCGCAGGTCGTACCACCGGCCGCCGAAGGTGTTGATCACGGTGTTCAGCGGGGCGAGCACCTGGCCCCAGCCCGGCGCGCCGCGCAGACAGATCCCCGCCACCCCGTGGCCGGGGTCGTCGAGTGCCTTGGCGAAGGCCGCCACCTGCCGCCAGGTGGGCCGCTGGGGCATGGTCAGCCGCCGGGCCGCGAAGAGGTCCTTGCGGTACATCAGGAACGACGACTCGCCGTAGAAGGGAACCGAGTACAGATGGCCGCGGTAGGACAGCGCGGCGCGGACCGGGGCGATGAAGTCCGACGGCGCGTAGCCGGGGGTGCGTTCGGCCCGCTCCTGGAGGTCGGTCAGCCAGCCGTTCCGCGCCCAGAGGGGTGTCTCATAGTTGCTGATCATGACGACGTCGAACTCCCGGCCACCGGTGGCCACCGACTCGGTGATCTTCTGCCGAGCCTGGTTCTCCGGCAGCGTCACAAAACGCACCCGGATGTCGCGGTGGGCGCGTTCGAAGTACGGGGTCAGCGCCTCCATGTCCTTCATCTGCGGATTGGCCACCACGGCCACCGAGACGGTGGTTCCGTCACCGGCCCCCACCCCGCCGAATCCGCCGCAGCCCGCCGCGGGCAGCGACAGGGCGCAGAGGGCGGCCGCGCCACCGGTCGTCCGCCGCCCGAGCGGTGGTCGCGCCATACCGGATCCCTCTCCGCCGTCGGCGTGCCTGCCGGACCAGCACGGCGTCGTCCACGGTCGGCATGAGCATGATCGCGGGCCTGTCCATCGCGATGCTCTCAGCTTCCCCGAAGATGCGCGCGGCAACGGCCGCCGGAGTGGAGATCACCCTGCTGGACGGCCGCTACCGGAGTGAGCCCGCGGACGCGATCCGGGGCCACCGGGTCCGGGGCGCGAGCCTGGCGGTGGCCGGGGAGCGGTGGTGGACGGGTCAGGGGGACTCCTCGGGAGCGATGCGCTCCACCCGCACCCCCAGCCCGCGGATGGCCGCGATCTCCTCGTCCGCGGTGGCGGTGTCGGTGAGCACCCCGTCATAGACGGCGGCCGTGCCGTAGGCGTAGGTGGCGGTCCGGCCGAACTTGGAGTGGTCGGCCAGCAGCAGCGAGCGGTTCGCGGAGGCCAGCATGGCCTCCTTGATCTCGGCGTACTCGCGCAGCGGGTGGAAGAGACGGCCCTCCAGGATCGCGGTGGCGGAGGTCAGTGCGAGATCGGCGCGGATCCGGGACAGGGCGCCGACCACATCGGGGCCGGTGCAGCAGTTGAACTCGCTGTTGTAGCGCCCGCCCAGCAGCGTGATGTCCACCTCGGGCGCGCCGCCCAGCCGCTGGGCGAGGCCCACCGAGTTGGTGACCACGGTGAGTTGGCCGACCGAGGCCAGCACGTCGGCCAACGGGTAGAGGGTGGTGGAGTCGTCCAGCAGCAGGGTGGTCCCCGGGGTGATCCGGTCGGCCACCGCCGCGCACAGCGCGATCTTCGCGGCCAGCCGGGCGGACTCCCGGAAGCGGGTGGCGGTCTCCATGGTGAGAGCGGGGAAGGCGACGGCGCGGCCGCGTTCCTTGCGCAGCAGATGGCGGGCGGCGAGGTCGTCCAGGTCGCGGTGCATCGTCATCAGGCTGACGTCGAACCGTGAGGCCAGGTCGTCGATGCGGATCTCGCCGCGTTCGACCACATGGCGCAGGACGGCCTGCCGCCGTTCCTCGACGGCGGCCTGCGACAGCCGTGCCCTGGCCGGCATACGGCCTCCTTCCCCTCCGCGCCCGGCGCGGTCCGGCCCGTCCCCGGGCACACCAGCGGCTCGATCCCCGCACGGTCGATCCAGACCGTACCGGTGCGGTGGCCGCCGCCTCCACCTCCCACGGCAGGCGGCCGGTGCGGTCTTCACCGTCGGCGCACCCGCCCCTGGGCAGATTCTTAGGGGAAGACCCGCACTTTGTTAACACATCTTGCGTGACAATTATGGCTGACCTAGCGTTTCCGTGGTCGCGGAGAACACCTCTCCGAGGTCCACCGTCAGGAGCGCACATCATGCGAGCAGTGGTCTTCGACCGGCCCCACCACTTCCGCGTCCTGGATGTGGACGACCCGCGGCCGGGTCCGGAGGAGGTCCGGCTGCGCAGTGTGGCCACCGGGGTCTGCGGCACCGACCGGCATCTGCTGGCGGGCGGGTTCATGGCCCGCTTCCCGCTGATCCCCGGACACGAGATCGTGGCCGAAGTGGAGTCGCTCGGCGAGCGGGTCGAAGGGCTGACGATCGGTGAGCTGGTGGCCGTCGACAACACGGTGCTGTGCGGACACTGTGCGCCCTGCCGCCGTGACCAGCCGCTGTACTGCGAGAACTTCTCCTCGCTCGGGGTCACCGGACCCGGTGGCTTCGCCGATCTGCTGGTGGCCCGGGCCGAGAAGTGCTTCCCTCTCGACGGACTGGACCCGATGACCGCCGTCCTCACCGAACCCCTGGCGTGTGCGCTGCACGGGGCCGATGTGCTGGCGCTGCGCCCCGGATCCGATGTGCTCCTCTTCGGCGCGGGCCCCACCGGGCTGCTGCTCGCCCAGCTCCTCGTCCACGGTGGCGCGGCACGGGTGACCGTCGCCGCGCCCGGACCGCACAAACTCGAGGTCGCCCGGCTGCTCGGGGCCGACGAAACGGTCCGGATCGACCGCACGGACCCCAGGAGGGCGCTGCGGCGGCTGCGCTCGCTGGCGCCGTCCGGGTTCGACGCGGTCATCGAGGCCACCGGCGTCCCCGCCGTCCTGGCGATCTGCCCCGAGGTGACCCGCAGCGGCGGAACCGTGCTGGTCTACGGGATGGCGGGTGCGGACGACACCGTTCCGTTCTCGCCCTATGAGATCTTCTCCCGGGAACTGACCATCAAGGGCTCCTTCGCGCAGACCCACTGTTTCGATCGCGCCCTCCTGGCCCTGCGCACCGGCCGTATCCGCACCGAGGGCGTCATCACCGACCGCTTCCCGCTGGAGCGGTTCGGCGACGCGCTGTCCGCGGTCGCCGGGTCGACCAGCATCAAGGCCGTGGTCATGGGCTGACGGACCCGGGTGACGACGGTCAGGAGCGCCGGGCCAGCGTCGCGATCTCGGACGACGAGAGGACGCGCGGGAACACGGCGACCGCGTCGATACCGCCCCGGAAGCGATCGGCCACATCACCCTCCCACTTGCCCCGTCCCACCGCGAACTCGCCCGTGGCCGACCACACCGGGGTGTGCTCGGTGGTGTCCTGCAGCTGTCCGTCGACGTAGAGCCGCATCTCCTTCGCGGGCGCGTCATAGACGCCCACGATGTGCTGCCATGTGCCGAGCCGCGGGCCGGTGGCCGAGACCGCCTCGTCCTCGTCCGCCTCGGAGGAGTCGGCGTCGCAGATCGCCAGCCGCCAGCGGTCGATGGAGGCGTCGTACTGCAGGAAGAAACCGCTGATCTCCTGTCCGTCCTGGCTGATCGCCGTGGAGAACTCCGCCGTGGAGCGGAGGTTGAGCCAGGCGGAGACGGTGTAGCTCCGTGTGGTGTCCAGCGTCCCCCGTGCCCCTTCCGCGTACTGGTCCCCGTTCAGCGCCAGCGATCCGCCGTGACTCCCGCTCCGCGCGCCGCTCCCCGTCAGGGTGCCGTCATTGCCGCGGCCGGAGCCGTCACGCACGGTGGTGCCGGATCCCTCGGTGAAGTCCCACGCGACCGCGGCGCCGCTCACCGGGGGCTTCGGCGGTGTGCGGGAGTGCGAGGGACTCGGGGTGTGCGGCTTCTTCTTTTTCTTCTTCGGTGGCGGGGAGGGCCGCGGAGAGGCCGACCCGGCCGGGGAGCCGCCCGTCACCGAGAAGGTCGGCCTCTCCTGTGCCGGGGTGGTGTCACGGCCGTCCGCCCCGCTGTCGTGGGTGGCGGAGAGCGCCGCGGCGGCGATGACCCCCAGACAGATGGCGCCCGAGGTGAGCGCCACCTGTGCGGTACGGCGTCTGCGGCTGCCACCGGGGGTGTGCGGGGCGGTGGGTGCGGCGGCTCCGGTCGCCGCCTCCGGTCCCGTCCCCTCCGCGGCCGGGACCGCGGCGCCGGTCTCCGGGGTGTCCCCCGCGGCCTCGTCGGCGCCACCGGCCGCCGCCCGGCCCGCCGCCGGACGCTCCGCGACATAGCGCGCCCCTCCCCAGGCCAGCACACCTTCCGCCAGCAGGGTGTCGCAGTGGTGCTCCATCCGGGACAGGTCGTCGAACGCCCGTCGGCAGTAGGCGCAGTCGGCGAGATGGCCGTCCACGTCCCCGGCGGGGGAGATGCGCCGGGTCTCCGCGGCGATCTCGACCAGCCGGGTGAACGGGCGGCACGCGGCGTCGCCCTCGTCCGCGTACGTCCGCAGGTAGGCGTCCCGGAACTTGGCGCGGGCGTTCGCGGACCAGCCGCGCACGGTCTCGGGCCGCGCGCCCAGCAGACGTCCGATGGCGGCGGGCTCCTCGCGCTCGACCACATCGTGCCAGAGCACGGTGCGCAGGTGGGCCGGCAGCCCGCGGAAGGCGGTGCGCAGAACCCCGGGGCGGGGACGAACGGTCCGGCGTCCGTTTCCGTACCGCCCCGACTCCGGCTCGGCGCTTCCGCTCCTTCCGCTCCGCGCGTACGCGGTCGGCTGATCCGGGCCGCTCTCCAGCCACTCCCGGAAGTCCGGGCTCAGTTCCTTGCGGCGGCCGGAGTCCGACCATCGCCGTCTGGCCACCTCGACCACCGCGCCCAGCAGCTTCGGACGCCACGCCTCGTCCGGTGCGGCGGGAGCCGCGTCGAGCACGGCCGTGAGGATCGCCTCCGAAGCCAGGGTGGCGGCGCCGGGCGGAGCGGACACACAGAGCGAGGCGTAGCCGGTCACCGCCGGCAGATGGCGCGCGCTCAGCTCCGCCACCACCCGTCCGACCGACTCGGGTTCCCGCGACGCCCGGTCGACCAGAGCGGTGTCACCCAGGTCGGAGAGGGGTTCCTCGCCGTCGGCCGGTGCTGCGCCGATGTCTTGCCATCGTTGGGACACGTCGTCATTCCTGCGATCTGTGGGGATGTGTGGAGCCACCCGCGTCGGGTCGGGGCCCGGCGCTGCCGTGGCCGCCCCTCCTTTCACCGAAGTGCCACGCCCGGCGTGGCCGCCGTTGCGCACTAATGATGCACTCCGGTGGAATTCAATAACAACACAGCGGCGTTGACTCCCGGTCGCCCCCGGGTGAACACCCTCATCGGGGCCGGGGCCCGTGGGTGTTGAGGAAGAGCACGGGGCCCGGCGCCAGCCGGCCGTCGGCCGCGAGGGAGGTCAGCGCGGCCATCGCCTTCGCCGTGTACACCGGTTCCAGCAGCAGCGACGCGGTGTCGGCGGCGAGGCGCCGGGCGCGCAGGGCCTCCGGGGTGGGGTGGCCGTAGCCGGGCCCGAGCCAGTGGCGCACCAGGGCCAGTTGCTCCGGGCCGATGGGCGTCGGGGGCAGGTCGGCGCCGCGCGATCGGAGGAGGCGTGTGGTTCCGCGCGCCAGACCGGTCACGGTGGGCATGTCCAGCCGGAGCGTGTCATTGACGACCACCCCCACGACCCGGGTGCGGAGCCCGGCGAGGCGCAGACCGAGGGCGAGTCCGGCGGCAGTTCCTCCACTGCCGACGGCGGTGAAGAGGTGGGAGGGTTCGGGGAGGGCCCCGGCCGCGATCTGGGCCGCGAGTTCGAGCGCCACCTCGACGGGTCCGAGGGTGCCCACGGGGGTGGAGCCGCCCGCCGGAAGGTAGTGCGGGAGCCGTCCCGCGGCGGTGTGCCGCAGGAACAGCCATGGTGCGATGGCCATGGTGCGGACCTTGGTACGGGTGAAGTGCAGGGTGGCCCCGGACCGGCGCAACCGCTCCAGCTGGGCCCGTACGTGGTCGTCGACCGGCTGGTCGATGAGGGCCAGGGCGGTGGCCATCCCCTGCTCCCGGGCATACAGCGCGGCGGCCAGGCCCCAGTTGGTGCCGATACCGCCGACCGTCAGGAGGGTCCGCGCCCCACGGCGCCGTGCGTCGGGCAGCAGCCACTCGAGTTTGCGCACCTTGTTGCCGCCCCAGCCGCCGTCGCCGTAGCCGCTCTCGTCCTTGCACCACAACGCGGTGCCGGGGGCCGGGTCGGGCAACCGCCGTACGGGGGTGGGGGCGTGGCCGAGCGGAAGAAAAGGCAGTGTGGACGCCAGTGCGGGAAATCGGTCATGGAGCCGGGGGCGGTGGGTCGGGGCGAGGTGCGCCATTTTCGTGGTCCTTTCTGTGACGCATCGCTCAATCAGCCGTTTCTTGCATTGCCCTGGTCTTCTCTTAACCTCCGCCTATTGGTTACCCCCTTATCGTGCCGGATACGTGGTCGATCTTGGCCTGACTCCGTATCAGGGAGGTACCGTGCAGGCACTGCTGGACCGTGCGCGTTCGCTGAGGCAGCGGGTGGATTTCGAGAGCGCTGAATACCGGAAGCTGGCGGAGGGACAATCCCCGGAGGCGCTGTTCATCACCTGCTCCGACTCGCGGGTGATACCCGCTTTCATCATGCAGGCGCGTCCGGGGGAGATATTCGAGTTGCGTAACGCAGGGAATATCGTCCCCCCGCCCGCGGGGCGGGGGGCGTCGGGTGAGGCCGCCACCATCGAGTACGCGCTGCGGGTGCTGGACGTTCACGACGTCATCGTCTGCGGCCATTCGCACTGCGGGGCCATGGGCGCACTGCGGGCCGGAACCGATCTCTCGGATCTGCCCGGTGTGGGGGCGTGGCTCGAACTCGCCCGCCCCGGACTCGCGCCCCTGCTGTCACCGGATGCCGCGAACGGCCGCGGGGGCGGCGCGGAGGAGCCGTCGCTGCGCGAGGTGGTACAGCGCAACGTGGTCCACCAGTTGTCCGTACTGCGCCAGTACCCGGTCGTGCGCGAGCGGGTGGAGGCGGGGAGGCTGCGCCTGCACGGCTGGTACTACGAGGTGGACACCGGCCGACTGCGTGAACTGGGCGCCGATGGGCTGTTCTCGGAGCATCTGTCATGAGTGGCGCACACGCCCGGCCCCGGCGGAAACCGGGCCGGGATCCCGGCGGACCACCGCCGGGCGACACCGGCACCGACACCACCGCCCCGGCGTCCGGGGCTCCCGTCCGGCGGCCCGCCCCGGGCGGATCGGGCCCGGCCGGGGGCGGCTGGGACCGGGGGAGCCTGGCCACCGACTTCGCCGCGTCACTCGTGGTCTTCCTGGTGGCCCTGCCCCTGTGCATCGGAGTGGCGGTGGCGTCCGGCGTCACGGCCGAACTGGGCATCATCTCCGGTGTCATCGGCGGACTGGTCGTCGGGATGGCCCGGGGCAGCACGCTCCAGGTGAGCGGACCGGCGGCGGGCCTGGCCGCGCTGGTGGCCGAGACGGTGGCGGAGCACGGGGTGGCCATGCTCGGGATCATCGTCCTGGGTGCCGGGATCCTGCAGATCATCCTGGGTCTGATCCGGATGGGCAGGCTCTTCCAGGCCATCTCCCTGGCCGTCGTACAGGGCATGCTCGCCGGTATCGGACTGCCGCTGATGTTCAGCCAGTCCTACCCCCTCGCCGACAACAAGGCTCCCGGCACTCCTGTCGAGAACGTGGCGGGACTGCCCGGCCTGGTCTCCGACACGGTGCAGAACCCGCAGGCCCTCATCGCCGCGGGCCTCGGCATCGCCACCGTGGTGCTCAGCTTCCTGTGGAAGAAGGTGCCGGGGCCGGCCGCGAAGGTACCGGCCGCCCTGGTGGCGGTAGGTGTCGGAATCGCCGTGGCGAGCCTGCCCGGGGTGAAGGTGAAAACGCTCCAGGTCGGTGATCTGCTGGGCTCCGTACATCTGCCGGGGGCCGAGGAGTTCGCCGGGCTGACGGACGTCGGGATCATCACCTCGATCCTGACCTTCACCGTCATCGCCTCCGCCGAGTCGCTGTTCACCGCCGCGGCCGTCGACCGGATGCACAGCGGTCCGCGCACCCGCTACAACACCGAGCTGATCGCCCAGGGCGCCGGGAACACGGTGGCCGGTGTGCTCGGTGCCCTCCCCGTCACGGCGGTGGTGGCCCGCAGTTCGGCCAATGTCCAGGCGGGAGCGAGGACCCGGCTCTCCCGCACCCTGCACGGGCTGTGGCTGCTGGCCTTCGCGCTTCTGCTGCCACAGGTGCTGGCTCTGATCCCGATCTCCGTACTGGCCGGAGTCCTGGTCCACAGCGGCTGGAAGCTGTTCGCCCCCGCGGAGTTCCCGAAGATGTGGCGGCAGGACCGCGGCGAGTTCGGCGTGATGACGCTCACCACGACGGTCATCTTCGCCAGCGCGCTCCTCGAAGGTGTTCTGGCGGGCCTCGCCGCGGGAATGATCCTCGCCGCCCTGCGCATGTCCCAGGCCGTCGTCGCACACCGCGCCGAAGGGGACACCACCACCGTCACCCTCAGCGGCAACGCCACGTTCCTCCGGCTCCCCCGCCTCATCGAGGTCCTCGAGGCCGCGGGGGAGGCCGGTACCCCGCACCTCCGGATCGACCTCACGGGGACGACCCACCTCGACCACGCCTGCCACCAGCAGATCACCGAGTTCGCGGACGAGCGGCGGACGAACGGCACCCGGGTCGACCTTCTGATGCCGGGCGGAGCGGACTCCACCGCGGCCGCACCGCCCCCCACTCCGGCCACCGGCACACAGCCGTCCGCGCAAGAGCCCGTCACACGACCTCCTGTCGCCGAGGCGCCCAACACCCCCGGACCCGGCGCACAGTGGTTCTTTCGCGACCCCCGCCCCACCGAGCGGTACGACGACTGGCAGGCGTGGGAGAACGACCTCAGCGCGGAGCCGGGGTACACACCCCGCTGACCCCCGGCACCGCCCGACCGCCGGACCCGCCCCGACCCGCGGCGGGGCGGGTCCGTGAGAGCGGACGTCGTGCATCTCCCGTGCGATCCGGGCGCGTTCGAGGCCGGTGGCCCGCTCGGTGGTCGATCCGGTTCGCCCGCTGGTGGGCCCCGGTGAGCCGTCCGAAGGACAGGCGGCGGCGAACACGACAACCCACAAGGACGGTTCACGTGCCCACCGGATGGTGACACCGTGGCGACGGTGTGGACGATCACGGCCCGGGCGCCAGGCAGTGCGGCGGGGGAGGCTGGACAGTCTGGTACGGCCGGTGGCCCGCAGCAACGTGGGCCAGGGTCCGGCGGCGGTTGCCGGGAGGTCGGGGAACAGCCGGGGTACGCGGGCGCACAGCCCGGCGGGAGCCGGACCGCCCGGCCGTCGCACCGCGACGACCGGGCGGCCACCACGGCCGGGCGTCCCGCGCTCAGGCCACCCGGTGCTCCTGCTCCAGGGCCTCCTTCAGCCGCGCCAGCGTCTGCCGGATGCTGCGCCGGTTGAACCCCGCCCGGTCGCGCACCCCGCTGACCAGCGGGCTGATCCCGCGACGCATCAGCCATCCCCGCTGGTCGATCCAGGTCTCGGTGACCTGGGTGGCCCGGCCGTCCTCGAGCGGTTCGAAGCGGTAGCTCCAGACCGCGATGCGCAGTCCCACCGCACGTACGACGAAGGTGAACCGCTCACCGGGATCGGCCACGGTCACGGTGCACCGGGTCGACCACGGGCGCCAGCCGGCGCGGTTGGTGCCGGTGAACCGCGTCCCCGCACGTATCTCCGCGGCCGCGCCGCCCCTGACCTTGCCGCCGGTGCACTCGGGGCTCCAGCGGCCCATCTCCGTCACCCGGGTGACCGTGTCGTACACCGTCCGCGGCGGTACGGCGATCCGCGTCGTCTCGGACACCATGTCGTCCGTCATCGGCCTCTCCTCATCGGCTCCTCCTCCGTCGCCGCCGGCCGGCGCCGGCGGCTCCCGCGCGATCCCTCCCGGGCCGCGGCCTCAGCACACGCGGCGGTCTCAGCACAGGAGGTTCAGCGCCTCCGGCAACACCCGTGCCGTCACCGGCAGTTCGGCCTCCACCTCGCCGTCGGCGCCGTAGGGCAGATCCCGGTCCGCCTCGATGCGCACCTCGCGGCCGTGCAGGATCTCCACCTCCTTGCGCCGGACGTGCCGCCCGGTCTTGAGCTCGTTCATCATGCTGAAGAACAGCATGCGCGACGCGTGGTGGATGACCACCACGTCGAGCACACCGTCGCGGACCGAGGCGCCGGGCGCGATCTGCCGGCCGAAGCCGTAGTAGCCGGAGTTGGCCGCCACCACGGTGTAACCGGTGCGCTCGAGCGGGGTGCCGTCGATGGTGATGCGGTAGTGCACGGGCCGCCAGGTGGTGACGGCCCGCAGCCCGCCCGCGTAGTACGAGGCGGCGCCGCCCAGTGCGCGATAGGCGTCGGCGTGGCGGTTGGCGAGGGCGTCCACCCCGGCGTACACACTGCCCAGGACCGCCATCCGCTGGTGGACGGCGGACTCGACCTCGATGGCGTCGGTCTTCACGGGTTCGGCGGTCAGCAGCAGTTCGGCGAGGTCCGCCACCTTCTCGGGCAGTCCGAGCGCACGGGCGAAGTCATTGCCCCGGCCCGCGGGCACGATACCCGCGACGGCGTCGGTCCCGGCCAGGGCGCCGACGACCCGCCCCGCCAGTCCGTCCCCGCCCACACCGAGGACCACCCGGCCCTGCTCGGCCGCGCGCACGGCGAGGTCGCGCGCATGGCCGAGACTGCGGCTGTACTCGACTTCGAGCTCCGCACCCCCCTCACGGAGGGCGCGGGCCAGCGGGACCAGGGACTCGCTGCCCGAGCTCCCCGAGGTGGGTTTGACGACGGCGGTGAAGTGGCGCATGGCTACGCTCCGGGAGACGTCAGGGGCGGCAGGAGAATACCCGGGTTGAGGATGCCGGACGGGTCGAGCCGGTTCTTGACGGCGTGCAGGACCTCCACGCCCAGCGGGCCGATCTCCTGTGCGTACCAGTCCCGGTGGTCGGTGCCCACCCCGTGGTGGTGGCTGATCGTACCGCCGGAGGCGATGATCGCGTCACAGGCCGCCCGCTTGGCGCCCGCCCAGTGCTCCTCGGGCTTGTCGCCCTGGGCGCTGAGCACCGTGAAGTACAGCGACGCGCCCGCCGGGTAGACGTGGGAGATGTGGCACAGCACCACCGGCGGGGTGCCCGCCTCGGACAGGGCCGTGGTGAGCGCGGTGCGCACGTTCTCGTAGAGCGCGGGGATCCGGGACCAGTACGCGGCGGTCTCCAGCGTCTCCGCGAACGCGCCCGCGTCGAGCAGCGCGTCCCGCAGGTACGGGGCGGAGTAGCGGCCGTGGTTCCACTTCTCGCCCGGCTCCTCACCGAGGCAGGTGCCCTCGTGGGCGGTCAGCACGGCCCGGGCGCGCTCCCGGCGGACCGACACCTCCTCGGCGTCGCCCTCGTATCCGGCGATGGCCAGGCACCCCGACTCCGAAGCCCCCTTCCCGATGGCCTCCGGGTCGGCCAGGCCCACCAGGGTCTCGGTCTCGTCGGACAGCCGCAGCACGGTGGGCAGCGGACCGTCCTGGGCCAGTGCGCGCAGTGCCGCCCGGCCGGCCTCGAAGGAGCCGAAGCGCCAGCCCTCGTAGACGCGCGTGGTGGGGCGCGGCCGGATCCGCACGGTCACCGAGGTGATCACGCCGAAGGCGCCCTCGGACCCCAGCACCAGCTGGCGCAGATCCGGTCCGGCGGCCGAGCGCGGGGCGCTGCGGCCGGTCTCCCAGGTGCCCTCGGGCGTGGCCACGCGCAGCGCGGTCACCATGTCGTCGAAGCGGCCGTAGCCCGCCGACGCCTGACCGCTGGAGCGGGCGGCGGCGAATCCGCCGATCGTCGCCCACTCGAAGGACTGCGGGAAGTGGCCGAGGGTGTAGCCGTGTTCGGCGAGCAGCGCCTCGGCCTCGGGGCCGCGCAGACCGGGTTCGAGCACCGCGGTGCGGGAGACGGTGTCCACCTCGGTCAGCCGGTTCATCCGGCGCAGGTCGAGGGTGACGAAGCAGTCGTGGCCGCTGGGGGCGAGCCCGCCGACGACACTGGTGCCACCTCCGAAGGGGACGACCGCGATCCGGCGCTCGGCGCACAGCCGCAGGACGGCCACGACCTCGTCGTGGCTGCCGGGGCGCACCACCGCGTCGGGGGCGTCCTCGACGGCGCCGGACCGGATGTGCAGCAGGTCGGGCGTGGACTTGCCGCGGGTGCGGCGGATCCGGCTCTCGCCGTCGGTGCGTACGTGTTCCGCGCCGACGATCCCGGCGAACGCCTCGCGGGCGTCATCGGGCAGCCGGGAGTCGCGGGGCAGGGCGTCCTCCAGGGCGACGGAGCGGCCGTCGGAGGGCCGTACGCCGAGGAGTTCGCCCAGCAGGCCGACGACGGACTCGGGCAGTGGCGCGGCCCGCTCCGGATCGCCCCAGCCATTCCACAGCATGTCTGTCGACTCCACCTGATTCCTCGCTTCTCCGTGCGGCTCAGCCGTGCTTCGCGGTGCGGTCCGGACGCGGATCACCCGCATCCGGGGCGGGCCCGGCCTTCGCTCGGCGCCGCATCCGCCGTTACACTGTGACAGATGACGTCCAAACGCAACACCTCTCGGGATGACGACGCCGTGCTCGACGCCGCACGGGACTGTGTGCTGGCCGTCGGCGTCCGGCGGACGACCCTGACCGACGTCGCGCGCCGCGCCGGCGTCTCCCGGATGACGCTCTACCGCCGCTGGCCCGACGTAGGGGGGCTGGTCGGTGACCTCATGACCCGGGAGTGGCTGGCCGTCATCCTGGGCGCCATGCCGCATCCGGGCCCGCTCGGGAGCGCAGCGGCCCCGCTCGTCGACGCTCTGGTGAGCGGGTTGCGGGCGCTGCGCGGCCATCCGCTGTTCCGCAAGATCCTCGACGTCGACCCCGAGCTGATGCTCCCGTACCTCTTCGACCGCCGCGGCGCCAGCCAGAACCGGGTGCTGGAGTTCATCGAGGAGGCGCTGCGGCGCGGCCACGCGGACGGCACCGTCCGCCGGGACCACCCGGTGCGCCAGGCCCGCGCCCTGCTGCTGGTCCTCCAGTCGTTCGCGCTGTCCCTGCAGACCATGACCGACGACACCGATCCCGAGCTGGACGACACCGCCTTCTACGCGGAAGTCCGCCACATCCTGGAAAGGATCCTCGCCCCATGAGCGCTGCCGCGGGTTCCCGCCCCGACTACTCCCTCAACCGAGCGCGCCGTTCCCGGGAACTGGAGGAACTGGCCGCGGGCGGCTCCGGCGCCCGCGTCGATGTACTGGTCGTCGGACTCGGTGTCACCGGCGCCGGAGCCGCCCTGGACGCCGCCTCCCGCGGCCTGTCGGTTGTCGCGGTGGACGCCCACGACCTCGCCTTCGGCACCTCCCGCTGGAGTTCCAAGCTGGTCCACGGCGGACTGCGCTACCTGGCCACCGGCGACGTCGGCGTGGCCCACGAGAGTGCGGTCGAGCGCGGCACGCTCATGGAGCGCACCGCCCCGCACCTGGTGCGCGCCCAGTCCTTCGTGATGCCGCTGACCGCCCTCACCTCACACCGCAACGCCGCCCTGGTCCGGGCCGGGCTGCGGGCCGGTGACGTACTGCGGCTGTCCGCTCGCACCGGCCGCGCCACCCTGCCCGCGCCCCGGCGGCTGTCGGCCGTGGAGACCCTGGCCGCCGCCCCCGGGCTGCGGCGGCAGAGCCTGCGCGGCGGACTGCTGTCCTGGGACGGCCAGCTCGCCGATGACGCCCGGCTGGTGACCGCCATCGCGCGCACCGCCGCCGGACACGGCGCCCGGGTGCTCACCCGCACCCGTGCCCTGTCCCTCACCGGCGGCGAGGCCCTGGTGCGCGACGAACTCACCGGACAGGAGTTCCGCATCCGGGCCCGCACCGTCATCAACGCCACCGGTGTCTGGGCCGCCGAGCTGACCGAGGGCATCCGGCTGCGCCCCTCCCGCGGCACCCATCTGGTGCTCCGCGCCGAGAGTCTGGGGGGTCTGCGCACCGGGCTGCACATCCCCGTCCCCGGTGAGACCAACCGTTTCGTCCTGGTGATGCCCCAGGACGACGGCCGTGTCTACGTGGGCCTGACCGACGAGCCCGTGGACGGCCCGCTGCCGGACGTCCCCGAGGCGCCGGAGTCCGACATCGGCTTCCTGCTGGACATCCTGGGCTCCGTCCTCGATGTGCCCGTCCGCCGCGAGGATGTGGTCGGCGCCTTCGCGGGACTGCGTCCCCTGCTGGAGACCGAGCACACCGCGCGCACCGCCGACATCTCCCGCCGCCACGCGGTCCTCACCTCGTCCGAGGGCGTGGTGACCGTCGTCGGCGGCAAGCTCACCACCTACCGCCGGATGGCGCAGGACGCCGTGGACGCCGCGCTCACCGCGGGCCGCCTCGACGCGCCCGCTCCCTGCCGCACCTCGCGGATCCCCCTGGTGGGCGCCGCGCCCCGGCCCGCGCTCGCCACCCTGGCCGCGCCCCGCCGGCTGCTCGACCGCTACGGCACCGAGGCCACCGCCGTCCAGGCCCTGGCCGACACCGATCCCCGGCTGGCCGAACCGGTCGCCGACGGCGTACGGACCACTCGCGCCGAGCTCCTGTGGGCGGTACGCCACGAGGGCGCGCTCGACGAGTCCGACCTGCTGGACCGCCGCACCCGCGTCGGCCTGGTCCCCGAGGACCGGGCGGCGGCGACGGCCGCGGCCCGGGAGGCGCTGGCGACGCTGGCCGACCGGGTGTGACGGACGGGGAGAACAGGGTGTGACGGACGGGAGAGGGGAGCGCGGCCCGGGGCCGGGGACCTCTGCCCGGCCCCGGTCACGCGGAGGGCAGCCGCCTGACCAGGGCCGTGAGCCCCGCTCGGCTCCCGCCTACCTCAATTGAATGAGTCAGGCTCATTCACTTGAGGCAGCCAAATGTCGGCTAGCCGTACGAAGCCGCAGACCAGGCCGGTTCCCTAGGGTCAGACGTATGGAAAGAGCCGTCGAAGGGTCCTGGCCGCGCACACCGCGCGCCCATTCCTGAGACCGCGCGACGCGTCCACGGTGTCACTCACGGTGACATCGCCTCCGGACGCCCGCGGCTCCCACGGACCCCGTCGGCGAGCAGCGGCGGATCGGCCGCCGCCGTGCCGCTGCGCTGCCCCCGTCCCCGCTTCGGAAGTGCTGACGCCTTGATTCACTCTGCTCCCCGGACACGTCCTGCCCTCGACCGGACCGGCCGCCGCCGGCGCACGCTGGGCGCGGCGGTCGCCGCGGGGCTGGCCCTGGGCGCACTGGCCGCACCCGCGGCCGTGGCCGCGGACCACACCGGTCCGCGGGGTGCCGGGGCGGACCGCCCCACGATCGACACCGGCTCCCCGGTCCGCGTGAACCAGGTCGGCTACCCGACGCACGGCGCCAAGAAGGGCACCGTCGTCACGCCCGCCACCAAGCCCCTGACCTGGACCCTCCGCGACGCCGACGGGGTGAAGCGGGCCAGTGGCCGCACCACCCCGGCCGGGACCGACCGCAGCTCCGGTCAGAACGTGCACACCTTCGACTTCAGCGAGGTCACCACCCCGGGCAAGGAGTACACCGTCACCATCGGCGGCAAGAGGAGCGAGCCGTTCGCCATCGGCGACAACCTCTACGGCTCGCTGCGCTCCGACGCGCTGGCGTACTTCTACCACAACCGCAGCGGCATCAAGATCGACAAGAAGTTCGTCGGCGACGCGTACGCCCGTCCCGCGGGCCACGACAAGAAGGCCGCGCGCGGCGGCGACACCCGGGCGCGCTGTTCGCTGAAGGGCGTGTGCGACTACCGGCGCGATGTCACCGGTGGCTGGTACGACGCCGGTGACCACGGCAAGTACGTCGTCAACGGCGGTATCTCGGTGGCCCAGCTGATGTCCTCCTACGAGCGCACCCTCACCGCTCCGGGCGCCGACGCCGCGCCGCTGGGCGACGGACGGCTCAGGGTGCCCGAGCGTGGCAACGGCACCCCCGACGTCCTCGACGAGGCCCGCTGGGAGATGGACTTCCTGATGCGGATGCAGGTGCCCAAGGGCCGGCCGTTCGCCGGGATGGCGTTCCACAAGATGCACGACAAGCAGTGGACCGGAATACCCACCCGGCCGGACCGGGACGGGCAGCCGCGGGTGCTGCGCCCGCCGTCCACCGCCGCCACGCTCAACCTCGCGGCCACCGCCGCGCAGGCCGCCCGACTCTTCCAGCCCTACGACGCCGAGTACGCGAAGCGGTGCCTGGAAGTGGCGCGGAGCGCGTGGGCCGCGGCCAAGGCCCACCCGAACAAGTTCGCCGGCGACGGGGACTCCGTCGGCGGCGGCGCGTACGGCGACCGCGACGTCCGGGACGAGTTCTACTGGGCGGCGTCCGAGCTGTTCCTCACCACCGGCGAGAACACCTACCGCAAGGCGTTCCTCGACTCCCCGCTGCACGGCGACGCCGACGCGCTCTTCCCGCGCGTCAGCGGTGTGTCCTGGGCGGCGGTGGCCGGACTCGGCGCGCTGGACCTGGCCACCGTGCCCGGCAACCTCACCGGTGAGCAGCGCGCGGCGGTCCGCTCGACGGTCACCGAGGCCGCCGACCGCTACGCCTCGTTCTCCGAGAAGTCGGCCTACGGTGTGCCCTACGCGCCCAAGGGCAACCGGTACGAATGGGGCTCCAACAGCCAGGTGCTCAACAACATGGTCGTCCTCGCCACCGCACACGACCTGACCGGCAAGGACCGCTACCGGGACGCGGTGCTGCGCGGCATGGACTACCTGCTGGGCGGCAACCCGCTCAACCAGTCCTACGTCACCGGCTACGGCGAACGGGACTCGCGCAACCAGCACCACCGCTTCTGGGCACACCAGCTCGACCGCAAGCTGCCTCGCCCGGCCCGTGGTTCGCTGGCCGGAGGCCCCAACTCCGGTCTGGAGGACCCCGTTTCCAAGAAGAAGCTGAAGGGCTGCGCCCCGGCGATGTGCTACACGGACGACATCATGGCGTTCTCCACCAACGAGATCACCATCAACTGGAACGCACCGCTGGCCTGGATCTCGGCATACGTCGACGACCAGGAGCGGTGACGGAGGCACCACGTCTCCAGGGGTACGCGATGCGGCCGGCGGGAAACCCCGGCCGCATCGTCGTGTCCCGCGCCTCTCGCGCCTCCCGTACCTCCTGTGCTTCCCCGGCCTCGGCGGGGCGGGTGGCCGAGCGGGCCTGTCACCCGATGGGGCTACGGCCGTGGAGGCGCCTGGTGTCAGGGGCCGCTTCGTGGTCGGCTTGACCACGTGGCCGCTGCCCCGCCCCCACGGCCCGGCGGGTTGGTGGCGCGTCGCACCCAGCCCCTGCCAGGGACCGCTCAGGGAGGCGGATGATGACCGGTCAGCACCTTCCGGCCGCCGACACCATCGTCGTCGGCGCCGGGCTCGCGGGCCTCGCCTGCGCGCTCGACCTCAGCCGCGCGGGCAGGCGGGTCGAACTCCTGGAGGCGTCCGACGGCGTGGGCGGCCGGATGCGTACGGACCGCCGTGACGGATTCCTCCTGGACCGTGGCTTCCAGGTCTTCAACACCGCCTACCCCCAGGTCAAACAGCGTGTGGAGCTACGGGCCCTGCGGCTGCGGCCGTTCACCCCGGGCGTCGTCGCCCACACCCCCCGTGGTGTGGTCCGGCTCGCCGATCCGACGCGGTGTCCGCGGGCGGTGAGCGGTCTGCTGCCCGGGCGCGCCCTGTCGGCGCGTGACCTCACCGCGCTGGCCGCCCTGACCACGCGCGATCTGCTGGCACCGGCCGCGTTGCTCAAACGGCGTCCGGACCGGTCCACCGCCGAGGCCCTGACCCGGGCCGGGCTGTCGTCCCGCGCCGTGGAGGAGGTGCTGCGGCCCTTCCTGTCCGGGGTGTTCCTGGAGGACGAACTCGAGACCTCCGCCCGCTTCTTCCACCTCGTCTGGCGCAGTATGGCGCGCGGTACCCTCTGCCTCCCCGCGGAGGGCATCGGGGCGGTGCCGCGGCAGCTCGCCGACGGCCTGCCCGAGGGCACGCTCCGGCTCGACACCCCGGTGGCGGCGCTCACCGACACCGGTGTGCTCCTGGAGGACGGGGGCGAACGCCCGGCAGTCACGGTCGTCGTGGCCACCGACGCCGCCACCGCCGTCCGTCTGCTCCCCGGCCTCCCGCTCCCCGGCCACCGGGCCGTCACCACGTACTACCACGCCACCGGCACACCTCCGCTGCCCGAACCGACCCTGGTCACCGACAGCGACTCCGCCATCCTCAACACCTGTGTGCTCTCCGAGGTCATCCCCACCTGTGCACCGCGCGGCACCTCCCTCGTCCAGACCTCCGTGCTGCCCTCGGACCGGCCGGATGGCGAGGCGGCCGTACGTGAGCGGCTCGGAGCGCTCTACGGCGTCGACACCGCCGACTGGGACCTGATCGCCACCCATACCGTCGAAGCGGCCCTCCCCGCCATGCGCGCGCCATGGCCCCTGAGCCGTACGACCCGCTTCGCCGAGGGCCGCTACGTCTGCGGCGACCACCGCGCCACCGGCTCCGTGCAGGGCGCCCTCGCCTCCGGTGGCCGCGCGGCGCGGGAAGTGCTGGCCGATTCCGCCGGGCGGTGAGCTTCCTGGAGTGGTGAGCCTTCAACTGGTGAACTCCCAGAAGGTGTACATCCGGTCCTCGGGAAAGGCCGGTTCCCCAATGCGTACACGGGCGGAGGAGAGCGGCTGGTAAAGGCGTGCGGCGCGCCCTTGCTGGCCACTATGCAGGGTGAACTCCTGCATAGTGGCCAGCAATTCCCCGTAGGGCGCGGTCGGCATGCGGACCTTGATAGCATGCGCCACCGACACACCAAGCGGGGCCGGGAAAGCGGAATATTGGATTCAGGGGGCGTTGGTGCCGCTCACGGGGTAACGCCAGGTCAACCGCGTTGCCGGGTCGGTCCTGGAGGGTGTGGCTGGCCGGGAGCGGAGGAGAATCGGCGCCCGTTCCCGGTTGGATGAATTCAACGTTGAATACCTGACGCCGGTGCGTCATTATGTCATTCTGAAGTTTTCGTGAGTGGCGCCCCGAGGTCAGCGGACCAGGAAATAGTCAGAGATCGGCAACTTCCTGCCAAAGCCCTGCGGATAGCTGGCAGTAAGAGGACACGGATGCTTTCCTGGATTCTGTCTTACGGCCGCTAGCGTGGTTGTCGACAGAGCGACATCCGAGCGCCAGTTCAGATCCACCCCACCGTGAGACGGCACCCCGCCTTCGTTCGCTGACCGTTGGGAGATTTCGTATATGGCTGAGGTGGAACTCTCGGCAGGAACCATCGAGTACGAAGACACCGGTGGCGACGGGCCGGTGGTCGTCCTCCTGCACGGCGTGGCCATGGACGGTTCGCTGTGGCGGAACGTGGTCGCGGACCTGCGCGCCGACTTCCGGTGTGTGGTGCCCACGCTGCCGCTGGGCGGGCACCGGCGTCCGATGCGCGCCGACGCGGATCTGTCCATCCTGGGAGTGGCGCGACTGGTCGCCGAGTTCCTGGAGAAGACCGACCTGCGTGATGTCACCCTGGTGATGAACGACTGGGGCGGGGCGCAGGCCCTCGTCGCCGACGGCCGTGACCAGCGGATCGGACGGCTCGTCATCACCTCCTGTGAGGCGTTCGAGAACTTCCCGCCGGGCCTGCCCGGCAGCAATCTGTACATGTCGGCCAAGATGCCCGGCGGTATCAACCTCGCGTTCCGGCTGCTGAAGCTCACACCGATGCGTCGGATGCCGATGACCTGGGGGAGGATGAGCAAGCGGCCGGTGCCGCACGAGGTCATGAACCAGTGGTTCGAGCCACTGTGGACCTCCAAGGAGATCCGCCGGGATCTGCGGAAGTACGTCCTCGGTGTCCCCGCGAAGAGCGAGCTGAACAACTGGGCCGAGAAGCTGCGGGACTTCGACCGTCCCGCACTCGTCGCCTGGGCCGCGGAGGACAAGGTCATGCCGCCCGAGCACGGCCGCAGACTGGCCGAGCTGCTGCCCAAGGGGCAGCACGTGGAGATCACCGACAGCTACACCCTCATCCCCGAGGACCAGCCGGGACAACTGGCCGCCGCCGTGCGGGCGTTCCTGCTGGAGGGATCCGCGACGGAGGGCTCCGCGGCGGCGGAGTAGCACAGGCCGGACGGGGGTGTCGCGGCAGGCGTGCTCCGGCCCGGGTGGCGAGTGGAACGTGTAGGAGGAGCACATGGCTGAGGGCGCGGACGCGCAGACGAGATCCACGGGGGACACCCGCCCGGGCGCACGGACCGGAGCCGGAGCGCCGGGACCCGGGGCCGGACCGGCCCCCGGGTCCTGGGCCGGGCGGCTGGCCGGACTGGCCGCCGACGACCGCTACCCGGCCGTGGTGGAGCTCGTACGCGAACAGACCGCCGCGCTGCTCGGCACCGACCCCGCCACCATCGACCCGGAGCGCGCCTACCGCGACTACGGCTACAACTCCCTGGCGGCAGTGGAGCTGACCAACCAGCTCCGCAAGGCCACCGGTATGGAGCTGCCGCTCACCCTCCTGTTCGACCACCCCAATCCCTCCGCGGTGGCACAGAACCTGCTGGAGCGGGCCGGGTTCGAGATGCCCGCGCCCGCGACGGCGCCCGAGGCGGAGCCCGCCGGATCCCAGGCCGACGGCCATGACGACCCGATCGCCATCGTGGGAATGGCCTGCCGCTATCCGGGCGGTGTGGCCTCGCCCGCGCAGCTGTGGGACATGGTGGCCGAGGGCCGCGACGTGGTCGCGGACTTCCCCCGGGACCGTGGCTGGGACCTGGAGGGTCTTTACGATCCGGATCCCGACCGGCCGGGCACCTGTTACACCCGTGCGGGCGGGTTCCTCGACGGGGCCGCCGACTTCGACGCCGACTTCTTCGGGATCGCCCGCCGTGAGGCGCTGGCGATGGACCCGCAGCAGCGGTTACTGCTGCAGACGGTGTGGGAGGCGCTGGAGGACGGCGGGATCGACCCCGGCACCCTGCGCGGCTCCGCCACCGGTGTGTTCATGGGCACCAGCGGACAGGACTACGACCAGATCGCCCGCGCGGGCTCGCCCGGACTCGAGGGGTACTGGGGCATCGGCTCCGCCGCGAGCGTGCTGTCGGGCCGGGTGAGTTACGTCTACGGCTTCGAGGGCCCCGCGCTGTCCGTGGACACCGCCTGCTCCTCGTCGCTGGTGGCGGTCCACCTTGCCGCCCAGGGGCTGCGCCGGGGAGAGTGCGCGCTCGCCGTCGCGGGCGGTGTCACGGTGATGTCCACCCCGAAGGTGTTCACGGAGTTCAGCCGTCAGCGGGCGCTGTCCTCCGACGGCCGCTGCAAGTCCTTCGCCCAGGCCGCGGACGGCACGGGCTGGTCCGAGGGGATCGGGGTGCTCCTGCTGGAGCGGCTCTCCGACGCGCGCCGCCTCGGCCACCGGGTGCTGGGGCTCGTCCGGGGCACGGCCGTCAACCAGGACGGTGCCAGCAACGGCCTCACCGCCCCCAACGGGCCCGCGCAGGAACGGGTCATTGCCGCCGCCCTCGCGGACGCGGGCCTCGTCCCGGCGGACGTCGACGCGGTCGAGGGACACGGCACCGGCACCACGCTCGGCGACCCCATCGAGATCACCGCCCTGGCCTCGGCGTACGGCCGGGACCGGGCGGCGGACCGGCCGCTCAGGCTCGGTTCGCTGAAGTCCAATATGGGTCATGCCCAGGCCGCCGCCGGAGTGGGCGGGCTGATCAAGATGGTGCAGGCGCTGCGTCACGGTGTCCTGCCGCGCACCCTGCACATCGACCGGCCCACCGACAAGGCCGACTGGGCCGCCGGTCCGGTGTCGCTGCTGACCGAACCGGCCCCGTGGCCGCGCGCCGAGCACATACGCAGGGCGGGCATCTCCGCCTTCGGCGTGGGCGGCACCAACGCCCATGTGATCGTCGAGGAGGCGCCCGCCGAGGAACGCGGCGACCGGCCGGTCGGGCCGACGGGTCCCGTGCCCTGGGTGCTGTCGGCCACGTCCCCCGAGGCACTGCGCGAGCAGGCCCGGCGACTGCACACCCGTCTCGCGGACCCGGAGCACTCCGCCACGCCCCCCGGCCGGGTCGGACACACCCTCGCCCTCCGCCGTGCGCGGTTCGACCACCGTGCGGTGATCGTCGGCGAGCGGCGCGAGGACCTGCTCACCGCGCTGGACGCACTCGCCCGCGACGCGCTCGACGACGACACCGCCACCGCCACCGCGTACTCCGCCCGGGCCACCGCGCGCACCGGCCGGACCGCGTTCGTCTTCCCCGGACAGGGCTCCCAGTGGATCGGCATGGGGCGTGAACTGGCCGCCGCCTACCCGGTGTTCGCCGATGAGCTGCGCGCCTGCGCCGACGCCCTCGCCCCGCACCTGGACTGGTCCCTGGACGATGTGCTCGATGGCGCGCCGGACGCCCCGCCGCTGGACCGGGTCGATGTGGTGCAACCCGCCCTGTTCGCCGTGATGGTGTCCCTGGCAGCGCTCTGGCGCCACCACGGGGTCCGGCCCGACGCGGTGGTCGGCCACTCCCAGGGCGAGATCGCCGCCGCGTACGTGGCGGGCGGGCTGACCCTCGCGGACGCCGCCCGGGTGGTGGCGCTGCGCAGCAAGGCCATCGCCGCCATCGCGGGCGGCGGGGGGATGGCGTCGGTGACCGCCGCCCCCGCCCGGCTCACCCCCCTGCTGGAGCGGTGGGCGGGCCGGATCTCGGTGGCCGCCGTGAACGGACCCGCGTCCCTGCTGGTCTCCGGCCCCGCCGACGACCTCACCGAACTCCTCGAGGTCTGCGCGGCCGAGGACATCTGGGCCCGCCGGGTCAACGTCGACTATGCCTCGCACTCCGCCGGGGTCGACGCCCTGCGGGAGGAACTGGCCGACGCGCTGGCCCCGGTCCGGCCGCACGACGGCCAGGTGCGCTTCCAGTCCACCGTGCGGGGCGGGGCGCTCGCCACCTCCCAGCTCACCGCGGACTACTGGTTCCGCAATCTGCGGCAGACCGTGCGCTTCGAGGAGGCGGTGACGGATCTGGTGGCGGGCGGCTTCACCACGTTCGTCGAGATGAGCCCGCACCCGGTGCTCACCGTCGCCGTCGAGCAGACCACCGAGGCGTCCCCGGCGGGCCGCGCGGCGGTCGTCGGCTCGCTGCGGCGCGACGACGGGGGTCCGCGCCGCTTCCTGGCCTCGCTCGGCGAAGCACACGCCCATGGTGTGCCGGTGTCGTGGGAAACGGTGTTCGGCGAGACCGGCGGCCCGGTGGAGCTGCCCGGCTACCCGTTCCGGGCGGAGCGGTTCTGGGCGGAACCCCGGCAGACCGGGGGCGGCGATGTGTCCGGCGCCGGCCAGCGCGCCGTCGGCCACCCGCTGCTCGCCGCGGCCGTGCCCATGGCCGCGGGGACGGGATGGCTCTGTACGGGGCGGGTGTCCCGCCGTACGCACCCGTGGCTGACCGACCACACGGTCTACGACGTCGTCCTGCTGCCCGGCACCGCGTTCGTGGACATCGCCCTGCGGGCCGGTGAGCTGACCGGCGCTCCGGTGGTGGAGGACCTGGCCATCGAGGCACCGCTCGCGGTCCCCGGCGACACCGCGGTGGACCTCCAGGCCGTGGTGGGCGCACCCGACGACGAGGGCAGGCGGCCGCTCACGCTGTACTCGCGGACCGCCGGCACCGAGGGCGAACACGGCTGGACCCGGCACGCCACCGGCACACTGGCGGCGGACGAGGAGGGCGCGGCCACCGGGACGGCTCCCGAGGTGTGGCCGCCCGCCGGGGCGGAGCGCCTGGACACCGACGACCTCTACGACCGGCTCGCGGACCGTGGCTTCGGCTACGGCCCGGCCTTCCAGGGCCTGTCCGCGGCCTGGCGGCTCGGCGACACGGTGTACGCGGAGGTGGCCGCCCTGGCCGAGGAGGAGCGGGCCGACGGCGAACGCCACGGTCTCCATCCGGCGTTGCTGGATGCCTCCTTCCACGCCCGGCTCACCGGCCTGGGCCGGGCGGGCGGGCCGGACGGGGAGCGGGACGGCGCCTGGCTGCCCTTCGCCTGGTCCGGGGTACGGATCAGCGCTCCCGGCGCCACCGGCCCGCTGCGCGTCACCCTCACCCCGCTGGGCGAGGGCACGGTCGGGATGACGGCGGTGGACGGCGCCGGAGCACCGGTGGTGTCCGTCGCGTCCGTGCTGGCCCGGCCGGTCTCCACCGGGCAGTTGGCGGCGGTCCGCGCGGCCACCGCGGACGAGGCGCTGTTCCGCCTCGACTGGGCGGCGGTGGACACGCCGGACGAGCCCGTCGCGCCACGTCGCTGGGCGTCCCTCGGCCCCGTCCCGTTCGCGCTCCCCGGGACGGACCCGGCGCACCACGCGGACCTGGGCGCGCTCGCCGCCTCGGTGGCGGCGGGGGCGGACGTTCCCGATGTCGTGGTCGTGCCCACCGAGGCCCCCGGCGCCCTCACCGCCGCCGGTGTCCGCGCGGTCGCCCAGACCACCCGGCGACTCCTCCAGGAATGGCTGGGCGACGAGCGGTTCAGCGCTACGGAACTGGTGTTCCTCACCCGGGCGGCGATACGCACGCCGGCGGATGCCGACGCCACGGCACCGGACGGCCCCGACCCCGGCCTCGCGCCCCTGTGGGGGCTGGTGCGCACCGCGCA
Organism: Streptomyces sp. NPDC045899; assembly: GCF_056431485.1. Taxonomy (NCBI): domain Bacteria; kingdom Bacillati; phylum Actinomycetota; class Actinomycetes; order Kitasatosporales; family Streptomycetaceae; genus Streptomyces; species Streptomyces sp. NPDC045899. The sequence goes on from NZ_JBWKKP010000039.1 coordinate 35,909, forward strand.
GTCCGAACACCCCGGCCGCTTCCGGCTCGTGGACCTCGACGCCGACCCCGCGTCCGCCCGTGCCCTGCCCACCGCCCTCGCCACCGGTGAACCACAGCTGGCCGTCCGGTCCGGAGCCGCCGTCCTGGCGCCCCGGCTGGTACGGGCCACCGCCCCGGGCGGCGCCACCGGCGGACCGATGGCGTTCGACCGGGACGGCACGGTCCTCATCACCGGCGGGACCGGTGGACTCGGTTCGCATGTGGCCCGGCGTCTGGCCATCTCGCACGGCGCGCGCCATCTGCTGCTGGTCAGCCGACGTGGCCGCGACGCCGGGGGCGTGGCGGAACTGGAGCGTGAACTCGAGCGGGCGGGCGCGGAGGTGACGGTGGCCGCGTGCGACGTCGCCGACCGGGACGCGCTCGCGGCACTCCTGGACACGATCCCTGCCGACCGGCCGCTCACCGCCGTGGTCCACTCCGCGGGAGCCCTCGAGGACGGACTGCTGGAATCGCTGACGTCCGGGGGACTGGACCGGGTGCTGCGGCCCAAGGTGGACGCCGCGCTCCATCTGCACGAGCTGACCGCCGGGCTCGGCCTGGCCTCCTTCGTGCTGTTCTCCTCCGTGGCCGGCACCGTCGGGGGACCGGGCCAGGGCAACTACGCCGCCGGGAACATGTTCCTGGACACCCTCGCCCAGTGGCGCCGTGCCCAGGGGCTCCCCGCACTCTCCCTGGCCTGGGGGCTGTGGGAGGAGGAGAGCGGGATGACCCGCCACCTCGGCGGATCCGGTGTCGCCGCGCTCGGCCGCTCCGGACTCGCACCGCTGTCCACCGAGGAAGGGCTCCGGCTGTTCGACACCGTGCACGGCACGTCCGACGCGACTCTCGTCCCCGCCCGGCTGGACACCGCCGCCCTGCGCGCGCAGGCACGGGAGGACGGCCTGCCCGCCGTACTGCGCTCCCTGGTACCCGCTCCGGCGCGGCGGCGGTCCACCACCGCGGACGGTGATCTGCTCGCGCGGCTGGCCGCCGCGTCCGCGGAGACCCGGGGCGAACTCGTCCTGGACGTGGTCGCCGTACACGTGGCCGCGGTGCTCGGACAGGACGGTCCCGACACGGTGGAGCCCGAGCGCGCCTTCAAGGAACTGGGACTGGACTCGCTCGGCGCGGTCCGGCTGCGCAACCGGCTGCAACAGGCCACCGGGCTCACCCTGCCCTCCACGCTCGTCTTCGGCCATCCGTCGCCCGCCGCGCTCGCCGCCCATCTGCGGACCCTCCTCGAGAAGCGGCTCCCCGGCGGCGAGGCACCGCCCCCCGCCCCTGCGGACGGGTCCGGAGAGGGACCGGGCACGGCCGGTCGGAGCGTGGTGACCGGCGCCCGGGAACACGTGGAGACGGCCAGCGCGGAGGAGCTCTTCGCCTTCATCGACAACGACCTGGAGGTGGGCTGAGCCATGTCCGACACCCTGTCCGGCGCCACCACCGCCGACACCACGTCCGGATCACCGTCCGACGCGGACAAGTCCCTCCGCTACCTCCGCCGCGTCACCGCCCAACTGGCGGAGACACAAGCCCGGTTGAAGCGGCTCCAGGAGCCGATCGCCATCGTCGGGGCGGCCTGCCGCTATCCCGGCGGCATCGGGTCCGCCGCACAGCTGTGGGAAACGGTGGCGGAAGGCCGGGACGTCATCACGGACTTCCCCCGGGACCGTGGCTGGGACCTGGAGGGTCTTTACGATCCGGATCCCGATCGGCCGGGCACCTGTTACACCCGTGCGGGCGGGTTCCTCGACGGGGCCGCCGACTTCGACGAGGAGTTCTTCGGCATCGGCCGCCGTGAGGCGCTGGCGATGGACCCGCAGCAGCGGCTGCTGCTGCAGACGGTGTGGGAGGCGCTGGAGGACGGCGGGATCGACCCCGGCACCCTGCGCAACTCCGCCACCGGGGTGTTCGTCGGGACGACCGGTCAGGACTACGCGTGGCTCGCCCGCGCGGGCTCTCCCGAACTCGAGGGGTACTGGGGCATCGGTTCGGCGGGCAGTGTGCTGTCCGGCCGGGTCAGCTATGTCTACGGTTTCGAGGGCCCCGCGATGACCGTGGACACCGCCTGCTCGTCCTCTCTGGTCGGAGTGCACCTCGCCGTACAGGCGCTGCGCCGCGACGAATGCAGCCTCGCGCTGGCGGGCGGGGTCACGGTGATGTCCACCCCCGCCACCTTCACCGAGTTCAGCCGTCAGCGCGGATTGTCGCCCGACGGCCGCTGCAAGTCCTTCGCCCAGGCCGCGGACGGCACGGGCTGGTCCGAAGGGTCCGGTCTGGTCCTGCTGGAGCGGCTCTCCGACGCGCGCCGCCTCGGCCACCGGGTGCTGGGGCTCGTCCGGGGCACGGCCGTCAACCAGGACGGTGCCAGCAATGGCCTCACCGCCCCCAACGGCACGTCGCAGGAGCGCGTCATCGCCGCCGCCCTCAAGGACGCCGGTCTCACCCCCGACGACGTCGACGCGGTCGAGGGACACGGCACCGGCACCACGCTCGGCGACCCCATCGAGATCGACGCCCTGACGGCCGTCTACGGCCGGGACCGCGCGGCCGGCCGCCCGCTGCGGCTGGGCGCGCTGAAGTCCAACCTCGGCCACACCCAGGCCGCCGCCGGAGTGGGTGGGCTGATCAAGATGGTGCAGGCGCTGCGCCACGGTGTGCTGCCGCGCACCCTGCACATCGACCGGCCCACCGACAAGGCCGACTGGCACTCGGTGTCCCTGCTGACCGAACCGGTGGACTGGCCACGGGGCGAACGCGTGCGCCGGGCGGGTGTCTCCGCCTTCGGTATCAGCGGCAGCAATGCCCATGTGATCGTGGAGGAGGCCCCCGCCGAGGAACCCGCCCGCCCCGCAGCCGAGTTCACCGGACCGGTGCCCTGGGTGCTCTCCGCGACCTCCGGCGCCGCACTGCGCGACCAGGCCCGGCGGCTGCACACCCACCTCTCGGACCCCGGGCACACCGGCACACCACCCGCCGAGGTGGCCGCCGCGCTCGCGGTGACCCGGGCCCGTTTCGACCACCGCGCCGTGGTGGTCGGCACCGGTCGGACCGAACTGCTCGCCGGGCTGGACGCCTACGCCCGGGGGGAGCTCGCCGCCAACACGGTGCACGGCACCGCCGCCCGCAAGCCCAGGACCGCCTTCCTCTTCTCCGGCCAGGGTTCCCAGTGGCCGGGCATGGGCCAGGAGCTGTACACCACCTACCCGGTGTTCGCCGACGCGCTCGACGCGGCCGTCGCCGAACTGGACCGTCATCTGCCACGGCCGCTGCGCGCCGTGATGGCCGCACCCGACGGCAGCCCGGACGCCGGACTGCTGCACCGGACGCGGTACACCCAGCCCGCCCTGTTCGCCCTGGAGACGGCGCTGTTCCGGCTCCTCGAATCATGGGGGCCGCGACCGGACTTCCTGATGGGCCACTCCATCGGCGAGCTGGCCGCGGTGCACGCCGCGGGTGCCCTCTCCCTGGCCGACGCCGCCACGCTGGTGGCCGCCCGGGGCCGGTTGATGGAACGGCTCCCCTCCGGTGGTGCCATGGTGGCCGTGGAGGCCACCGAGGACGAGGCCGGTGCCGCCCTCGAGGGTTACGAGGGGCTCCTCGCGCTCGCCGCGGTCAACGGGCCGCGCGCGGTGGTGGTGTCCGGAGCCGAGGACGCGGTGCTGGAGTGGGCCGCACGGTGGAAGGAACGCGGGCGCCGCACTCGCCGGCTGCGGGTGAGCCATGCCTTCCACTCACCCCTGATGCGTCCCATGCTGTCCGAACTCGAGTCCCTTGCGGCGGGGTTGACGTTCTCCGCGCCGCGGATCCCGGTGATCTCCAACGTCACCGGTGCGATGCTGTCCCTCGCGGAGATGGCCGCACCGGCGTACTGGGCGCGCCATGCCGAGGCGCCGGTGCGCTTCCAGGACGGCATCCGCCACCTGGAGAGCGCGGGAGTGACCGCGTATCTCGAGGTGGGCCCGGACGCCGTGCTCACCTCCATGGCGCGGGGCTGTCTGACCGGCGGCGGGACCGCGACCCTGGTGCCCGCCCTGTACGCCGGTAAGCCCGAGGCCCGGGCCCTGGTCAGCGCGGTCGGCGAACTGCACGTCCACGGCGTGGACGGCGCGGACCCGGCGCCGCGATTCGAGGCGGTGGCCGTCCGCCGGGCCGCGGGCGCCCTGGCATTGCCCAGCTATCCGTTCCGGCGCAACCGCCACTGGATCGACGCCCCGGCACAGGCGATGGCGGGGACCGGGCCCGTACCCGTGACGGCCGAACCGTCGGCCGTCCCCGACCCGCCGTCCGGGGGGCCGCAGGATGTGCTCGCCATGGTCCGCACCCAGGCGGCCCTGGTCCTCGGCTACGACGACGGCACCACGGTGGACGAGCACCGCACCCTGCTGGAGCTGGGTATCGACTCCATGGGCGCGGTCCGGCTGCAGCAGCGGCTGACCGCCGCCACCGGTCTCGACCTGCCGCCGACACTCCTGATCGACCATCCGACCCCGGCGGCCATCGCCGGACATCTGCGCACCCTGCTCGGTATCGACGAGGCCGGTCACCCCGCGGCCGGGGGACCGGCGGCGACCGATTCCGCCTCCACCGACTCCGCCTCCCCGGGCGACGGCGCGTTCAGCGCACTGCTGCGTGTCGCTCACGCCCGGGGCGAACTGGAGACCTCCATCCCGATGCTGGCGTCCGCCGCCGGCCCCCGCCCCGGCTTCACCACCGCCGCCGAGCTGGACGCCCCACCGCGGGCAGTGCTGATCTCCGACGGACCCGCCGAACCCGCGGTGATCTGCGTGCCGTCCTTCCTCGCCGGGTCCGGTCCCCACCAGTTCGCCCGCTTCGCGGCCGGGTTCGAGCACCGTCGCCATGTCTCGGCCCTCACCCTGCCCGGCTTCGGTGACTCGCCCCTGCTGCCCGCCACCTGGGAGGCGGCGGTCGAGGCGCTGGCCGACAGCGCGGTACGGACCGCCGCGGGCGCTCCGGCGCTGTTCGTCGGCCACTCCATCGGCGGTGTCATCGCCCACGCCGTGGCGGCCCGGCTGGAACGCGACGGCCATCCGGTGCGGGGTGTCGTGCTGATCGACACCTATGAGCCGGAACCCACCGAGCGGGCCCAGGTGTTCGCGTGGGCGATGGGCAGCGTCCTGGACCGAGGCCACGCCTACGTCGACGTCAGCGAGGCGGGCGTGCTGGCGATGGGCGGCTATCTGCGGCTGCTGGAGGAGTGGGCGGTGGACCCGCTCACCGCGCCCGCCCTGCTGCTGACCGCCAAGGTGCCCCCGCCCGTTCCGGAAGCCGGTACGTGGACCCTGTGGCGCGCGGCGGACACGGTCACCCCGCTCCCCGGTGACCACTTCTCGGTACTCGAGGAACACGCCGGACACACCGCGCGGACCGTCGAGGAATGGCTGTGAAAGGACACTCCATGCACCCTCCCTTGGGCATCGTCGACTTCGGGAGCCATCTGCCCGGGAACATCGTGGGGCCCGAGTTCTTCGTGGACCCGGACGCCGCCGCGGATCCCCTCGCCGACCTGCCGCTCTTCCGTGTCCCGGCCACCCGCCACCACGTCGAACGCGAGGACCGCGCCGCCGAGATGATCGCGAAGGCGGCCCGGCCCGTCTTCGAACGGCTGGGCCGGGACCCCGCGGACCAGGTCGACGTGCTGATCACCAATGTGCTGCTGCCCGACGAGCCGTTCATGGGCATCGGGGCGGAGGCCGCGCACCGCATGGGCTGCGACCCCGAGTGGATCGTCGACCTGCACAACGGCGGCTGTGCCTCGTTCATGTACATGCTGCGCCTGGCCGAGAAGATCATGGCCGACGGTTCGGCGCGCACCGCGCTCATCGCCAATGTGCAGAACGCGGCGGGCCAGGTATTCGCCCAGTCCGACGTCCGCCCCCTCTCCCACGCCCCCATGCCGGGCGACGGCTGCGGAGTGGCCTACCTGGAGGCCGGTGCGGGGTCCCCGCTGCTCGGTGTGCGCACCCGCAGCACCCCCGGCTACGCCCATGACCTGGGGATGGTCACCCCGGACAAGCGGAAGTACTGGGAGCCGGGCACCGGCCAGATGGACATCCACTTCGACGAGACCAAGACCACCGAGATCCTGGAGCGTGGCAACACCCTGGTGCCCGAGCTGGTCAAGGAGTTGTGCACGGACCTCGGTGTGCCCACCTCGGAGATCGATGTGCTCGTCACCAACCAGCCCAACCGCATCTTCCTGAAGAACTGGCGCGAGGCGCTGGACATCGACGCCGAGCGCCACTTCGACACCTTCGACCGCTGTGGCAACCTCTACGGCGCCGCCGTGCCCGTGACTCTCGAACAGGCCGCCCGGGACGGGCAGTTGAAGGACGGCGATCTCGTGGTGATGTCGGGGTTCGCCCACGCCGGTGACTTCGCCTCCGCGGCGGCGATCCGCTGGAACGGAGGTGCCCTGTGACCCTGCCGACCGAACACTTCGACGTCGTCATCGTCGGAGCGCGGGTCGCCGGCTCCTCGCTCGGCGCGCTGCTGGCCCGCCGGGGACTGCGGGTGGCCGTACTCGACCAGGCCGCATCGCTGGGCTTCACCCTCTCCTCCAACATCCTCCAGGCCGATTCACTGGCCTTCCTCGACCGGCTGGGGCTGACCGGCCGGCTGCGCGCGGCGGGCGTCACCCCCATGGCACGTGTCGACATGAGGCTGGAGGACTTCCGGGTACACGCCCGCTTCCCCCAGCGCCCCGGCGACGTGGGCGGCGCGGCCTGCATCCGGCGTCAGGTCCTGGACCCCCTGGTGCGGGACGCGGCCGCCGAGGCCGGGGCGACCGTACGCCTCGACACCAAGGTGACGGAACTGGTCCGCGAACACGGCCGGGTGGCCGGTGTCCGGGTGGTGTGCGACGGCACCGAAACCGTGCTGCGCGCCCGGCTCGTCGTCGGCGCCGACGGCCGCAACTCCACCGTCGCCGCCCTCGTCGGGGCCCGCCCGTACCACCTCACCACCAATGAACGCCGCTACCACTGGACCTACTTCGAGGGCGCCGACCTCGGCGAGACGCCCACCTTCGTCTTCCACCGCTGGGGCGACCGCCATATGCTCGGCGGCCCGGCCGACGGCGGGCTGTACATCGTCGGTGTGTCCCCGCAGGCCCACGAGACGGAGCGATTCCGCACCGACCTCGAAGGGTCCGTCGACGCCCACATCGCCGCCTGCGAACCGATCGCCACCGCCCTCGCCGGCGCCAGACGCGCCACCAGGATCTACGGCATCCAGCGCTTCCAGGGATACTTCCGGGAGGCGTCCGGGCCCGGCTGGGTGCTCATCGGCGACGCCGGACACTTCAAGGACCCGGCCGGTGGCCGCGGTATCGGCGACGCCTTCCACCAGGCCGAACGGCTCGCGCCCGCCGTCGAGGCCACGCTGACCGGACCGGCGGGCGCCCTGGACCGGGCCACCGCGGAGTTCGGCCGCTGGCGCGACCGCACCTACGCCGAGTACTACGGCCTCGCCGCCGACCTGGGCGTGGCCGGACCCATCGCGGCCGCGGTGCCCGAGGTCGTCCGCCGACTGCACGCACGCGGCCGGACCGGCGACGTCCTGGACCTGCTGAGCCACCGGGCCTCGCTGCTCGACGTCCTCACCCCCGCCCGGGTCCTGGGCGCCACCGGCCGACTGCTGGTGCGCGGTGCCCGGGGCGCGGGAAGCGGATCGGCGCCGGGCGTCGGACGCGGTGCGCTGCTCCGCCAGGCCGGAGCGCTAGCCGCCGGTGAAGTGCGCCGCCGCAAGGCCATGTGGCGCCCGGTCTACGGCCCGGCACCCGCCCCGCGCCGAGACCACCGCACCACGCAGCACCCCACGGGCCGTACCGAACAGGAGCTGAACCGATGACCACGTCCACCGACACCGGCGCCGCGGCCGCGCCACCGCGACCGGACTTCCCGAGCCCGCTGCTGCCGCCGGGCGTGGAGCTGACCTTCGACCGGACCGTGCCCCGGGACATCGCACACCGCCGCCAGATCGGCGAGGTGTTCGTCGCCGACTCCGCACAGGTCGGCGAGGACGACTTCTGCCTGTCCTTCCAGGTGCCGAGGGCGCACAGCCTGTGGTCCGACCAGTGGGACGCCTACCACGACCCGTTCGCCTCCGCCGAGGCCGCGCGGCAGGCCATCTTCGTCCTGCTGCACCGCCACGTCGGTGTGGCGGTCGGACTGCCCTTCAGCCTCCAGCGGATCAGCTTCCGGATCGAGGACGTGGAGGCGTACCGCAACGACCACGCCTGGCCGCTCCAGGGATATCTGCGCTACCGCGTGGCCGGGCGCCGCAACCGCGGCTCGGACGTGGTCGGTATGACCCTCGAGGGCGCGATGGAGATCGGCGGGCGCCCGGCGATGACCCTCAGCGCCGAACTCGCCTTCATGTCACAGCAGGACTACGACGTCTTCCGGGCCTTCCAGCGGGCACAGAAGCCGGTGGCCACCGCCACCACTTCGCCGCGCCGCCCGCTCGACCCGGCCCTCGTGGGCCGGAGCAACCAGCGGAACGTGGTCATCGGCGCCCCCGGCGAGCACACCACCGGACCGGAGGGCCCGCTGCTCGCCGCCGACCGCCGCCACCCCGCCTTCTTCGACCACGAATACGACCACGTCCCCGGCCCGCTGATCGCCGAGGGCCTGCGCCAGGCGGCGCTGGTGGCCGCCTGCCGCGCCGGGGCGGTGCCCTCCCCGCACGCCGTCGCCGTCGGCTGCGAGGCCGCGTTCCTCGACTTCGGCGAGTTCGAGGCCGACCTCACGTACACCGCCACCGTCGGCGACCCCGCCGCCGACGGCCGGGTGCCGGTCGAGGTCGGTCTGCACCAGTTCGGCAAGGCCATCGTCACCGGCCGTATCGAGCTGCTGCCCGACACCCGCACCACCGCACACGCACACCCTCACGCACACGGAGTCTGAACATGGTGAATGAGCGAGCAGGAAACCGCGGCCGCGTGGCGGTCGTCGGGTCGGGCATATCCGGCCTGGCCGCGGCCCTCCGCCTGGAACGGAACGGGTACGACGTCGACCTCCTCGAGGCCGACGACACCCTGGGCGGACGGTTCGGCGTGGGCCGTCTCGGCGACCGCCAGATCATGGCGGGCGGCAAGAACATCGGCCGCCGCTACACCGCCTTCCGCGCCTTCACGGCCGAACTCGGCGCCGACTCCTACGAGTCCTTCGGCTACAACGCCTCCCGCATCAAGGACGGCGAGGTGCTCACCCTCGACAGCGAGCGCCGCAGCCAGACGCTGAAGAACATCCGCAAGATGGGTTCCCACCGCGACTTCGCCCGGATGGCGGCGATGGCGGCCCGGATCCGCATGGACGACACCAACCGCTTCCTGGGCTCCCACTACTTCACCCGGCTCTCGCGCGCCCATGACCACGCACCGCTCAGCGCCTACTTCGGCCCCCAGATGACCGACATGCTGGTGCGCCCGATGGTGATCCGGAACAACGGCGCCGAACCCGACGAGGTCTACCCGGGCACCTTCGGCACCAACCTGGCCATGCTGATGGACCACTACGACCAGCTCGGGGGCGGTATCCAGCCCGCCCTGGACGCCATCTCCAAGCGGGTCTCGGTGCGGCTCGGCGCCCGGGTGGAGGGACTGGTGGTGCGCGCCGGACGGGTGACCGGACTGCGGGTGTCCGACCACGGCGCGCCCGTCGAGGAGCGCTCCTACGACGGAGTGGTCCTCGCCACCCCGGCCTACGCCACGGCCGACATCGTCCGCTCCGAACGGCCCTCCCTCAGCCGCCGGCTGAAGGACGTGCGCTACTTCCCGTCCACGGTGGTGATCGTCGAGTACGACCAGCCCATGTTCACCCGTGAGGTACGGGCGCTGGCCATGGACGACGGGCCGTGCAGCAACGCCGGTTCGTACGGCATGGAGGAACGCCACATCGTCCGCTACACCTACAGCGGACGACAGGGACGGCTGATCGACCCCAGCCCTGAGCGCATCGACGAGCTGACCGGTCAGACCGAGGAGAAGCTGCGCACCTATCTGGGCGCTCCGCGCGCCCGGCGGGTGAACACCACGGTCAAGCACTGGAACGCGGCCTATACCGGCTACCTCCCCTTCCACGCCGACTTCCTCCGCGAGGTCCGCGAGTCCGTGGCCACGCTGCCCGGCCTGGAACTGGCCGGCGACTACATCCAGGGCGTGTGCATCGAGGCGTGCTGCCGCTCGGGCAACGCCGCGGGCTCCCGGCTGGCCGCCCACCTCGGCGGGGCGGGCGCCCGATGAGCCGTGCCGGGCTGGCGGTGGTCACCGGCGCCTCCTCCGGGATCGGCGCCGACCTCGCCCGGGGACTCGCAGCCCGCGGCCACGACCTGTGGCTGGTCGCCCGGGGCGCCGACGCCATGGAAACCCTCGCCGCCGAACTGCGCGACGCCCACAAGACGGAGGTGCGGGTACGTCCCTGTGACCTCGCCGACCCCGTCCAGCGGGGGGAGCTGGCCGGGGAACTGGCGGCCACCGAGGTGGCGGTGTTCTGCGCCAACGCGGGCTTTCCCACCTGCGGTGCGCTCGCGGACAACGACCCGGCCCAGGAAGCCGCCGAGGTCCAGGTCAATGTGGTGGCACTGCACCAGCTGACACTGGCGGTCCTGCCCGGCATGCTGGCCCGCCGCCGTGGACGCGTCCTGGTCACCGGTTCCACGGCGGGCCGCCAGCCCGTGCCGACGGCCGCCACCTACTCCGCCACCAAGGCGTTCGCCAACACCTTCGCCGAATCGCTGCACGCCGAACTCCGCGGCACCGGGGTCAGCTGCACCCTGCTCGCCCCCGGCCCGGTACGCACCGGCTTCTACGACGTCGGCGGTATCCCGCGGCTGACCGACCAGAAGATCCTGGCCTGGCTCTCCCCGCGCCGGGTCGCCGACGCCGGGCTGGACGGCCTGGCCCGCGGGCGCCGCGTCGTCGTACCCGGCCCGGTCGCCAAGGCCCAGAACATCGCGGGCCGCCACACCCCCCGCGCGCTGCTCTTCCCCTTACTGCGCACCGCGATCCTGCCCCGTCTGCGCAAGGCGCGGGGCGGGACGGCGGGCACTCTGTCACCCCAGCTCTCCCGGAAGTGAGGACACCATGGACGGTAGGGAACACCGCTGGTTCATGCTCATCGCGTCGGTCGTACCGCTCGTGGCCGTTCTGGGCGCGATGGTACTGCTGTGGAACCGGATCTTCTCCTGGTCCGATCTCGTGGTCACGCTGGTGATGTACGTGATCTCCGGCTTCGGTATCTCCGCCGGTTACCACCGGATGCTGACCCACCGCTCGTTCGAGACCTACAAGCCCATCCGGTACAGCCTTGCCACGGCCGGAGTCCTGGCCGGTCAGGGCCCGCCGATCATCTGGGCGGCGCACCACCGCAAGCACCACCGGGTGGCCGACAAGCCGGGTGACCCGCACAGCCCGCACCTGGACTTCGAACCCGGGTTCAAGGGCATGGTGAAGGGTCTGTGGCACTCCCACCTGGGCTGGCTCTTCGACACCGGGCTCACCTCCGACCCGATGCGCTACTGCCCCGATCTGGTCCGTGAGAAGCAGCTGCGCTGGCTGAGCGAGAATCTGCTGCTGGTCACCGCCGCCGGAGTGGTGGCACCCGGTCTGCTGGCGTTCGCCATCACCGGCGGCGACGTCAAGGCGCTGTTCACCGGCATGCTGTGGGGCGGGCTGGTCCGTATCTTCCTCATCAACCACGTGACCTACGCGGTGAACTCCATCGGCCACTACTTCGGCCGCCGCCGCTTCGAGACCACCGACCACTCGCGCAACGTGGCCTGGCTGGCCATCCCCTCCTTCGGCGAGGCGTGGCACAACAACCACCACGCCTTCCCGCGCTCGGCCCGCCACGGGATGAAGTGGTACGAGGTCGACCCCAGCGCCATCCTCATCTGGAGCCTGGAGAAGACCCGTCTGGCCTGGAAGGTCATCCGGATCGACGCCGAGCGGATGGAGATGCGTGAGGCCGGCGTCAGCCGGGTCTCCAGTGGCTCGTCCGACAAGAAGGAACTGCTGGAGAGCCAGCAGAAGATCGCGCCGATGGCCGAGCGCAACCGGGACAGCCAGGAATCCCTGGTCGACGTCGAATAGGTGAAGATGAGCCACTACCAACCCCATCTACGGGACCTGGAGTTCAACCTCTTCGAGGTGTTCGGCCGGAGCGAGGCGTACGGACGGGGCGTGTTCGCCGAACTGGACCCCTCCACGGCGCGCACCGTGCTCGCCGAAGTGGCCCGGATGGCCACCGACGACCTGGCCGACAGCCTCGTGGACTCCGACCGCAACCCGCCCCACTACGATCCGGGCAGCCGGTCGGTGACCCTGCCGGACACCTTCAAGAAGGCGTATCGCACCTGGACCGACGCCGGTTTCCACCGGCTGGACCTGCCGGCGGAACTGGGCGGGGCCGCTGCGCCGCCGTCCCTGTACTGGGCGGTCTCCGAACTCGTCCTGGGCGCCAACCCCGCCATCCACCTCTACTCGCTGGGCATCGGCATCAAGGTCATGCACCAGCTCGGCACCCCCGATCAGCGTCGGCTGGCCAAGGCCATGGCGGACCGCGGGTGGGGCTCCACCATGGTCCTCACCGAGCCGGAGGCGGGCAGCGATGTGGGCGCGGGCCGGACCAGGGCCATCCGTCAGGAGGACGGCTCCTGGCACCTCGAGGGCGTCAAACGCTTCATCACCTCCGGTGAACACGACCTGTCCGAGAACATCGTGCACCTGGTGCTGGCCCGCCCCGAGGGCGCGGGTCCCGGCACCAAGGGGCTGTCGCTGTTCATCGTGCCCAAGTACCAGGTGACCGACTGGACCACCGGTGAGCTCGGCGCCCGCAACGGCGTCTACGCCACCGCCCTGGAACACAAGATGGGCCTCAAGGCGTCCACCACCTGTGAGCTGACCTTCGGCGCGGAGCACCCTGCGGTCGGCCATCTGCTGGGGGACGCGCACGACGGCATCCGGCAGATGTTCCACATCATCGAAGCCGCCCGGATGACCGTGGGCACCAAGTCCATCGCCACCCTCTCCAGCGGCTATCTCACCGCGCTGGCCTATGCGCGGCAGCGCGTCCAGGGTGCCGATCTCACGAGGTCGGCGGAGAAGACCGCGCCGCGCGTCACCATCGTCCACCACCCCGATGTGAAGCGCTCCCTGCTGCTGCAGAAGGCCCATTCCGAGGGGATGCGCGCGCTGGTGCTGTTCACCGCCACCGTGCAGGACCGGATGGTGGCGGCCGAGGCTGCGGGGAACACCGACGAGGAGGCCAAGGCCCTCAATGACCTGCTGCTGCCGATCGTCAAGGGATACGGCTCGGAGAAGTCCTTCGAGCAGCTGACCCAGTCCCTCCAGACCCTGGGCGGCTCCGGATACATCCAGGACTTCCCCGTCGAGCAGTATCTGCGCGACGCGAAGATCGACTCGCTGTACGAGGGCACCACCGCCATCCAGGGCCTGGACTTCTTCTTCCGCAAGGTCACCCGTGACCAGGGCAAGGCGCTCACCACACTCTTCGCCGGGATACGGGAGTTCCTCGACACCGCGACCGGCGGCGACTCCCTCGCGGCCGAACGCGCCCTGCTGGCCACCGCGTTCGACGACGTCCGAGCGATGGTCGCCACCATGACCGACCAGCTCATGGCCTCCCTGGAGGACCCGGCCTCCCTCTACCGGGTGGGCCGCAACACCACCCGGCTGCTGTTCGCCACCGGCGACCTCCTGCTGGGCTGGCTGCTGCTGCGCCAGGCGGCGGTTGCCCTGGAGAAGCAGCCCACGGCGACAGCCAAGGACACCGCCTTCTACCGGGGCAAGGTCGCCTGCGCGACCTTCTTCGCCCAGGAGGTGCTGCCGCTGCTGACGGCGCAGCGGGCCATCGCCGCGTCGGCGGGGGCGGAGTTCATGGAGGTGCCGGAGGACGCCATGTGACCGCGTCCCGTCGCGGATGGCGGTGCCGCGGGCAGCACGGCCGGGGTGTGAACCCCCGCCGTCGGCCCGCGGCTACGGCGTGTCTAGCCGTCGGTGTCCCGTACCGCCCGCAGGGCGCTCTCCATCGCATGACGCAGATGTGTCCGTGCGTCCCCGGCGTCGGCCTTGGCCAGCAGCGCCGAGAGGAAATCCGGGTCCGCATAGCCGCTGCCCGGCGAATCCCTCGTGGCCCACAGCTGCGACCAAATGGAGATCATCATTTCGTTGCAGGCCCGGGCCTGCGCGAGCTGATGCGGACCCTCCTCACCGGTGAAGACATCACGGGCCGAGATCCCCAGCCGGTGGCCCATGGCGACCAGGAACGTCTCCCTCGACTCCGAAGCCAGTATCGCCAGCACACGGTCTCGAGCGCTCATTGGTCCATGTCCCAGAAATCCTCGTCCGTCATCGGCCGGCCTCCACCATAGGATTCGCGGGGCAGCGAGTCCACGTCGTACCCACGTGACCGCAGCACGGCGACCCTGGTGTTTCCATTCATGATAGTGCCGTCGGGCTTGACGATCAGTGGCTCATGCGCCCCCGGCCTCAGGGAGAAGACGATGTCTTCGGTGTCCATCTTGTGCCAGAAGTCCAGCGAGCTCTTGTCGAGCGAGCTGTCCGGGTGCAGCGACTTCAGCGGCTGATCCTCCCCACAGCCCTGGAGACCGAGCGGGTCCTGCCAGGTGTGGGGGTTGGAGACATAGCCATGGGGGTTGGGGGCCGGAGCGAGACCGAGCGGGTCGGGAGTGGTGTAGCGGGCGGTTTCCGGGTCGTAGTACCGGTGGTGGTTGTAGTGGAGGCCGGTTTCGGGATCGGCGTACTGGCCGGGGAAGCGCAGCGGACAGTCGGTCCCGCCCGGTGGGGCGGAGAGCGCGGTACCCCAGAGGGTGGTGCGGGCCTGCCAGGCGAGGGTGCCGTCGGGTGCCACCAGTTCGGTGGGGGTGCCGATCAGGTCGGTGATGATGGCGTGGAACCGGACGTCGTACTCGGACTGCGGTACGTCGGCGAGAGCGATGATCGCGTCGGCGTTCTCGGGACGGGCGGCGGGTGTCCGGTGGACCGACTGGGACACGGGGCGGTGGGTTCCCGGAGTGTAGTCCCACGTCATCAGCGTGCCGTCCGGGCTCAGCTGCTCGACCAGGCGCGTCCCGTCCCAGGTGAAGAGAAGCGGATTGCCGTCGGGGCCGGTTTTGGTGATGCGGCGGCCGAGGGGGTCGTAGGTGTAGGTCCACTCGTCACCGTCGGGTGTGGTGGCTCGAGTGAGGCGGTCCTCGATGTTCCAGGTGTAGGTCCAGGTGCGGGTCTGGCCGTTGAGGAGTCTGCGGGTGCGGCGGGTCAGCCGGCCCGCGGCGTCGTATGCGTAGGTGGTGCGGCCGGCACGGTGGAGGAGGGTGCCGGTGTGGGCGCGGTCGCCGGTGGTGGGGTGGCCGGGTGCGGTGGCGTGGGTCTGGTTGCCGGCCGGGTCGTAGGCGTACTTCTCGGTCCAGCCGTGTGCCTGGACGCCCGTGACCCGTCCCACGGTGTCCAGGGTGAAATGCCGTGTGCCGGTGGTGAGTTCGCGGATCTCGGTGACGTGGCCGTCGGGGCGGTAGGCGTAGGTGCGGTGCTGGAGCAGGTCGTCCTGGGGTGAGGCGGTGACGCTCTGCGTGGTGAGGCGGCCGGAGGTGTCCCAGGTCTGGTCGAGGGTGATCGCTCCGCCGGCGCGCCGTGTTTCCCGGCCGGTGGCATCGTGGGAGAAGGTGAGTGTCTGCTCGGCGGTGGTCAGTGTCGCGGGCAGCCCCGTCGGGCCGTAGGTCCACGTGGAGCTCAGCCCCGAAGGAGCGGTGCGGTGGGTGCGATTCCCGGCCGCGTCATAGCCGTAGGTGGTGGTGCGGCCGTTGACGGTCTCGGCGACGACCCGGCCGAGCGGGTCGCGCTCCAGCGCCAGATGCACCTCCGGGCCGGCCGCGGCGAGCAGTGAGCCGTCCGCCGCGTAGCGGTAGGTGGTCTCTTCACCGGTGGTCTCGTCGAGCTGGCTGACCACTCGTCCGGCGGGGTCGAGGGTGTAGCGGAGGGTGTGGCCGAGGGCGTTGGTCCGGGCGGTGAGCCGGCCCGCGGCGTCGAGGGTGTAGCTGTGGGTGGCGCCGTTGAAGTCGGTCTCGGATATCAGCCGACCCGCCGGGTCATAGGCATAACGCCACTCCCGCCCCTGGGGGTTGGTGACGGTGGTCAGCCGCAGTTCGGTGTCATACGCGAAGGCGTAGTGCGCCCCGTCCGGGTCGGTGCGACCGATCGGCCGGTCGAAGTGGGTGTGGGCGTAACTGGTGATGTGCCCCGCCTGGTCGGTGTGGTGGGCGAGGTTGCCTTCGGTGTCCCATTGCCACGTTTCCCGGGCGCCGTCGGGGGTTTCGCGCCAGGCGGGTCTGCCTTCGATGGTCCAGCCGTGG
>NZ_JBWKKP010000040.1:0-40103 GCF_056431485.1 Streptomyces sp. NPDC045899
GTGGACGCCTACCGAGGCGAGGAGTCGCGCGAGTCCCACCTGCAGGGCGAACAGTCCGGCTTGGGCGTAGGTGGTGTGGTCCAGCAACTCCGCGTGGTCGGTGTTGAAGACCACCTCGCGCAGCGGGTGCTCCAACTGTGGATCGAGGAGAGCGCAGACTTCGTCGAAGGCTTCGGCGAAGACCGGGAAGCGGTCATACAGTTCGGCACCCATGCCCGGCCGCTGACTGCCCTGCCCACTGAACAGGAACACCGTCTGGCCCACCGCGGGCGTGACCCCTCCGGGATTCACCACACCCGGGTGCGGTTCCCCCGCGGCCAATGCCTCCAGCCCGGCTACCAGTTCTCCGCGTTCGGAGCCGATGACCACGGCGCGGTGGTCGAACAGGGTCCGTGAGCTGAGCAGTGACCAGCCCACCTCGGCCGGAGACACGCCCGTGTCACCGTCGAGGTGGCCGGCCAGGGCTATCGCCTGGCCGCGCAAGGCTTCCGCGCTCCGCGCCGACACCACCCACGGCACCGGCCCGGCCACCGCCCCGCCGTCCACCGCCGCCACCGCCGGAGGAGCGGATACCTCCGGCGCCTGCTCGAGGATCAGATGGGCATTGGTGCCGGAGATGCCGAACGAGGACACCCCCGCCCGGCGCGGATGGTCGGCCCGCGCCCACGGTGTGGCCTCCGTGAGCAGCCGGACGTCCCCGGCGCTCCAGTCCACGTGCGGGGTCGGTTCCGAGATGTGCAGCGAGGCGGGCAGCAGTTCATGCCGCATCGCCATCACCATCTTGATCACGCCTGCCGCGCCCGCGGCCATCTGCGCATGGCCGATGTTCGACTTGATGGACCCCAGCAGCAGCGGTTGTCCGTCCGGGCGTTCCTGCCCGTAGGTGGCCAGGAGCGCCTGGGCCTCGATCGGGTCGCCCAGGGTGGTGCCGGTGCCGTGCGCCTCGACCGCGTCCACCTCGGCGGCGGTCAGCCGGGCGTTGGCGAGCGCCTGTCGGATCACCCTCTGTTGCGACGGACCGTTGGGCGCCGTCAGTCCGTTGCTGGCACCGTCCTGGTTGACGGCCGTGCCCCGGATCACCGCCAGCACGCGGTGACCGTTGCGTTGGGCGTCGGACAGCCGCTCCAGCAGCAGCACACCGACACCCTCGGACAGCGTCATACCGTCGCTGTCCGCGGAGAATGCCTTGGAGCGGCCGTCCGGGGCGAGGCCGCGCAGTTCGCTGAAGCCGATGAACGGCGCCGTCGAGGACATCACGGCGACACCGCCCGCCAGGGCCAGTTCGCATTCGCCCTGCCGGATCGCCTGGCACGCCAGGTGCATGGCCACCAGGGACGAGGAGCACGCGGTGT
Source organism: Streptomyces sp. NPDC045899 (assembly GCF_056431485.1). Lineage (NCBI taxonomy): Bacteria > Bacillati > Actinomycetota > Actinomycetes > Kitasatosporales > Streptomycetaceae > Streptomyces > Streptomyces sp. NPDC045899. The sequence goes on from NZ_JBWKKP010000040.1 coordinate 1,353, forward strand.
CCACCGTGACCGCGGCTCCCTCGAGGCCGAGGGCGTACGCGACCCGGCCGGACACCACACTGGCCGAGTTGCCGATGGTGAAGTAGCCGGCGGAGCCCTCGGGCACCTGTGAGGCGTCGGAGCAGTAGTCGAGGTGGTCACAGCCGATGAAGGTGCCGGTGGTGCTGCCCCGCAGCGATTCAGGGTCGATACCGGCGTGCTCGACGGCCTCCCAGGACGCCTCCAGGGCCAGCCGTTGCTGTGGTGCCATCCCCAGTGCCTCGCGCGGGCTGATACCGAAGAACGCGGCGTCGAATCCGGCGGGATCGTCGAGGAACCCGCCCTCGCGGCAATAGCTGGTGCCGGGGTGTTCCGGGTCGGGGTCGAAGAGGTTGTCCACGTCCCAATTGCGGTCCGTCGGGAGCTCGGTGATGGCGTCCCGCTCCGCGGCGACGAGCTCCCACAGTTCCTCGGGTGACCGTACGCCCCCGGGGAATCGACATGCCATCCCGACAATGGCGACCGGCTCGTGCCCGGCCGACTCCGCGTCCTTCAAGCGGCGCTGAGTCTGACGCAGGTCCGCCGTGACGCGCTTCAGGTAGTCGAGAAGCCTCTCTTCGTTGTTCGCCATTGGCGGCGTACCCACTTCCCTCGACGAGAACCGGCGGAACGAGTGGTCGGGACCGAGCGGTGAACGCGGTGCTGCGGGAACGGAATGGGCGGGACGGAGCCGGTGCGCGCCCGGTCAGGGCCGGGCGCCCGGCCCGCGCGCCGCGCTAGCCGCGTCGGCAGTCGTAACTGCCCCGCAGGACGTTCCCGTCGGGGAAGGTGAAGCTGGTGTTGTCCTTGAAATGTCCCGGCCCGAGGATCTGGTAGTCGTCCACCAGCCCCAGTTTGATTCCCTCGGTGTTTCCGCTGGCGTCCGGCTTGACCACCTGGTTGAGCGGTCCCTTGAAAATGAGATGACCGTTCTTCCAGCCCGAGGAGGTGTAAGTACCCGAGGATCCCCAGTTGTCGTGGTACTGGTTGATGAAGGTCTTGTCGACGGGATTCCAGCCGAAAGAGGAACGGCCGACGACCTGTCCCGGTTCCAGGGTGGCGTCGGTGTAGTAGTAATGGCCGCCCATGGCCTTCTTGGTGGTCATGCGGAGCACCGCGGGCTTTCCGCCCGGCGGCGGGGTGTAGTCACAGGTGTAGGTGCCGAGCAGGAAGTCCAGATCGCGCATCTGGGGCGGCGCGGGCAGCGGGTTGGTGGACCGTGGCGGCTTCTTGCCCTTGGTGTCGGGCTCGGCGTTCACCGGGCTCACGGTGAGCGCGACCACGCTCACGGCCGCGAGGCCGACCACGCCGACGGGGACGTGCCGCCGGATCCACCGCGCCCCTCGGGCCGGGGGACGCGGATCCTGTCCGTCTGTTCTGTGGGTAAGCACACTCAACTCCACCGGTAATCGGGGCCTGACCTCCGGTCCGGCGCCTGCGATCCCTGCCGGCGCCGATACCGCGACCATCATTTGCGGCCTCACTAAAGGTGATCTAACGCGCGCCTAGGCCCATGGCCTTAGCCCAGCTTTAGTGATATCGCCGACCATGAACCGGACGTTCGCGATGAGGAGGATGGCGATGGGCGATTCTGGCGGACTGGACGAGTCCTCGGCCACACCGGGCTGGCAGGCCCTGGAAAAGTACATCGACCGGGCACCCACCTCGAAGGAGATGATGACCTGGATCGAATTGATCGTCAGCCAGGGCATTCGCCGGGCGGGTTATCCGGCCGACAGCTGGACCGAGGAGTGGGCCGCCGACCAGTTCCGGGAGACGGGTCTCGAGGACGTTCGGCTGGAGCCGCTGGACACCCCGGTCTGGCGGCCGCGGTCGGCCACCTTCGAGATCTGGCCGACCGACCGTCCCGATGAGGTCACCCGCTTCTCCGGGCTCGCCCTGCCGTACACCACCCCCACCGAAGGGACCGAGGGGCACCTCGTCCGGATGGAGGAGGGGGAGGTGCGCGGGGGCATCGCCGTCCAGGAGATCGGCTTCACCCGGCTTCCGCAGACGGAGGTGCAGGCACGGGCCACCGACTGTTACGACCCCGAGGGTGTGTTCCCCGATCTCGTCCAGACGGTCCCGTTCGACCTGCCGCACGTCCTGGACTTCGACATCGCCATCAAGGACGGCGCGACCGCCTATGTCGGTCTGCTCACCGGACTGCCCTGGGAGACCAGTGACTTCTACTGGCCCTATGACGCGGAGCCGCGGTCCATCCCCGGTATCTGGCTGAGCGGGCAGGACGGGGCGCGGGTCCGTGAGCTGATGGCGTCCGGGTCGTGTGAGGGGCGGATCGTCTCCGACGCCACGCTCACCGAGGAGACCACCCACAACGTGGTGGGGACGCTTCCCGGCGCCTCTGACCACTGGGTGATCGTCGGCTCCCACCACGACGGTCCGTGGGCCTCGGCCGTGGAGGACGCCTCCGGTGTCGCCCTCGTACTGGCCCAGGCCAGGTTCTGGGCGTCCGTGCCACGGGAACTGCGGCCGCACAACATGCTGTTCGTGCTCACCTCCGGCCATATGGCCGGTGCGGCGGGCACCCAGGCCTTCATCGCGGCGCATCCGGAGCTGTTCCCCGAGGTGGTCCTGGAGATGCACCTGGAACACGCCGCACGGGAGGCGGTGGTGGTCGACGGTGAGGTCGTGCCCACCGACGACCCCGAGGTGCGCTGGTGGTTCACCACCCAGGCGCCGCGGCTGGAAAAGCTGGTGGCGGACTCCATCGCGGCGGAGGACCTGCGGCGTTCGTGGATCCTGTCGCCGACGGCGTTCGCGCCCAACCCCGCGACCGACGGGGCGTACTTCTACTACACCGGGGTCCCCCTGGTGCAGTTGATCACCACTCCGATGTACATCTTCGATCCGCGGGACACCCCGGAGATGGTGGACGAGCGGAGCCTGGTGCCGCTGACCATGGGGGCGGCGCGCATCATCGCGGGGACGGCCGGATGTGAACCGGACACCCTCCGGGTGCCGATCGAGAACGCCCAGGACACGACCTCCTAGCCAGGTACGTGAGGACGACGACGGCCCGCCGGAATCCGGCGGGCCGTCGTCGTCCTCACGTCCGGTCGTGCGGGTGTCTAGCGGCCACCGGAGGCCGTCAGGGCGCAGCGCGCCGTGGCGGTCCTGCGGGGGTCGCTCTCGGAACGCGCGGTGAGGAGCACCGTGCCGTGCCGGTCGGCGCCCTTCTTCGCGGACACGGCCACATTCACGTCCACCGAGGATCCGGCCTCGGCGGTGGCCAGCCGGTTGGGCAGCCAGGCGGACCAGCCCCGCCCGGCGGTCGTGGCCGACAGCCGGTACACATCGGAGGTGGTGGAGGCGGCGGCGGTCCCGGACCGGTGGTCCCGCGGGGGCGCGGTGTCACCGGTGTTGGCGAGGGCGAAGGTGCACCGGGCCGGGCCACCGGACGGTTCACCGGCCGGCTGGCCACGGCGGACGGTCAGCCCCCGCCGCTGTGCCCCGTCGCCGTCGAGGGAGCGGACGGCCACGGTGTACGACAGCACTCCGGACCGGGTGCGGTGCAGATCGAGGACGTAGAAGTGCAGCCGGTTGGCCTTGTCCACGTACTCGTACTGGCTGCCGGAGTCGGCCCCGGCGTGGAAGAGCGCATCGCTGAGCTGGCGGTAGTCGCCCATGGTGATCTTCTGCGGGGTGCCGTCGGGACGTGTGAAGTCCACGAGGTCGATGTCCTCGGGATGCGCGTCGACGACCCATGCGAACGGTGCCCGGTCCTGCTCCTTGGTCTTGCTGATCAGTACGCCGTTGTCGGGTGTGAAGGAGTCCATGCCCATCCGGTCCACCACCTCGAGCGTGTAGTGGTCGTAGCCGCCGCCGTCGCACAGCGGATCGGTGCCGCGGTCGCAGGGCGGGGAGAGGTCCTTGTCCATCGCCACGGTCACCCCGGAGAGTCCCTTCCTCCCCGGTGGCGCCGAGCGCGCGGTGACCCGGGCGGTGACGAGACCGGAGTCGTCGAGGGCGGCGCGGTCCAGGCGCAGGACGTTGCGCTCGTCCACGATGCCCAGCTTCAGCTTGTCGCGCAGTACGTGCTGGGCACCCATCGAACCCCCCGCGGTGGCGGGGATCCGCCAGCGGGTGTGCGGGCCTCCCGGACCGTTGAACGAACCACGGGAGAGCATGCCCCAGATACCGGTGTAGGCACGGCTGAGCGGGGTCCCGTACGGGTTGTTGTAGTTGTCCCCGATGCCCAGGATATGGCTCAGCTCATGGGCGTACACGGCCATACCGGAGCTCTCGGCCTGGAGGGACGAACCGTCCGAGGCGTTCGGCCAGATTCGGGCGGCGGCCTGCCAGGAGGTCCACGGGACGTAGCGGGTCCTGGCCGCGTTGTTCCCGGTGGACACCGGCGGGCCCCACGCCGCGGGGACGTCGCCCGCGCTCGCGAACTTCATCGGACCGAACTCCTGCCAGGTGGAGGACTCGTCCTCCCCGGCGGTGAGGTAGAACACGAAGTCGAACTTCGACGCCTCACCGGAGCCGATGTCCCCGGTCCACGCCGCCTTGGCGTCGGCGCGGATGTCCTTGCCGCAGGTGTCCCCGGACGGGCAGGCGCCCGGGTTCATGGACTCCTCGACCCCGTATTGGTACGACTTCGACGGCATGCGGTAGACGCCGAAGGCGGTCAGATCCACGCCGATACGGCCACCGGAGTCCTCCATCCAGTACTCATTGATGGTGTGACCGTGGTTGAGCGGACCCGGTGTGTTGAGGAAGTCCCGGTAGAAGCCGGGGAGGCGGTCACGGGGGATACCGGCGGCGCTGGTCTGCGGATTGCCGAACCGGTTCGATCCGGCCGGGCGGCTGACCGTGAACTCCTCATCGGGGTAGTCCAGGAGCACCAGCGCGCCCTTGAAGGTGCGCTGGGTGGGTTCGACCGACGGGTCGGCCCAGTCGGTACCGGGGACGGCGCGGTGGTCGGCCCAGGTCATGTCGTCCGGATTGCGCCAGTTCTGGGGGTCGATCGGCCGCATGAGCGGAGGACCGGTGGGCCGGGCCGACGGTGCGCCGTCGGCGGTGGCGCGGGCGGGGCCGGCGGCGACGGCCGCCACGGTGGCGAGGACGGTGGCGACGAGCACTGAGCGGCGGGCTCGTCTTCGGCGCAGGAACAAGGCTCACCTCTTGTCGGGCGTCTTGGGGCTCAGACATGACAAGCCATGCGAACGGTATGCCTACCGCTGAACAAGGTAAGCCGGGGGAGAGGGAGGCGCCAGAGTGCCGCTGTGACGGCCGCGCGGGGCGCGGCACGGGATCCGGCCGCGACTCAGCCGCGGCCGGACGGAGCGGTCCGTCCCGGGATCACACCGGTCGCAGCCGGCCGACGCGGTCCAGGTCGCCGGCGAGCAGATCCTCATGGGTCAGGGTGAAGTCCCCGTTGGGCAGGGCTTCCTGCCCGTAGTAGGCGCCCATCACCGTATCGGGGAGGAACCCGCGCAACGTGTGGCGCATGCCCGCGGGATAGTCGACGGGCTCGCCCCAGCCCTCCGGGGCCTCGTCGGTGCCGAACAGCACCCAGTGGTCCACCGGCACCTCGGCGTCCGGATCGGGCGGTCCGCCGGTGTGGCAGTCCAGCGCGGGCAGCGTCAACTGGTCCGGATCCAGGGGCTCGTACCACATCAGCAGGGGCTTGGCTCGCTGTGCGTCGCCGTTGTCGAAACAGCACACCGCGATGGTGTGGCACGGATACCGCTCCGCGTAGAACTCCAGCAGCCGGGGATCCAGCCGGGGCCGTTTACGGGGCTTCACCTGGTACAGCGCCTCGGGGATGGCGGTGGCGTCGCGGGCGAGCAGCACCGTGTAGACGTCGTGGTCGAACACCGCCACCCGCGGCCCGGGGCCCCGGCTCATCCAGTCCATCGTCGCGGGCGCCGCCACCGGGATCGGACGCACCGCGTCCACCATGCGTTGCAGGATGTCGTCCGACGTCCCCACGGAGAGGAAGTTCTCCCGGGCCATGGGGAGGGCGGGCAGATGCAGCAGCATCGCGTTGGGCCCGGTGGCCAGATTGACCGAAGTGTTCTGATAGCCCAGCACATGGATCAGACCGTGTTCCGGGTGGTGGCGGCGCCCCGCGTACACCGTGGTGCCGGAGAAGCCGGCCGGGGCCATCGAGATGCACATGGGGAACACGCTACCCACGTGGCGGCGGGCGCGGCGCGCCGGGACGCGCGGTGAGCGGGAGCGGCTGATGCGGGCGTTGGGGGCGAAGCGGACGCCGATCGGCAACACGTGTGTTCCCTACCCTCGGACGGCTGCCGAGCAGGTGACAAAGCGCGATAGCGTGTACAGGCCAACGGGAGGCTGCTGAAAGGCCCGGGAACGCGGTCCGGCACCCTCGGGATCAGCACATCCGGAAAGCGCGTGCACCCGCGCTCCTCCGGACCGGGCGGCCCCACCGACCGGCTTTCCGTCTGGCGCGACTCGTGGAAACCAGCACTAGGAGCCCTCTTGACCAGCCCAGAACAGCGTATGGCTGACCTGCTCAAGACCTTCGGTGAGCCGGCGGCGAGCACCGCACACCTGTTGTGCGACAGGCACCCGGCCGACGCCGTGGCGTTCACGTTGGTGGGCAAGGATCTGACCGGCTATGACATGACGTTCGGTGAGCTGCGCGACCGCTCGGCGCGTATGGCCGGGGCGCTGGCGGACCTGGGGGTCGGGGTCGGCGACCGTGTCGCCACCCTCATGGGCAAGTCCGCCGAACTGCTGGTCGCGACGCTCGCGATCTGGCGCCTCGGAGCCGTCCAGGTCCCGCTGTTCACCGCGTTCGCACCGCCCGCCATCGCGCTGCGGATCACGGGCAACGGCACCAAGGCCGTGATCACCGACGCCGATCAGCGCCCGAAGCTGGACCTGGAGTCCGGCTCCGCCGCCGAGCGGTCGTGGCGGATCGTCACCACCGGCCCGGTCGAGGGGAACGACCTCGGCTTCGCCGAGCTGGAGGCGGGCGGCGCACCGCAGGCCGAGCCGGCGGCCCTGGGCGGCGACGCCACGATCGTGGAGCTGTTCACCTCCGGCACCGCGGGCACCCCCAAGGCCGTCCCGATCCCGCTCCGGGCGGTCGCGGGCTTCACCATGTACCAGGAATTCGGCCTGGAGCAGCGTCCCGATGACGTGTTCTGGAACGCCGCCGACCCGGGCTGGGCCTACGGCCTCTACTACGCCATCATCGGGCCGCTCGCCCTCGGACAGCGCAGCCTGCTCTTCAACAGCCTGTTCTCCGCCGAGTCCACCTGGGCCGTGCTCTCCCGGTACGGCGTCACCAACTTCGCCGCCGGGCCCACCGTCTACCGCAAGCTGCGCGGCTCGGATCTGCCCGTCCCCGCCGGCCTGCGGCTGCGCTGCTGCTCCGCGGCCGGTGAGCCGCTGCCCCCGGACGTCGTGGAATGGGCGCGGGAGACGCTCGGTGTCCCGGTGCGCGACCACTACGGCGCCACCGAACTGGGCATGGCGATCACCCACGCGTGGCACCCGGACCTGCGCACCGGCATCAAGCCCGGCTCCATGGGCCGGCCGATGCCCGGCTGGGAGGTCAAGGTGCTCCGCGAGGACACCAACTCCGCCGAGGCCAAGACGGACGTCCCCGGCCGTGTCGTGATCGACATCCCCGCCAGCCCGCTGATGTGGTTCCAGGGCTACCGTGAGGCGCCGGAGCAGACCGCCGAGAAGTTCAGCCCGGACGGCCGCTGGTTCTACACCGGTGACACCGCCGCGCGGGACGAGGACGGCGATCTGTTCTTCTCCGGACGCGGCGATGACGTCATCCTCATGGCGGGCTACCGCATCGGCCCGTTCGAGGTCGAGAGCGTGCTGCTGGAACACCCGACCGTGGCGGAGGCCGCCGCGGTCGGCGTGCCCCACGAGGAGTACGGCGAGGTCGTCGAGGCGTTCGTGGTGCTGCGCCCGGGAACGGAGCCCGGGGACGCGCTCGCCGCCGAGCTCCAGCAGCTGGTCCGGGAGCGGTTCGCCAAGCACGCGTACCCGCGGACCGTCCACTTCGTCGCGGAACTCCCCAAGACCTCCAGCGGGAAGACACAGCGCTTCCTGCTGCGTCCGCAGGCGACCTCAGGCCGGGGCCGCTGAGCCACCGAAGCCTCGCCCGGACCGTGGCCCCGGCCGCCGTGCACACCGCACGCGAGCCGGGGCAACGGTCGTCCGGTCCGCCGGGGTCAGGACCGGGAGCGCGACAGCGCCTCCCGCACCGCCTCCTCCGTGCGTCCCACCACCGCCGAGCCGTCGTCCGCGGTGATGATCGGCCGCTGGATCAGCTTGGGGTGCTCCGCCAGCGCCGCGATCCAGCGGTCCCGCGCACCCTCCTCGCGGGGCCAGTCCTTCAACCCGAGTTCCTTCGCGGCCGCCTCCTGGGTGCGGGTGATGTCCCACGGTTCGAGCCCGAGCCGCTCCAGCACCGCCCGGATCTCGTCCTGGCTCGGTACGTCGTCGAGATAGCGGCGGACGGTGTATCCCGCGCCCTCGGCGTCGAGCAGGGTGAGCGCGCTACGGCATTTCGAGCAGGCCGGGTTGATCCAGATCTCCATGCCGCACACCGTATCGCGGAACCGGTTCAGACCCGGTCTGACCAGGGGCCTTTGTCAGTGCCCAGCCGTAGAATGGAGGCAGTGAAAGGGAAGGTTCCCCACCGTCTCAGGAGGATGCCGATGGCCGCTGCCGCAACACCTCTTCCGGACCTGCCGAGCTTTCCGACCCTGCCGAGGAAGCGGATGCCCGCGGGCCGTCCGCGTGAGTGGTACGAGTCGCACAACCGTCGGCTGAAGGCCATGCGTCTGGCCGTCGCACTGCTCAACTCCGGTGTGTACCGCGCCGAGCAGGCGCCCAACCGCAGGATACGCACCACCGCGGCCCGGATCGGGGTGCATCCGCCCTCCGACACCACCTGCCGCATGGTGCGCTCCCTCATCCGCCACGACAGCCGCTGACCGATCCGCTGCCCGCCGCGCCCGATCCGGCGCGGTGGGCAGCCCCAGTGGCACCGGGCGTCAGCCGAGGCCCGGCAGGCTCCGCAGTTCGCCGATCCGCAGCACCCGCGCGAGTACGAGGAACAGCAGCGCCATGGTGACGCACCCGCCGGCCAGCCCCAGGACGGGAGCCCAGGCCGGGGAGTCCACGGCGGTGGAGCAGCCGCGGGCCACCAGCCAGCCGAGCCCGGCGGCCGCCACCGCGGCCGTGGTCAGCTTGCCGTAGGTGCGGCACAGCCGTTTGCCGTCCAGCCGGCCGTCCAGCCGGCGCCGTAGCCGCAGTGCGGTGAACAGCAGCCCCACCGCGTAGGACACGGCGTAACCGGCGGCCATACCGGTCACCGACCAGCGCGCCGGGAGCAGCAGATGGCAGGACACCGCCAGGGCGATGTTCACCCCGCTGATCCACACCGCCATCCAGAACGGGGTACGGGTGTCCTCGAAGGCGTAGAAGCCGCGCAGCAACAGGTACTGGGCCGAGTACGGGATCAGGCCGAGGCCGAAGGCCTGGAGCATCTGCCCCAGCGGCAGTGCGCTGGTGGGGTCCGAGGAGCCGTGCGCGAAGAGCAGTTGGGCTATCTGCGGACCGAAGGCCAGGAAGAAGAAGGCGGCGGGCACGATCACCACGCCACTGGTCCGCAGCGCGCGGGAGAGGTCATGGCGCACATCGTCCAGCCGGTGTTCGGCCACAGCCAGGCTCATCCGCGGCAGCAGCGCCGTGACCAGCGAGACGGTGACGATCGACTGGGGCAGCAGCCAGATGGTCTGTGCGTAGGAGTAGGCGGAGTAGCCCACTCCGGAGGTGGGGAGTTGCTGGTCGGCCGCGTTGGCGAAGTTGGTGACCACCGTCAGCGCCACCAGATTGGCCACCACGAGCAGCAGGGTCCAGCGGGCCGCCGACAGGCTCTTGCGCAGTCCGGTGCCCCGCCAGTCGAACCGCGGCCGGAAGCGGAAGCCGGCGGCACGGACGTACGGAACGAGCGCGAGGGCCTGGAGCGCGATACCGATGGTGGTGCCGATCCCCAGCAGCCGTACCTGCGCCCCGGTGATGTCCTCCACCCGCTCGGGCGCGGCCAGTAGTCCGACGTACCACCCGAACATGGCGATGAGGATGACGTTGTTGAGCACCGGGGTCCACATCATCGCCCCGAACTTCCCACGGGCGTTGAGGACTTGGCCCATCATGAAGTACACGCCGTAGAAGAAGATCTGCGGCAGCAGGAAGCGTGCGAAGACCACGGTGAGCTCGAAGGCGGCATGGGTGTTCGGAGAGTCGTCCCGGTAGACACTGACGATCTCCGGCGCGGCCCATACGGAGAGCAGGGTGCCGACACCGAGTACACAGATCACCAGGGTGACCAGGCGCTGTTCATAAGCCTGGCCGCCGTCGGGCTGTTCGGCGCGGGCGCGTACCAGCTGGGGCACCAGTACCGAATTGAGGGCGCCGCCGATCAGCAGCGTGTACAGGCTCATCGGCACGGTGTTGGCGGTGTTGTACGTACTGGCCAGCAGACCGGTGCCGAGTGCCGCGGCCTGGAGCACCTGCCGGATCAGCCCTGTCGCCCGGGACACCATCGTGCCGAGTGCCATCAGCATCGACGAGCGCATCAGCCCGCCCCCGCCGTCACCCCGCGTCCGAGCGGAGTGCCGTCCGCGTTCCCGCTCCCCCCGTGACCGTGAATCCGTCCCAGCCCCTGACTTCTCGATCATGGGGGCAATCTACCGGGGTGTTCGGGACGCCTTTTCCGGTGGGGGAGGGGTGGCGGGAAAGGGTGAACACGGCTGGCCCGGGGAATTCCGGCGGCACCGGCAGGAAGGAGGAGGTCCCTTGCCATGCCTTCGGTGAAAGATTTGCATTGTAGCGGGTATGTGCCGGTATGTCGCTTCCCGTTGCGGGGCGGGCGCTCTGGACGCAGGCTCTCCTTGACGGAGGGAGCCTTGCGATGACCCAGCACACGCCCTCGGCGGTGGTCGACCGTCCGGTCGTCGGCTCGTACGCGAACTACGCCGGGGCCCAGCGCGCCGTCGATTTCCTGTCCGACAACAAGTTCCCGGTGGAGCACACGGCGATCATCGGCTCGGATCTGCGCATGGTGGAAACGGTGCTCGGGCGGCTCACCCGTGGCCGGGCGGCACTGGCCGGTGCCGGTGCGGGTGCCTGGTTCGGTCTGCTGATCGGACTGCTGCTGTCGGTGTTCGCGGCCGGTGAGCACAACGTCATCCTGCTGATCATCAGCGGTATCGTCTACGGCGCGGTGTTCGGCGCGATCTTCGGATTCGTGAGCCACGCCGTCACCGGCGGGCATCGCGACTTCGCCTCACGCAGCCAGATCGTGGCCGCCCGGTACGACGTGGTCGCCGATGCCGAGGTGGCGGAAGAGGCGAAGAACATGCTGATCAAGCTCGGCTGGCGGGAGGACTGACGGCCTCCGGTGTCCCCGGGGTACCCCCTCGCGCGTACTAATCGCCTTAGGAGTAAGGTGTCCCTTCGAAGCGGCATGTGCCGGCACGGGAGGGGTAGCGGTGAACATCGGCGGACGGGTGCGCGGGGGTGTCGTCCCCCGGCTGCTGCTGATGGTCGTCCTGGCCATGGGTGTCATGGTGATGCACACCGTGGGGCACCCCGACGGTGACTCCGGCTCCGGTGCGGGCGGCCCGGCGCACCACGCCGCCGTGGCCCCGCACGCCTCGCCCGGCCATGGCGTCCCCCAGGAGCACGGCCGCGCCATGAGCCTCCACGGCGGACATCAGCAGGTCGAGCTGACGGTGCCGGCTGATGTCGCGCCCCTGGTCGAGCCCCGTGAGCCCCTGGCCATGATGGACATGGCCTCGCTCTGTGTGGCGGTGCTCGGGGTCTGGGTGCTCATGAGCCTGCTCTGCGCGGCTCTCGCCAGCCGTCGTGGACCGCCCCCGGAGGCCGCTGCCCCGCCGGGCGCCACCGTACGGCTCCGGGCTCCCTCGCCCGGGCCCGACCTCGTCGCCCTGTCGGTTCTGCGGATATAGGCCGAATCGCGTCATCGCGCCAGAACAGCCACAGAACCGACCATCACGGCACATGAGGTGCATCGAACATGACCGCAATCACCCCTGCCCGCCGACGGCCGCTCCCTCGCCGTCTCACGGTGGCGGCCGCCACCCTCACGGCGGGACTGCTGCTCGCCGCGTGCGGCTCCGGCGCCGAGGAGCGTACGGAGCACGGGAGCGCACACTCCTCGGCGCGCTCCTCGGCCTCCGCCCCGGCGGACACCCGCTCCGCGAAGGGTGCGTTCAATGACGCGGATATCCATTTCGCGCAGAAGATGATTCCGCATCACCAGCAGGCGCTGGACATGGCCCGGCTGGCCGCTGACCGGGCGTCGGATGCCCAGGTCACACGGCTGGCCGGACGGATCGAGAAGGCCCAGGGCCCGGAGATCAGGACGATGAGGTCCTGGCTGAAGTCCTGGGGCGCACCGCAGCCGAGCTCCGCGAGCGGTATGCCGGGCATGGATCACGGCTCGGATGGCGGGCACGGCATGGACGGCATGATGTCGCAGCAGGAGATGGACCGGCTCGAAGCGGCCGAGGGTGCGGCCTTCGACCGGGCCTTCGCCCGTCTGATGATCAAGCACCACAAGGGTGCCATCGCCATGGCGAAGAAGGAGCGCGAGAACGGGCGCAACACCGCCGCCAAGGAGCTCGCCGGTGACATCGTCACCGGCCAGTCCGCGGAGGTGACCACCCTGCGCACCGTCGTCGACCGGGTCTGACCGTGGCACCCCCGTGGCTCCGGTCCCGCCCGGTCCGGAGCCACGGCGGTCGCGCCGAAAATCCGAACGACACGGCCTAGCCCAGGCCCGGCAGACAGCAGGCCAGGACCGGCAGCAGCGGTACGGTCGCGGCCCCGGCGGCCAGCGCGCCGCGCACCACCGGCCGCGCCGGTCCACGCGGAGCCAGCATCCGCCGCAGACGGACCAGGGCGTCCGGGCCGCCGACGAGGAACGCGCCCCGGGGGGCCCTGCTCTCGGCCATCGCGTACAGGGCCGAGGCCAGCACCTCGCGCGGATGGCTGCGCAGCGCCCGGTCGTCCGCCGCCATCTCCAGCAGCAGCGCCGTCTGCTCCCTTGTCGTACGGGCCAACGGCAGCCGGCGGAAGGCGGTGGCGAACGCCTCGGCCGCGGCCAGCGCCAGATGGTGGCGGCCTGTGACATGGGCGCGCTCATGCGCCAGCACGGTGTCCAGCTGGGCGGGCGACAGTATCCGCAGGGTGCCGGAGCTCACCACGATCCGCGGGCGGCGGCCGGGCAGCGCGTACGCCACCGGTGTCTCGTGGTCGAGCACCGTGGCGCGCAGTCGCGCCGAGCGGCGCCCCACCAGGTCCAGCACGCTCCGGTGGCGGGCGCGGGCGTGCCGGGCCCGCAGCAGATGAAAGCCGAAGCACATCAAGGGCAGGAGCATCACACCGACCGGTACCGCGGCGGCCGGAACGCCCGTGAGACCGGGGACATCTGTGGCGAAGGGCACCCCACAGAAGCGGAGCAAGCCGGACATTCCATTATGAAGATGCCCGGTTGGGGCGATGAGGTGGTAACTGGCCAATGCCACCGCGAGAGTGAACGACACGGCCAGACCCTGCCACATCGCGACAGCCAGGGCGGGGAAGCGGTGTGACCAGGTGCCGCGGGCCAGGGCCTTCGGTGTCAGCACGCCGACCACGGCCGCGTAGCAGACCAGCGCGAGCGCGTCGGTCACGCCTGCGGCCGCTTTCCCGCCGCCCGCAGCGCCTTGCGTAGGGCGTTGACCTCCTCCGGGCCCATCTGCCGCACGAAGTGGGCGAGGGCGGCGGGGCGGTCGTCACTGGTGCCGAGCGCGTCCTCCATCAGCGCGGCGGTGTACTCCTCGCGGCTGCGCACCGGTGAGTACACCCAGGCGCGGCCCTCCTTGGCGCGCAGCAGCCAGCCCTTGTTGTAGAGGATGCCGGCCACGGTCATGACTGTGGTATAGGCGACGGGGCGCTGCACATTGATGTCGTCCACGATCTCCCGCACCGTCGTGGGACGTCGCCACGCCCAGAGGCGGTCCATGATCTCCGCCTCGAGCTCCCCCAACCGTCGCATGACCGCTTCCTTCCTCCGTTTGTACGCAGCTCCATAGTAGAGACCCCTCATCGGCCCGGTGCGGGCGCCTCCCGTTAATCCTCAACTCCCCTTGCCGCGCGATAGGATTGACGGGATCCATACGTCATGGAGCAGAACGAACCGAGGAAGGGAAGTCTGGGTGACTGGTCTCAACAAGGGTCTCCGGAAAATCGAGGTGGCACTCAAGTGGGATCCCAGCCCCACAGGTGAGCCGCCCAATGATCTCGACATCGTCGCCGCGACCTACCCCGCCGCCGAGCCGTTCGGCGAGCCCGCGTACCTGGTCCACTTCGACAGCCGCTCGCCCGACGGCACCATCAACCTCAACAGGGACAGCCGTACCGGTCAGGGCTTCGGTGTGGACGAGTCCATGACCCTGGAGCTCGACCGGCTGTCGAGCGAGTACTCCCGGGTCGTCGTGGGCGTGGCCATCCAGCAGGGGGCCGGGCGCAAGACCTTCGGCGAGGTCGCGAACACCAGCGTCCGGATTGCCGAGGGGTACACCGAGCTGATAGAGAGCGATCTCACCGGTGTCTCCGGGGCCACTGCCGCCACCGTCGCCGTATTCACCCGTGATGACTCGGGTGAATGGGGAATGCAGAGCGCCATTCGCGGTTTCGATGTCGACCCGGGGGAATTCACGCGGCTGATGGGCAAGGATTATTCCTGAGTGCCGGTCGCGGGATCGCGTTCAGGGCCCGATATGAATCATTGACGCCCATAACCACGGCGCCGCGTATTCCGGTTGGCCGCGCAGTGAGCGGACCGCCCGGTGCAGGGCATACGCGGACCGTGCCGTCGATCCCGCCGAACCCAGCTCCCGGTACACCCGCGCGGCCACCCGGGGCATCATCGCGTCCGGCACGGTCCAGAGGCTGCCCAGCACATGCCGGTAGCCGCACAGCTGGAACGCGGAGGCCAGGGTGATCACCTCGTCGACCAGGGTGGTGCCCGGGGCGGCGGTGTGGCAGGCGGACAGACAGGCGAACTCGGCGTCCGGCAGCCGCCGGGTGGCCAGCTCGCGCACCGTGAGAACCCCGCCGTGGAGCAGCAGCCCGCTGTTCGAGGGATCGCCGGGGTCGTACTCGCCGTGGCACGCCAGATGCGCGTGATGGTGTGCCCGCAGCGCGGTGAGTACGGCCTTCGGGGTGGCCGCCGCGTCCAGCAGCCGCGACTGCGGCACCGGGAGCGCGAGCACCTCGGCCAACTCCTCCGCCACGGCGGGCAGCCGTGGGTGGGTCCGGCCACCGTCCGCGGGCGGTGGCGGTTCGGCCACCCCCACTCCGACCAGTCCGGTCTCCGGCAGAGGAGGCTCCGCGCGCTCCCGGGCGTGCAGGAGCGCCATCAGCGTCGGGGTGTAGGAGGACACCACCAGGTCGGACACGGAGATGCCGTTCTCCGCGCACCGCGCCGCGTGCAGGGGCAGCAGGGACAGCGGTCCGGTGGGACACCACCAGAGTCTGGGCCCGTCGCCTTCCGCCGCCGCGTTCCGGGAGGCGTCCGCGCCGTGGAGGCCGAGGGCGGTGAGCACCGGGCCGGTGATGTGCTCCCACAGCCAGGTCAGGGTGTCCTCGACGGCCAGGCGCTCGGCCGTCGCTTCGTACGCCGTGATGCCGGGGGAGGCGAGGGCCCGGACCGCCGCCAGGAAGGCGTCGGCCTGGAGGGCGACATCGCTCCGGGTGAGCCCGGTCAGCGTCACGCGTTCGACGGTGTCCCCGCCGGGGCGCAGCAGCAGCGCGTCACACCGCAACTCGGCGATGTTGAGCACCACGACGGGGCCGTCGTCCGCGGCGGTACGCAGCCGTACCAGGTCCGGCGCGCTCTGGAACCGCTCGAAGCCGTCCAGCTTCCGCACCTCGGCCACGACCCGGTCGAACTCGGCCGACCACCCGAGGCGTTGGCCACGGCTGCCGCGCTCCCCGGCCAGGGCCGAGCACAGCTGATCGAGCCGGGCGGCCAGCTCCGGCGCCACCCCGGCCAGCTCCGCGTACCGCTCGCGCGGCCGCAACGCCCGTGCCATCAGAACACCGCGGCCCTGTTCCAGCCGCAGCAGGGCCTCCCCGAGCCGTCCGGCCCTCTCCGGCTCGTCCTCGGTGTTCTCGGCCTCCTCGATCTCGAGGGCCGCGGCGTTGCACGCCAGCGGCGGCAGTTCGCGCAGCCGCACCTCCTGTGAGCGCCGGGGCAGCGCATGGCCGGTCAGTTTGGGCAGCAGATCGTCCAGTGCGAGGGTGAACGCCTGACGCGCCGCCTCCCGCCGCCCTGATGTGGCGCTCCGCATGGCCCACTGGTAGGCCGCGGACAAGCGGGTGCGTATGTCCTCGGTCGGTGCCGTCGCGGTGGCGCGGAACTCGGCCACCGCGGCATCGTGGTCCGCGCGGGCACCGCTGAGGGCGCTGCGCCCGGTCAGCAGGCGGGCCAGTTCGAGGCGGGCGAGCTGGGGATGCGGACCGGTGCCCTCGGTCTCCCTGATCACTTCCCGCAACGCGAGCACGGCGCGGTCGAGTTCATCGAGGTGCCCCAGGCTCCGGGCGCGGGCGCCCATGGCCACGGCCAGCTTGATCTTCATGACGGGACGGTCGTACTGGTCCGGTGGGGTGGCGGCCACCGCGTGGGTCAGATGGCGGATGGCTTCGGTGATCTCGGCCGGATCACCGAGGACGGTGAAGCGGTGGGTCAGGACGGCGGCCAGGTTGGTGAGCAGCCGGGTGTGGTGCGGTGACAGGGGAGTGGTGCCCGCCATGGAGCGGCGGACGGCGGTGGTGGCGCGCTCCAGGTCGGCCGGGTCCCCCAGGGCGATGGACCGGTCGAGACAGGACAACCCCAGCCAGGAGTGGGCCAGATGTCTGACGGTGGCGTCGTCCGCCTCCTCCGACACCTCGCGCAGCATTCCGACCGACTGCTCAAGATCGTCGAGGTCGCCGGTCATCTCGAAGCGCATCCGCAGCAGATTGCCGAGGCTGGTCCGGTGGGAGTGGCGCTCCGGATCGTCTCCGGCGGTGGTGGCCAGTTCGCGGCGCACCGTGGTGATGAGTGTGTCCAGCCCGCCCAGGTCCCCGGTACGGGCGTACCGCCCCAGGCCCGCGTCAGGGTTCTCGGCGTGGCCGGCCGGGTCCGCCGTCCCGGCCGGCTTGGCCTGGGCGGAGGCGAGCGCCTCCAGCATCGCGGCGGCCGGTGGCCGGTCGTCGGGCATGGCGGCCACGGCCTCGCGCATCAGAGCGCGGGCGGCCACGATCAACTGCCGTGTCCCGGTGTGGTCGAACAGCGTGGCCAGGAGGGAGCCGAGGTTGAAGGTCACGACGGGGTCGAGCTCCCCGGGAGGTGTCACCTCGCGCGCGTGCTGGATCAGCACCGCCGCCTGCCACAGCCCGTCCTCGTGGGCGGCGGATGCGCTCGCGCCGAACAGGACCAGCCCGACCGCGTGCAGCATCTCTCCCGGCGCGGCCGGTGCGGGCGGACGGGCCGCGAAGGCGCCGCGCAGCGGGTCGGGTACCGCCTCCGGCCGTACGGCGTGGAGCGCCGCGAAGAGGAGCACCGACGCCTGGTGGTCCCAGTGCCCGGCGGTCCCCGGCAGATGGCTCACCCGGACCGCGTGGTAGCAGGCGGCCAGATAGAGCACCTCGAGGTCCATCTCGGCCGCGCCGGCCTGTGCGGAGGTGAGGCGGTCCCGTGCCCCGTCCACGAGGGCCGCCACATTGCCCAGGGTCTCCAGGGACAGCACCGACTCCGGCCGGTCGCCCAGGAAGAGGATGTTCTGGTCGGGTGCGGCCATCGCCGCGCGGATCCGCTGACGGGTCTCTTCGTTCATCTCGCCCCCTGGGCGATTCTCTCCGAAGTGTCCCTTGCCGCGCGGGAAAATGGTGAAAAAGGAGACTGCGCCACCGCTTCGTCCCAGTGGGGACGGAGCGGTGGCCCAGCCCGAGCAGACCTCAGCCGTCCGCCGGGGGACGGCCCGAGCCCGTACCGGAGGAACGCGGCCCCCGGGTCAGGGTGTAGCCGCCCACCGCGGCGAGCGCGCCGAGCGCCCCGCCACCCGCGGTCCACACCCAGCGGTCCGACCACCAGCCGGAGCCCCAGCCGTCCTCCGGTTCGGCGACCGCGCGCGGCGACTCCTCCTCGGAGTCGGCGGAGCCGGTGTCGTCCGGGGCCTCGGACTCCGGTTCGGCGATCGTCCCCGCCCGCAGCGACGGGTTGAGCGGCTCGGCCAGCTCCCCGCCGTCCGAGTGCTTGCCACCGCCGTCGTGCGTGGTCGTGGTGATCTCGGCGTCGATCGGCAGTCCGAGGTCCTGCTGCGGCAGGTCCACCACGGTCAGCCGCAGGTAATAGGCGCCTGGCAGCGGATCGTTGGCCCACCGCTCGGACCACGACCGCACCTGGCGCAGCGTGCAGCTCAGGTTCACCGAGGTGTCCTGCTCGTCCGCGCGGCGCGCCGGGCTGCCCGAGGCGCACGGCTGGTGGCGGCGCAGCCCGTCGTACACATCGAGCTGCCAGGTGGCACCGCCGTGGCGGGCGGCGGTGTCCGGCAGCTTGACCTCGGCCTCCACCGTGGGGATCTGCCCGGCGGCCACCGGGACCGCCCAGTACAGATAGTCACCGGTGGAGGCCGAGGCGGTGCCCTTCTCGCCCTGGTCCAGGTCGGTGGCGGTACGGAAGTTGGTCCCCGCCTCGGTCAGACCGTCCTTGCGGTCACCGTCGTCCGTGCCGTCCCGGCCGTCCGCGACGGCCGGAGCGACGGTGGTGAGGAGCGCCGCGGCGCACAGGGCGAGTACAGCGCCCGCCTTACGAAGGGCTCGCATCAGTTGGACCTCCAGACGGTGATGCGCCAGCGGGCCACCCAGCCCCAGACCGATCCCACGACCAGGCCGGTCAGGGCGAGCACACCCAGGAGCACCCAGCCACGGCCCAGGCCGAAGGCGGCCATGTCCGCCGGAGGCTCGTCGTTGTCGACCACGTCGACGGCCAGTTCGACCGGCAGACCGGGAGTGCGCTTGACGTTCGCGGGGGCCGAGAAGGACTGGCTCAGCTCCAGACACACCGTCCGGGGCGTGGTGTCGGCGTCGTCGTCCTCCGCGTCGGGCACCGAATAGCGCAACCCGGTGGAGATGACGTCCGTACGGCCACTGCCCGCCTCACTGCCGCGCACCAGCTCCGTGCCGCCCGGGGTGACGGCGCGCAGCAGCACGCCGTAGTCGGGGTCGACGGCGCGGTCCGCCGCCACGCTCACCGAGGCCCGCAGCTCCTCGCCCGGTGCCACCTTCATCCGGTACCAGCGGTGTTCGCCGAAGCGCTCACGGTCGTTGTACAGACCGGATCCCAGCTCAGGGGCGCTCGCGCACTGCGCCGCGCCCTGGATACCGGTGGGCGTCTGCACCGGGGTCTCGGCGGTGCGGCGCACCAGCTGCTTGATCCGGGAGGAGAGCTGATCGGTGTGCTGGACCGCTGTGTACGTGCCCCCGGTGGCCTCGGCGATGCAGCTCAGCTGCTCACGGACCTTGCGGTCGGGGGCGAGTCCCAGGGTGTCCACGACCAGGTGGGTGCCGTCCGCGGCCAGCTCACGT
Source organism: Streptomyces sp. NPDC045899 (assembly GCF_056431485.1). NCBI lineage: Bacteria > Bacillati > Actinomycetota > Actinomycetes > Kitasatosporales > Streptomycetaceae > Streptomyces > Streptomyces sp. NPDC045899. Next base: position 21,048 of record NZ_JBWKKP010000040.1, read on the forward strand.
GCCACATCGCACGGGTCGGGCTGTCCGCAGGAGTCCTCGCCATCGGTGATCAGCACGATCCGGCGGGTGGCGTCGTCGCCCGCGAGGTCCTTGGATGCCCCGCGCAGCGCCAGACCGATCGGTGTCCAGCCGGTGGGACGCAGCGTGGCCACGGCCGCCTTGGCCTCGGTGCGGTCCACCTGGCCCACCGGATACAGCTGCTTGCTGTCCCGGCAGCCCACCTCGCGGTCCTTGCCCGGGTACGTGGCGCCGAGCGTGCGGATTCCGAGCCGGACCTCGTCCGGTGTGGCGTCCAGCACCTCGTTGAACGCCTGCTTGGCCGCGGACATCCGGGAGGCGCCGTCGACGTCGCGGGCGCGCATCGACCCGCTGACGTCAAGGACCAGCTCGACCTTGGGGGAGGGGCGCGACGGTTCGTCGGCGGTTGCGGTGGGTGGGAGTATCAGGCCGCAGGCGAGGGCCGTGAGCAGCCCGGCAGCGCCTGTCACCAGACGTTTCTTTATGATCACCGCGGCATCTTATGGAGCATCATATGACGGGTCCAAAAGCCGTGGCACCACCTGGTCGTGGCGGCCTCCGTACCGCGTCGGGTGTACGGCGGGTGGCCGGATACTCCCGCGGGAGGGGGCGGGAATCCGCCCGGTGTCAGCGCCGCGGCCGCTCCGGCATGCCTAGGGTGCAGGCATGGATCTCCGAAAGACCCGGTTGTGGCGACCGAGGGGCCGGCCGGCCTGGCTGAGGGGCCGGCGGCTGCTCGCCTCGGCGGCGGCCGTCACCCTCCTCGCGGGAGCGGGCACCTTCGCGGTCGCCGCCTCCGGCGACCAGCCGTCCGTGCACCGCGAGGACCGTGTGCTGGACATGCCGGGCACCCGCCTGGACACCTCCTACTTCACGGCGGGAGGTGGCCGCAGGCCCGCGGTGCTGCTCGCCCACGGCTTCGGCGGTTCCAAGGACGACGTCCGTGAGCAGGCCGAGCGGCTCGCCCGCGACGGCTACGCGGTACTGACCTGGTCGGCACGTGGCTTCGGCCGCTCCACCGGGAAGATCGGGCTCAATGACCCGGACCGCGAAGTGGCCGATGTGCGGCGGCTGGTCGACTGGCTCGCCACCCGTCCGGAGGTGCGGCTGGACCACCGGGGCGATCCCCGGGTCGGGGCCGCCGGTGCCTCCTACGGCGGGGCGGTCTCGCTGCTCGCGGCCGGGTACGACCGGCGGATCGACGCCATCGCGCCCGCCATCACCTACTGGAACCTGGCCGACGCGCTCTTCCCCGACGGGGTGTTCAAGAAGCTGTGGGCCGGGCTCTTCTTCTCCACCGGCTCGACCGGCCTCGCCGGCCGCGAGGAGGACGGGGACGGGGAGCCGCAGGAGCGCGGCGGCCAGGGGACCGGGGACGGTCCTACGGCACCCGGCGACCCGTCCGCCCCGGGCCCGGCCCGCGGTGGTGACGGAGGCTGCGGACGGTTCGAGAAGCGGCTGTGCGCGATGTACGAGCGGGTCGCGGTCGCCGGGAAACCGGACGCCGCTGCCCGGCGGCTGCTGGAGGAGCGCAGCCCGTCGGCCGTGGCCGACCGGATCGAGGTGCCCACCCTGATCCTCCAGGGTCAGTCCGACTCGCTCTTCCCGCTCGGCCAGGCCGACGCCATGGCGAAGTCCATCAAGGGCCGGGGCGCACCGGTGGCCGTCGACTGGATCGCCGGGGGCCACGACGGCGGGGACAACGAGACCGCACGTGTGCAGAGCCGTGTCCGCGCCTGGTTCGACCGCCACCTCAAGGGCGACCGGGGCGTGGACACCGGCCCCGCGTTCCGGGTCACCCGGAGCGGCGGTGTGGACTCCACCAACGGATCCGTCCAGATGCGCGGCGCCACCGGTGACCGCTATCCGGGTCTCGGGGACGGTCCGCGGAACGTGGCGCTGCGCGGCCGTGAGCAGTCTTTCGCCAACCCGCCCGGCGCGGGGCCGCCCTCGGTGTCCTCGGTGCCCGGAGTGGCAGGGCTGTCGCAGGCGGCCTCGTTCGGCGTCGGCTTCTCCGCCGACATCCCCGGTCAGTTCGCCGGTTTCGACTCCGCACCACTGGACCGGTCGCTGCGGATCACCGGCTCGCCCGAGGTCACCGTACGGGTGAAGGCGGACGCGGACGACGCCGTGCTGTTCGCCAAGGTGTACGACGTCGGACCGGACGGGAAACAGGTCCTGCCCGAGCAACTCGTCACCCCCGTGCGTGTCCCGCACGCCGGGGACGGCCGTACCGTCACCCTCCGGCTGCCCGCCGTCGACCACGAGGTGATCGCGGGCCACCGGCTGCGGCTGGTGCTCGCCTCCACCGACCTCGGCTACGCCTCCCCGGCCGAACCCGCCACGTACACCGTGTCCCTGGCAGGCCGGGGGATCTCGGTGCCCACCGCACCCGGTGTGCACACCCAGCCCGCGCCCCTGCCCTGGTGGGTCTGGGGACTGCCGCTGGGCGGAGCGGTGGTGGCGCTGGTGCTGCTGGCCACCGGCAGGCGCCGGACGGCCGCGCCCGCCCCCGATCCACAACGGGCCGATGTACCCCTGGAGATCACCGGGCTGAGCAAGCGCTACGCCGGGTCCGCCGACCGGTACGCGGTACGGGACCTCTCCTTCCGGGTGGAGAAGGGCCAGGTGCTGGGACTGCTGGGACCGAACGGTGCGGGCAAGACCACCACCCTGCGGATGCTGATGGGGCTGATCACCCCCGACGACGGGGAGATCAGGGTCTTCGGTCGGGCCATCCGGCCCGGCGCCCCCGTCCTCTCCCGCGTCGGCGCGTTCGTCGAGGGCGCGGGGTTCCTGCCCCATCTGACCGGCAGGGCCAACCTGGAGCTGTACTGGCGGGCCACCGGACGCCCCGCGGAGGACGCGCATCTGGAGGAGGCACTGGAGATCGCGGGCCTCGGCGGTGCCCTGGAGCGCGCGGTGCGGACCTACTCCCAGGGCATGCGCCAGCGGCTCGCCATCGCCCAGGCCATGCTCGGCCTGCCGGATCTGCTGATCCTCGACGAACCCACCAACGGACTGGACCCGCCGCAGATCCGGGAGATGCGCGAAGTGATGATCCGGTACGCGGCGGCCGGCCGCACCGTGATCGTCTCCAGCCATCTCCTGGCGGAGGTGGAACAGTCCTGCACTCATCTGGTGGTCATGGACCGCGGGCGGCTGGTGCAAGCGGGACCCGTCGGCGAGATCACCGGTACCGGTGGCGGTGTGCTGGTGGGCCACGAGGGGGAGCTGAGCGACGCCCTGGTGGACAAGGTGGCCGCGCTGCCGGGTGTCGAGTCCGCCCGCCGCACCGACGCCGGACTGCTGGTGGAGCTCGACGGCGCCGCTCCGGCGCGGCTGCTGACCGAACTGGTGCGGCTGGAGATCCCGGTGACCGGCTTCGGGCCCCACCGGCGCCTGGAGGACGCGTTCCTGACGCTGATCGAAGGAGGATCCGCATGAGTTCCGCGACGGATGCGGCGCCCGGCTACCGGGCCCGCCACACCCTGCCGCTGCGGGTCGAGGCGGTACGGCAGCTGCGGCGGCGCAGGACACTGGTGATGGGCGCGGTGCTGGCCGCGCTGCCCCTCGTGCTCGTGGCGGCGTTCGCCGTCGGCGGCGCGCCCGAGGGCCGCAACAACCGGATCACCGTGATGACCACGGCGACCGCATCCGGTGCCAATCTCGCCGCCACTTCGCTGTTCGTGTCCGCCGCCTTCCTGCTGGTGCTTCCGGTGGCGCTGTTCTGCGGGGACACGGTCGCCTCCGAGGCCGGATGGTCGTCACTGCGCTATCTGCTGGCGGCACCGGTGCCCCGGGCGCGGCTGCTGGCGAGCAAACTGACCATCGGGCTGGTGTTCAGCGCGGCGGCCATGGTGCTGTTGCCGCTCGTGGCACTGGTGGTCGGTACGGTGGCCTACGGATGGGGACCGCTGCAACTCCCCACCGGTGGCGAGATGGCCACGGGGGACAGTCTCGCCCGGCTGGGACTGGTGGTGGCCTACCTCTTCGTCTCCCAGCTCGTCACCGCCGCCCTCGCGTTCTGGCTCTCCACGGTCACCGACGCGCCGCTGGGCGCGGTGGGCGGGGCGGTCGGGCTGACCATCATCGGCAGTGTGCTGGACGCCGTCACCGCCCTGGAGTCCTGGCGTGAGTTCCTCCCGGCGCACTGGCAGTTCGCCTGGGTGGATGCGCTCCAGCCGCATCTGGAGTGGGGCGGCATGCTGAAGGGGGCGGCGGTGTCCATCGCCTATGCGCTGGTGCTCTTCGCGCTCGCCTTCCGTGGCTTCGCCCGTAAGGACGTGGTGTCGTGAGGCGTCCACAGCGCTGAGAGCCGTCCTCCTGTCGCGGCCCGGGCCCCGACAGGAGGAGCCGGTCAGTAGTCCTTCAGGGTGAGCGAGTGGATCATCTCCTGGGCTTCGGCCAGGCCTTCCGCCATCGTGTCGGGACCCGCCATGGCCGGATTCTGCTCCAGGGTGGCCTCCATCCGCTTCTTGTTGGACAGAGCGAAGTCCTGATTGGCCGTCACATAGGAGCGCAGCTCCCGCTCGTACGCGGCGAAGGCGGCGGTGTGTTCGCCGTTCGCCGCCTTCAGCTCACCGGCCAGTACATAGGCTCCCACCAGGGCCATGCTGGTGCCCTGGCCCGACATGGGTGAACCGCAGTAGCCCGCGTCCCCCAGCAGCGCCACCCGGCCGCGTGTCCAGGAGTCCATCCGGATCTGGGACACCGAGTCGAAGTGGAAGTCGGGCGCGCCCCACATGTACTCCAGCATCCGTGGCATCTCCCAGCCCGCGCCGGCATATGCCTCCGCCACCAGCCGTTTGCGGTCGGACACCGCCGAGCCGCCCAGGACGCGGGAGGGCGGCTCGTCCGAGTGGTAGCCGATGAACACACGGGCCTCGGTGTTGTCGCGGACACTCATCACGAGCCCGCCCCAGATGCTGCCCTGGGTGCGGTACACCACCTGCCAGCGGTCCAGCCCCAGGTAGTTCGGCACCGTCCACACCCCGAGGTACACACCGAGGTGGTGCAGGAAGTCCTCCTCCGGTCCGAAGACCATCGACCGGGTGCTGGAGTGCACCCCCTCCGCGGCCACCACGATGTCGAAGGAGCGCCGGGCGCCACTGCGGAAGGTGATCGCCACCTCATCGGAGCCCTGGGCGATCGAGGCGATCGCGTCGTCGAAGACGTACTCGATCCCCCCGCCACCGGCCGCGCGGAGGATCGAGGACAGATCGTCCCGCAGGATCTCCACATCGGGGCCGGCGATCTCCCCGCCGGTGGCGGTGCGTTCGCTGGTGCTGTACAGCTCCTTCCCGTCGTCGTCGACCACCGACATCCCGCGCAGCCCCGTGCTCTCGCGCCGGATCCCGGCCAGGACACCCATGCGTTCGCACACCTCGAGCGCCGGTCCCCGTACGTCGATGGCCTGCCCGCCCGGACGTGGTTCCGGTGCGCGTTCCACCACGGTGACCTCGCATCCGTAGCGGTCCAGCCAGTAGGCGAGTGCCGGTCCGCCGATACTGGCGCCGGAAATCAGAACCCTCGTTCCGCGCATGGTGTTCTCCGTTTCAGCCTGGGGCTTTTCCCTGTATTCGAAGACTGGGGAAAAGCACCGACAGGCCACCGACGGCGGACCGGCGCCGTGTGATTCCCACCGACGTGGCGCCGACACCTCACCGACACGCCTTCCACACGCTCGACACACCTCCCGCACAACGGAGTTGGAAAAGGCCACCGTGGCGTGTGGGGACATCATGGGGAAGTGAGCCATTAATGAGAGTGTTACGCCGATGTGTTGTGTGGTTCCACTGTGATCGATGAGACTTAGGTTTCCGACCGGTGAGATCAAACTCGCCGGTACGGTCGCACTGGTGATGTTCGGTCCGCCCCCCACGATCCGAACAGGATGGGACCACATGAAGATTTCACTGGAGCACGTTCGCGTGTCCCGAGGGCCTGATGCCACGGCGCGCGTCTGTCCCGGACCCCGCCGGAGACCTCACCTCTCCTCGCGCGGATCGGTCATGGCCACGGCGTAGCCGCCCCCAGCCCCGTCCGAACGGCAGATACACCGCGAGACCGGCACCGTCCGGGACCGCGGCGGCACCTCGCTGTGTCCGCCGCCCCCCACCCCGGCACACCGGCCTCCCCGGCGACGCCGTCTTCCGGCCCAGCCCGTCCGCAGTCACGACGGGCCCGGCGGTCTGCTCCCGCCCGGCCGGTGATCCGCTATGCCCGCGGCCGTTCGGCGACGCACAACTGTGAGAAAGGAACGGACAGGTGCTCATTTCGCACCAGCCACGATCACGCGAATCGTCCCCACCGGGCGTGCCCGGCCCCCGCAACGGCACACCGGGTCAGAGCGGACACGTCCTGGCGGTCGGTACCCCCGGACCGCGGCTCGACCAGCTGACCCACACCCTGCGGTCCACCGGGCACGAGGTGAGCCACGCGTCGCCCGGCGACGTCGACCGCCAGGTGCGTCAGTCGCCCCCGGACGCCATCGTCGCGCTCGACGACAGCCGGCACGGTCTGGAGGTGATACGTGAGGTCCGCGCCGCCCCCGCCGGCCGGGCCCTCCCCCTGGTGATGGTGACCACCACCCCGGGCCCCGACGATGTCGCGGACCTGCTGCGCGGTGGCGCCGACGACTGTGTGCCCGCCAGCTCCGACCCCGTGGAGCTGTCCGCCCGGATCGAGGCCAAACTGCGCCGTGTTCCGGTGCCGGTCGAGAACTTGATGCTCGACCCGCGCACCGGTCTGTACTCCCAGCGCCACTTCCTCGGCGAACTCGACCGTGAGCTGCGGCGGGTGGAGACCAGCCGCACCGGTGGTGTGGTGGCCATGGTGGCCGTAGCCGAGATGGCCGCGCTCGAGGCCCGGCTGGGCCAGCGGGTGCGCCGGGAAGTGGCCGAGCGGCTGGCCGGAGTGGCCGGGAAACTGGAGGACTTCTGCGACCGGCTCGGCTGGGACGAGGAAGGCCGTCTGCTGATCCTCATGCCCGGGATCGACGAGGACACCGCACGCGAGAGGTTGCAGAACTTCGCCAACGCGGTGGCGGGTACCCGTTTCGTCGTGGCGGACGAGAACGTCCGGCTGACCCCCGCCATCGGATGGGTCCCGCTGGCCGACTGCTCCGACCACGGCCTGGCCGTGCAGTGGGCCCGGGACGCCGTGAACGAGGCGATGCGCCACCGCGATCTGCGGCCGGTGAAGTACGCCGCGTGGATGCGCGGCGCCCCCCGTGTGCGCCGCGCCTTCGCCGAAGGCGTCCGCGGACTGCTCTCCGCGCTCTCGCCTTTACTGGTACTGGTGCTGGGCGTCGGTATTCCGTTCGTGGTCTACCAGCAGACATACGCGACACTGGGCTGGGACATCGGCTCGGCGGCGTACTGGGTGGTGGTGTCCGGGCTGGTGCTCTCCGCCGGGATGATCGTGCTGGAGTGCCTCTTCTCGCTCGACGCGACCCCCCGCCCCGAGCGCCCCTCGCAGCCGTACCCCCCGGCCAGCGCGGTCATCGCCGCGTATCTGCCGAACGAGGCGGCCACCATCGTGGACACGGTCGAGTCGTTCCTGCGCCTGGAGTACCCCAACGAGCTGGAGATCGTGCTCGCGTACAACACGCCGCACCCCATGCCCGTCGAGGACACCCTGCGGGAGATGGCCCGGCGCGACTCCCGGCTGGTGCTGCTGCCCGTGGCGGGTTCCACCTCCAAGGCGCAGAACGTCAACGCGGCGGTCACCCGGGTGCGCGGTGAGGTGGTCGGCATCTTCGACGCCGACCACCATCCGGCCCCCGACGCCTTCCAGCACGCGTGGCACTGGCTCTCCAACGGCTACGACGTGGTCCAGGGCCACTGCGTGGTGCGCAACGGCGAGAGCTCCTGGGTGTCCAAGCTGGTGGGTGTGGAGTTCGAGGCCATCTACGCCGTCAGCCACCCCGGCCGGACCCGGCTCTACACCTTCGGTGTGTTCGGGGGATCCAACGGGTTCTGGCGCACCGATCTGCTCGCCCGCACCCGTATGCACGGCACGATGCTCACCGAGGACATCGACTCCACCATGCGCGCGCTGCACGAGGGGGCCCGGTTCGCCACCGACCGCACCCTGGTCTCGCGTGAGCTGGCGCCCACCACCCTCAAGGCGCTGTGGAACCAGCGCTCCCGCTGGGCACAGGGCTGGCTCCAGGTGTCGCTGAAGTACCTGTCCCGGGCGCTGCGCTCCAAGACGTTCACCGTCCGTCAGAAGGCCGGACTGCTGGTGCTGCTGGGATGGCGGGAGATCCAGCCCTGGCTGACCCTCCAGATCCTGCCGGTGCTGCTGTACTCGGCATGGCGCGCGGGCGGAGTGGACCAGCTCGACTGGACGGTGCCGATCTGCCTGCTGGCCACGTTGCTGACGCTGTCCGCGGGTGTGGTGCAGGCGCTGTTCGCATGGCGGCTGGCCGTTCCCGAACTGCGCCGCCGCAAGGCGTGGTTCTGGCAGTACCTGCTGGTGTCCACCCTCTTCTACAGCCACTTCAAGAACATCGTGGCGCGGCAGGCGCTGCTGAAGGAGGTGCTGCGGGACCGCCAGTGGCGGGTCACCCCGCGCCCCGAGGGCAAGGCGGTGAGCGACTCGTGAGCACGGTGTCCACAGCGCCCGCACCACCCGCGCGGACCGCCCGCCCGCGGAAGCGGCCGGAGAAGCCCGCCCGCGACCGCAACGGCGAGATCCAGGGGTTCCGCGGACTGGCCGCGCTCTCCACGGTCGTCTTCCACGTCTGGCAGCAGTACTTCACCTACGACCGGGACGGTTCGCACCCACCGGTGGGCAACCGGTACGCGAACGCCCTGGTCTCGCTGGAGGTGATCGACTTCTTCTTCGTCCTGTCGGCGTACCTGCTGACACTGTCGTACGCGAAGGCGGCCATCGACGGATCGTCCACCCGGCCCGCCCGCACCTTCCTGTTCCGGCGGGCGGTGCGGATCGTACCGCTGTACTTCCTGGCGGTCGCGCTCATCTGGGCGACCCGCAACCCGACCCTGCCGGGGGAGTGGACGGACCTGGTCCGCCACCTCACCTTCACCCAGGTGTTCGACAAGGAGCAGATCTTCTACACCATCGGCCCCACCTGGTCGCTGTCATTGGAGATCATGTTCTACTTCGCCCTGGTGGTGCTGGGGCCCCTGGCCGCCCGTGCCGCCCGGCCGCTGAGCCGGAGGTCGTCGCGGGTCGCGGTGTGCGCCGTCGGATGTGCGCTGCTGTACATCGGTCCGTTCATCTGGATCGCGGTGGCCCGCTACGGGTTCCACGTGCCGCACACCGAATGGCCGGTGTACTTCGGGCCGCAGGCCCGCTTCGGCGGATTCGCGGCGGGCATGGGGCTGGCGGTGGCGGCCGTCGCCCTCGGTGACCGGGGGAAGCTCGGCCCGCGGGCGGCCCTCACCCTGCGGCTGGCGGCGATGGCGGGGCTCTACACCCTGTCGCTGACCGGTGAGAACGCGGAGGACCCCGCCACCACCTTCTACCATCCGCTGGCCGCGCTGCTGTGGACCGTGCTGCTGTTCAGCACCGTCCACGTGGAGCGCCACGGACGGTGGAGCGCGTGGCTGACGACCCGCTGGCTCACCATGGTGGGTCTGGCCAGCTACAGCCTCTTCGTCTGGCATGAGCCGATCATGCTCGCGCTCTACCGGGGCGGACTGCTGCCCCCGTCGGGCCAGGAGGGCTTCCCCCTCGCCGTGGTGGTGGTGCTCGCGGTGGCCGTTCCGGTGGCGCTGCTGAGCTACTGGGCCATCGAGTACCCGGCGAGTCTGCTCGCCCGGCTGAAGGACTCCCGGGGCCGTCCGCGGGAGTTCTACCCGGAGGCGACCGCCCGGACGTGAATCCGCGGTTCCCGGTGTGTGAGCGCCACACACCGGGAACCGCGCACCATGTCCTCCCCACCCGGTGTGTCGCGGTCTCGCGACGGGGTACCATCCGCCAAGTTGTTCAGCGTGTAACAACTGCGCATCGGGCTGTCCTTCACCGCTGTGATCAGGCTTTACTGGTGCGCCGCACGATCCATGCGCACCGCGGTGGACAAGCCACGCACAACGGGGAGACAGCGACACCATGGGCCGACACAGCCGACCGACACCGGCGCAGCAGGCGCGCGCCAACACGCTCAAGGCGGCCGCCGCCCTCGGTGTGGCGGGCAGCATCGCCTTCGGTCTCCACTCGTCGATGAACGGCGACCGGTCCGTCGAGGCGCGCTCCGATGTGAACTCGGCTCAGAAGCAGTCCCCGGACGTCGACCCGGCCGAGGACAACACGCCCTCCGGCAGCCATGCCACCCCGTCCGCCTCCAAGGAGCCGAGGCCGGTCCGGGACACTCCCGGCACCCCGGACGCACCGGACACGGCGTCGTCCGGCCGGGCGGCGCATACCGACGGCGGCTCCGGACGCCACGCCGCGCCGGACTCCCCGGCCACGAGCGCCCCGGAGCACACACCGTCCCACGCCGCCACCGCTCCGGCGCAGCGGGCCGATCAGGTGCCCACCGGGCATACCGATGCGAGCCAGGCCCCCGGTGACGAGGCGACGGGCTCCTCGGGCAGGCCGAGTGAGCGCCCGACGTCGCCGCAGACCAAGGGCGATGACGGCAAGGGCGTCGTGGGTGGTGTGGTGGACGGCGTCGGTGACACCCTCGACGGGGTCATCGGCGGCATAGGCGGTGTGCTCGGCCGCTGACACCTCCGGGCCACCTTGACGCCCCCGGGCGGCCTGTGGTGGCCGCCCGGGCGCGTCCGGTGACGGTTACCCCTCGGCCAGGGCCTTGAGGGCGTTCTCATCCCCGTTGAACTGGTCGTGGTCGCCCACCACCGGTCCGGTCGAGGTGTACTGCCAGAAGGTCTGGGACGACCATCCGGCCGGCAGTGGCCCGGGGGTGGCCGCGTAACGCGCCAGCCACAGCGGGTTCTCCGCCAGGTCCGGGCTGTTGCCGGTGCACGTCGCCCACCAGTTGGTGGTCGTGTAAATCACCGGTGCACGCCCGGTGCGCGCCGCCACCGTCCCGCTGAAGTCCTTGATCCATTCGACCATCTGGGCCGGCGTCAGTCCGTAACACTCCGCCCCGTACGGGTTGTACTCGATGTCCAGTACGGGAGGCAGGGTGGTGCCGTCGTCGGTCCAGGTGCCGCCGTTGTTCATGAAGTAGTCCGCCTGGGCGGCGCCGCTGGACCGATCGGGCAGTGCGAAATGATAGGCGCCGTGCAGTATTCCCTGTTGTGCGGCGCCATCGTACTGCGCGGAGAACGAGGGATTTTTATAGCCTGTGCTCTCGGTCGCCTTGACATAGGCGAACCGCACATTCGCATTCCCGAGGGCGGCCCAGTCGACCGTCCCCTGGTAATTGCTGACGTCCACTCCCTCCACACCGCCCGCGAGCGTGGCCTTGGCGGCCGCGTCGGGGTCGGTGGCCTCGTGGTCGGCGATGGTCGAGCCCATCCAGTCCCCTTCGGGGTGTGCGAGGGGGGAGGGCGTTGCGGATCCGGTGGCGGCGGGGGCGCCGGGAGGCTCCGAGGCCATGGCGGGCGCCAGGGTGGCGAGGACGACGGCGGTGACCGCGACCCCCAGTCCGCCGAGGGCGTAGGGGGAGCGAAGCCGGGACGGGGCCCGGCGCGTGCCCTTGTCTGAAGTTAAAGACATGTGTTCCTCCGGAATGGGTGCTCCGTGGGGGAGAGCGGGCGCGAAGACACCGGGGAAACGCCGTGTCTCCGTTCCGCATTCGAAGGTACGCGCGTAGAACCATGAAGGGGAAGCTGAACGAGGGGTTTTGGTAGTGACCAACTGGGAGTCAAGTGGGCATAGCCCGCCATGCGGTGGGAAATCCTGAATTCACAGCTGGGTCAGAGAATTGCGCTGGTTGTTCCGCCATCCGTGGCCATGGAGGGATCCCTCAGCACCCCGGATGACCGCCCGCCGGTGGCTCGTCCGGTATGCAGTACCCCGCCACGAGCGCCCGAGCGCCCCGGAGCGCCCGCTGGGCGATGGCCTCGGCCACCTCGCCGGGATCGCCGAACCTGCCGTCGAGCAGCAGGGCCACATAGCCACGGGCCAGGGCGTACAGCGCGTCCAGCAGTGCCACCGCGGTCTCCGCCCCCCGGCCGGGCGGCAGCACCTCGAAGGCGCTCGGCAGCAGCAGGTCCACGAACTCCCGTGTGGCCTCCCGCAGTTCGGGATGGGCGGCGCGCAGACCGGGAGCGTTGAGGATGTCGAAGCCGCTGCGGTAGCGGGCGGCCGCACGCACATAGCTGCCCGCCACCGTGGCCAGTCGCTCCTGCGGGGTGTCCACGGTGGCGATGGCCTCCTCGTGGATCGCCCGCAGCCGCCGCGAGACCTCCAGGGCGGCGGCCGCGAGCAGGGCGTCCCGGTCGGCGAAATGACGGTACGGCGCCGCGGGACTCACCCGGGTGCGGCGCGCGGCCTCCGCGACGGAGAAGCCGCGCACTCCCACCTCGTTCACGATGTCCAGGGTGGCCTGCACCAGCGCCGCGGCCAGATCGCCGTGGTGGTAGGTGTCGCGTCCTCGCCCGGTGGCTGCCATCCGGCCGACCCTATCCGACCTGGCGCGGAGCGCCCCCCGCAGGCCCGCGCTCCAGGCCCCGGGCCGCCCGCAGGGCTTCCCGCGAACGCTCCAGACGGATCGGCAGATCGCGCACCCGCTGTCCGGTGGCATGGTGGAAGGCGTTGGCGATCGCCGCCGCCGCGCCCACGATGCCCAGCTCGCCGATGCCCTTGCCGCCGATCGGGTTGGGGCTGTTGTCCCGCTCCTCCAGCCACGCCACCTCCAGCGCGGGCACATCGGCGTGGGCGGCGATGTGATAGCCCGCGAAGTCGTGGTTGGCGAAGTCACCGAAGACCGGATCGACCTCCCCGATCTCCAGCAGGGCCATCGACAGACCCATCGTCATCGCGCCCAGGAACTGCGAGCGGGCCGTCTGCGGATTGATGATGCGTCCGGCCGCGAACATCCCCAGCATCCGGTCCACCCGGATCTCGCCGGTGTCCCGGTCCACCCGTACCTCGGCGAACTGGGCGCCGAAGGTGTGCCGGGACATCTCCGGCCGGCTGCCCACGTCCTCCGTGGTGTCCGCCCGCACCTCCAGACCTCCGTCCGGGACCACCCCGCCGAACGCGTCCAGCTCCTTCAGCAGCGCCCGGCACGCCTTGTCGACCGCCCAGCCCCAGGAGGACGTGCCCAGCGAACCACCGGCGAACGGGGCCATGCCCAGCGACGCACGGCCGATCTCCAGCCGCAGCCGCGACAGCGGAATACCCAGCGCGTCCGCCGCGACCTGCGTCATCGCCGTACGGGCGCCGGTGCCCAGGTCGGCCGCGCCGATCCGGACCAGGAACGTCCCGTCCGGCTCGGCACGTGCGAGCGCGGAGGAGGGGAAGGTGTAGTCGGGGTGGTGCGAGGCGGCCACTCCGGTGCCCACCAGCCAGCGGCCCTCCTGCCGGATCCCCGGTGCCGGATCGCGCCGCTCCCAGCCGAACCGGGCAGCCCCCTGGCGCAGACACTCCACCAGGCTGCGGCTGCTGAACGGTTTGCCGGTGCCCGGGTCGACCTCCGGCTCATTGCGGATCCGCAGCTCGATCGGGTCCATGCCCAGTTCCACGGCCAGCTCGTCCATGGCCGACTCCAGGGCGAACATCCCCGGTGTGTGGCCGGGCGCGCGGAACCACGCCGGGGTCATCACATCCAGCGGCGCCACCTTCACCGTCGTCCGGGCGCTGGGCGCGGCGTACATCATCCGCGACGAGCTCACCGTCTGGTCGGCGAACGGCACCTGCCGTGCGCGCTGCTGCACCGACTCGTGCTCCAGCACCGTCAGCCGGCCGTCCCGTCCGGCGCCCAGGCGCACCCGCTGGATCGTGGGCGACCGGTAGGGGATGAGCGCGAACATCTGCTGCCGGGTCAGCGCGATCTTCACCGGCCGGCCCACGGCCCGCGCGGCCAGCGCGGCGAGGACGGCGGGGGAGCGCGGGATGCCCTTCGAGCCGAAACCGCCGCCGATGTACTCGGCCACGACCTCCACCGCGCCGTCCTCGAGCCCGAAGAGCCCGGTCAGCAGCTGGGCGCTCATGAACGGGCCCTGATCGGAGTTGTGCAGGGTCAGCCGGTCCTCGTCCCACTGGGCGATCGTGGAGTGCGGCTCCATCGGGCTCACATGCTCCACCGGGGTGGTGTAGACGTGGTCGACGCGGACCTCGGCGGCCGCCCACGCGGCATCGGTGTCCCCGCGCTCGGCGAAGCCCGGGCCGCCGTCGGTCATCGTCTCGGGTACCGCGGCGGCCTCGTCGTCGGCGCGCAGCACCACGTCGTGCGGCTCGCGCTCATAGCTCACCCGCACCGCCGCCGCGCCCTCGCGCGCCGCCTCCAGTGAGGTGGCCACCACCGCGGCCACGATCTGCCCGTGGTAGGCCACTTCGGGGCCTTGGAGCACGAACAGGTCCGCGCTCACCTCGGCCTCCGCGTTCAGTCGCGGGGCGTTGCCGGAGTCCAGCACCGCCAGCACACCCGGCCGGGCCAGTGCCGGAGCCGGGTCCACACCGGTCACCCGGCCGCGGGCGACGGTGGCCTGCACCGGCCACACATAGCCGACGTCCCCGACCGGGAACTCATAGGCGTAGCGCGCGGCCCCGGTCACCTTGTCCAGGCCGTCGACCCGGGTCATCGGGGCGCCGACCGTCCGCTCGATGGTGGTCATGCGCGGTCCTTCCTCGTGCTGAGGTCGCGGATGCCCGCGACGATGAGATCCACGGCCAGATCGACCTTGAAGGCGTTGTCGGGGAGCGGGCGCGCGGCGGCCAGTTCGGCCCGCGCCGCCTCGCGCAGCGTCTCCTCGTCCGGCCGCCGCCCCCGCAGCCGCTCCTCGGCGACGCTCGCGCGCCACGGCCGCGGCGCCACCCCGCCGAGCGCGATCCGCACGTCCGCGAGCGAGCCGTCATCGGCCACCGACACCGAGGTGGCCACACTGACCAGGGCGAAGGCATACGACCAGCGGTCCCGGACCTTGCGGTAGCGCATCGCCGCGCCCGCCGGCGGCGCGGGCAGTTCGACCGCGGTGATCAGATCGCCGCGTTCGAGGACGGTCTCGCGCTGCGGGGTGTCACCGGGCAGCAGATACAGCTCCGCCACCGGCACCGTGCGAGTGGTGCCGTCCACCGACCGCAGGTGGACCACGGCGTCCAGCGCGACCAGCGCCACCGCCATATCGGACGGATGGGAGGCCACGCAGTGGTCGGAGGTGCCCAGCACGGCCAGATCGCGGTGCGCGCCCTCGACCGCGGGACACCCCGTGCCCGGCTCACGCTTGTTGCACGGCTTGGTGACGTCCTGGAAGTACACACAGCGGGTGCGCTGGAGCAGGTTGCCGCCCACCGTGGCGACGGTGCGCAACTGCCCGGAGGCGCCCGACAGCAGCGCCTGGGACAGCATCGGGAAGCGGGTCCGGATCCCCCGGTCGCCCGCCAGCTCGCCGTTGCGCACGGTGGCGCCGATCAGCACCGAACCGTCGTCGCGGTGCTCGATCCGGTCGTACGGCAGCCGGGACACGTCCACCAGCAGACCGGGGTCGGTGACCCCGAGCTTCATCAGGTCCACCAGATTGGTGCCGCCGCCGAGATAGGTGGCGTCCGGGCGCTGTTCGATCAGCTCGGCGGCCTCCCGGGCGTCGCCCGCGCGGGCGTAAGCGAACTCCTTCATCGCACACCCCCGGCCGGGCTCGTGGCGGCGGTGCCCTCACCGGGGCCGCCCGCGGCCTCCAGGACGGCCTCCACGATGCCGTTGTAGGCGCCGCACCGGCACAGATTGCCGCTCATACGCTCGCGCACCTCCTGTGCGTCCAGCTCCGCGGCGTCGGCCACGCCCGCTCCGGTGTCCTCGGTGACATGGCTCGGCCAGCCCCGCCGGGCCTCGTCCAGGGCGCCGATGGCCGAGCAGATCTGGCCCGGGGTGCAGTAGCCGCACTGGAGCCCGTCGTGGTCCAGGAACGCCCGCTGCACCGGGTGGAGTCCGGTGCCGCCGTCCAGCTCGGAGACACCCTCGATCGAGACGATCTCGCGCTCCTCGGCGGCCACCGCGAACATCAGGCAGCTGTTCACCCGCTCGCCGTCGATCAGCACGGTGCAGGCGCCGCACTGGCCGTGGTCACAGCCCTTCTTGGTGCCCGTCAGACCGAGTCGCTCGCGCAGCACATCGAGCAGGGTCGTCCGGTTGTCGATGGTCAGGGGGTGGGCCGTGCCATTGATCCGCAAAGTGATGTCGCTGCTCGGTGAGTGATGTGAGAGGCTCATACATTGAATGTATCAACCTCTTACATCGGGTGCGAGGAGAATGGGGATCCATGCGAGACGTCGTAGCTCAGATGCACCGGTGGTGGCGTGAGGGCGAGCCCTTCGCCCGCGCCACCGTGGTCGCGACCTGGCGCTCCTCGCCGCTGCCCGCCGGTACGAGCATGCTGGTCGGGCCCGATGGATCCGCGGTGGGCAGCGTCTCCGGCGGCTGTGTCGAGGCGGCGGTCTACGAACTGGCCCAGGAGGTCACCGCCGGGGGCACCCCGGTGCTCCAGCGCTACGGGGTCAGCGATGACGACGCCTTCGCGGTCGGGTTGACCTGCGGCGGCGTCATGGACGTCTTCGTGGAGCGGATCGACCCCGAGGGCTTCCCCGAGTTCGGGGGAGTGGCCGAAGCGGTGGCCGCCGGAGAGCCGGTGGCCGAGGTGATCTGTGTGGCCGTCACCGGTCCCGACCCGGAGGGGCGGCTGGGACGGCGGCTGGTGGTCCGGCCCGAGGGCACCTCGGGCTCGCTGGGCTCGGCCCGGCTGGACGCGGCCGTCGCCGAGGA
Source organism: Streptomyces sp. NPDC045899 (assembly GCF_056431485.1). Classification (NCBI taxonomy): domain Bacteria; kingdom Bacillati; phylum Actinomycetota; class Actinomycetes; order Kitasatosporales; family Streptomycetaceae; genus Streptomyces; species Streptomyces sp. NPDC045899. The sequence goes on from NZ_JBWKKP010000040.1 coordinate 37,930, forward strand.
CACCCGCGGGCTGCTGGCGGGCGGCCGCACCGGCACCCTGGCCTACGGCTACGACGGCACCCGCACCGACGAGGAGCTGACCCTGTTCGTGTCGGTCCACGCCGCACCGCCCCGGATGCTGGTCTTCGGCGCCGTGGACTTCGCCGCCGCGATGGCCCGGATGGGCGTCTACCTCGGCTACCACGTCACCGTCTGCGACGCCCGGCCGGTGTTCGCCACCCGGCGCCGGTTCCCAGAGGCCCACGAGGTGGTGACCGACTGGCCGCACCGCTATCTGCGTGCCGAGGCGGAGGCGGGCCGGGTGGACGAGCGCACCGTGGTCTGCGTCCTCACCCACGACCCCAAGTTCGACGTACCGCTGCTGGAGGAGGCGCTGCGGCTGCCGCTGGCGTACGTCGGCGCCATGGGCTCCCGCCACACCCATGACGACCGGCTGCGGCGGCTGCGCGCCACCGGTCTCGGCGAGGACCGGCTGGACCGGCTGGCCTCACCGATCGGACTGGACCTGGGCGCCCGTACCCCGGAGGAGACCGCGGTCAGTATCGCCGCCGAGATCATCGCCGACCGCTGGGGCGGCAGCGGCACCCGGCTGACCTCCCTCGGCGGCCGGATCCACGGCGACCGGCCGATCTCGTCGGCAGCCGGGGGCTGAGACGGTGTCACCGCCCCTCGGGGCGGTCGTCACAATGGTCCCCGGCCTGAGGACACCCGCCTCCGGCCGACGGGCCCCCGGACGCAGGAGGACACACCACCGCCGTGGAGACCGCGCGCAACACCGACGACGACACCGGCTCATCCGAGAGCGGAACCGAGGAGGGCGCCGCCCCGCCCGCCCCGCCGAAGACCGGCTGGCGCCGCTGGGTGATGGACACCCGGCCGCTGCGCCACCGGCCCTACCGGCGGCTGTGGGGCTCCACGACGGTCACCGCCGTCGGCAGTCAGCTGACCGCCGTGGCCGTGCCCAAGCAGATCTACGACATCACCGGCTCCTCGGCCTGGGTGGGCTACGCCAGCTTCGCGGGGCTGCTCCCGCTGGTGGTCTTCGCGCTGTGGGGCGGGGTCATCGCCGATCGCATGGACCGGCGCACCCTGATGCTGATCACCAACGCGGGCATCGCCGTGACCTCGGTGCTGTTCTGGGCGCAGTCCTTCGCCGGCCTGGACTCGGTGCTGCTGCTCATGGTGCTGCTCGCCGCCCAGCAGGGCTTCTTCGGAATGAACTCCCCGGCGCGGCAGGCGTCCATCGCCCGGCTGGTGCCCGCCGGCGAACTGCCCGCGGCCGGTGCCCTCCAGTCCACCGTGGCCCAGACCGGCATGATCGTCGGTCCGCTGCTCGCGGGCGCCCTGATCCCCGTACTCGGGCTGCCGGTGCTCTATCTGATCGACGCCGTCGCGCTCTGCGCGGCGCTCTGGGCCGTCTGGCGGCTGCCCGCCCTGCCACCGCTCACCGAGCCCCCGGGCGCGGGCGCCGACGGGGGCAGGCGCCGGGCCGGATGGCGGGACGTGGCCGACGGCTTCCGCTACATCGCCACCCACCGGATCCTGCTGCTGTCCTTCGTCGCCGACATCATCGCGATGGTCTTCGGTATGCCCCGGGCGCTGTTCCCACAGCTCGCCGCGGATGTCTACGCGCCCTGGGGCGAGGGGTTCGCCCTCGGTCTGCTCTTCGCGGCCATCCCGCTCGGCGCGGTGACCGGCGGGCTGATGTCGGGCACCTTCTCCCGGGCCCGCCGCCACGGCCTCATGGTGACGGCCGCCGTGGTGGCCTGGGGCGTGGCCATCACCGGATTCGGACTCAGCGCCGACCTGTGGTGGGCGGTGGCGTTCCTGGCGCTGGCGGGCGTTGCCGACATGGTGTCCATGGTGTTCCGCGGGGCGATCCTCCAGTCCGCGGCCACCGACGAGATGCGCGGCCGGATGCAGGGGGTGTTCACCGTGGTGGTCGCGGGCGGACCGCGGCTGGCGGACCTGCTGCACGGCACCGCCGGATCCCTGGCCGGACCGCGCGCCGCGGTCACCGCGGGCGGTCTGCTCGTCGCCGTCAGCACCCTGGGCCTGGCCGCCGCCGTACCGTCCTTCCGGCGCTACACCGCCTGATCCCGCCCCGGGGGGGGGGGGGGGGGCGAGGGGGGGGGGGGGGGGGGGGGGAAGGAAGGAGAAAGGGCGCGGGCGTG
>NZ_JBWKKP010000040.1:40110-43740 GCF_056431485.1 Streptomyces sp. NPDC045899
CGTCCCCTCCCTTCCCCCCCCCCCCCCCCCTCCCCCCCCTCCCCCCCCCCCCCCCCCCCCCCCCCCCCCCCCCCCCCCCCCCCCCCCCCCCCTCCCCCCCCCCCCCCCCGGCACCGCTCAGGCCGGGCGCTCGCTGCGGTCCCCGCCCCAGAGGGTGTGGAACGAGCCGTCACGGTCGGTGCGCCGGTAGGTGTGCGCGCCGAAGAAGTCCCGCTGCCCCTGGACCAGCGCCGCCGGAAGCCGCTCGGAGCGCAGCGCGTCGTAGTACGCCAGCGCCGCCGAGAACCCGGGAGCCGGAACGCCCAGCTCGGCCGAGGTGGCCACCACCCGCCGCCAGGCGTCCTGGGCCGCCCCCAGCGCCTCGGCGAAGTAGTCGGCGGTCAGCAGGGTCACCGGGGTCCGCTCCCGCGCGTACGCCTCGGTGATCCGGTTCAGGAAGCGCGCCCGGATGATGCAGCCGCCCCGCCAGATCCGCGCCACCGCGCCCGGGTCGATGTCCCAGCCGTACTCCTGGCTGCCCGCCTGGATCTGGTGGATACCCTGCGCGTACGCCACGATCTTCGACGCGTACAGCGCCTGCTCGACGTCATCGGCGAACCGCTCCGCCGCCGCGCCCGAGAGCCCCTCGGCCGACGGCCCCGGCAGCCCCTGCGCCGCGTCCCGCAGATCCGCGTGGCCGGACAGCGAGCGCGCGAACACCGCCTCGGCGATACCGCTCACCGGCACACCCACGTCGAGCGCGGTCTGCACGGTCCAGCGGCCGGTGCCCTTCTGCTCGGCCTGGTCCAGCACCACGTCCACGAAGGGTTGGCCGGTCACGGCGTCGGTGTGCGCCAGCACCTCGGCGGTGATCTCGATCAGATACGACTCCAGGCGCCCGCCGTTCCAGGTGCGGAACACCTCCGCGATCTCGCCCGGGGTCATGCCCAGGGCGCGCCGCAGCAGGTCGTAGGACTCCGCGATCAGCTGCATATCGGCGTACTCGATGCCGTTGTGCACCATCTTCACGAAGTGTCCGGCGCCGTCCGGGCCGATGTGGGTGCAGCAGGGAGTGCCGTCCACCTTGGCGGAGATGTCCTCCAGCAGCGGGCCCAGCGCCTCGTACGACTCCTTCGAACCGCCCGGCATGATGCTCGGGCCGTGCAGGGCGCCCTCCTCGCCGCCGGAGATGCCGCTGCCCACGAAGTGCAGTCCGCGCTCGCGCAGCGCCGCCTCACGGCGCCGGGTGTCCTCGAAGTGCGCGTTGCCACCGTCCACGATCATGTCGCCCGGCTCCAGCAGCGGGGCGAACTCCTCGATCACCGCGTCCGTCGGCGCGCCCGCCTTGACCATCATCACCAGCCGCCGCGGGCGCTCCAGCGAGGCCACGAACTGCTCGGCCGTCTCGGCCGGTACGAAGTGGCCTTCGCTGCCGAACTCCTCCACCAGCGCCCGCGTCCGCGCGGGCGTCCGGTTGTGCACGGCCACCGTGTGGCCGTGCCGGGCGAAGTTGCGGGCCAGGTTGCTGCCCATCACCGCCAGTCCGGTCACACCGATGTGAGCCTGCTCCGCCATGGTTGGCCACTCCTGCCTGTGTCAGTCGTCGTCATCTCGGAAACGCGCCGTGCGCACAGCGTCCCGGGTACCCCGTCCGTGCGCCACTCACGACGCGGACGGGAGGGCGGGATCCGGACCCACGGATACGAGGGCGTCCGTCCTCCGCGGACGGCGCCCTCGTCACCGTGGACGGCGGAGCCGCCCTATCTCGATGTCTCGGACGCCGCGCCGTTCACCGTGCCGCTGGCCCGGGTGGGCCGCTCCAGGATGCCGCGGGCATCGGCCGGGGCCGACTCGCGGACCGGGATCGGCTGGGGCCCGGCCGCGGTCTCCGCGGACGGCGCGGTGCCGCCACCGGGCGGGGTGCTCGAGCCGTTGATCTTCTCGATCGCCTGCCGGGCCTGCTCACCGGGGGAGCGGGCGGCGAGCGGCGGCGGGGTGTGGCCCGCGGTGGCCGCGGGCTGGCTGCGCTCCTGGGAGTGCTTGGCGTGGGCGCCGCCGAACTGGCTGCGCAGCCGGTGGCTGACCGATTCGTCCAGGCTCACCGGACGTCCCAGCTGGGCAGCCAGCCGGCCCGCCTCCTGTCCGAGCGCGGCGACGACCTCCCAGGGCAGATGGAGTTCCAGCCGGACCTCGGCCTCTCCGTCGGGGAGGGCTTGGATGGGCGGGGTGAACCGGTCGTTGGGGTTGAACCGGTCGTTCATGTGCGGTCCTCCGGTCTCGGATGGTCCTGCGCGGCGCAACGCGCACCCCTCTGCCAGGGCGCGCCTACTCAGGAATACGGAGAGCCGGCGCTTTCCGTTCACTCATCTCCCACATCCGGACCGGAGTGGTATCAGGTTTTGCTCAGTACGATCGTGATCGCCGCCAGGATGGCCCCCAGGAGCAGCGCCGCCACCCCGTAGATCAGCCGCTGCGAGCGCAGTCCGGGGAGCAGTGCGTCGAAGGAGATGCGGCCCGCGCCGCTGAGTGCGAGACCGGCCGCGACCACCCCGATGAGCAGGGGGAACTCAAAGCCGCCGAAGAGGCCGAGCTCCCAGGACGCGGCCACGGCGTTGGCCATCGTGCCCGCCACTGCCGCACCGGCGAGCGGGGTGATCAGTCCCACCGCCAGCGCGAGTCCGCCGAAGGTCTCGGTCAGTCCGCAGATGACCGCCATCGCCTTCGGCGCCGGATAGCCGAACTGCGCGAAGGCCACGGCCGTCTTGTCGATCCCCAGGCCGTCCCACCAGCCGAACAGATGCTGTGCGCCGCGCGCGGCGACGATCAGACCGACACCGAGACGCACCACCAGCAGACCCACGTCATGGGCGGTGAGCACGGCCCCGGTGGACCGGGGGGAATGGGCGTGGGCGGGGCCCGCGTCCGGATCCGGTGCGGCGGCGTTCTCGCGGTGAGAAGAAGACATGGCGCCCTCGTCTGGTCGGGCCCGGCGGGCTCGCCGAGCCGGATGTGCTCTATGCACCTTAATTCCTTTTTATTCCACTGAACGGGTGGCTTCAATCCGGCCACCCCGGGCCCGCCGATCCGGCCCTCCGGGGCCCGGGCCTCAGCCGCCGGTCCGCCGCGCCCGCCGGTCCCCGCACCACCCTCGTGGCCTGAGCCCGAGCAGCAGCGCACCGGTGAGACAGCAGAGCCCGGCGCCGGTCAGAGCGGCGCCCAGGGCCGGTGCGGACACCGGACCGCCGTGGGGACCGGACAGCGGACCGCACAGCGACACACCCAGCCCGGCCGCCACGGTGATCACCGTCTTGGTCACCCCCGACGCCTCACCGGCGCGCTCGGGGGCCACGGCCGCCTGCGTGGCGATGAGCGTCAGCGCGTCGGCCACCCCGAGCGCCGCTCCGCACAGCGTGGCCGCCGCGATACACCCCGGCAGCGTCGGCGCCACGGGCACCGCGCACAGCCCCGCCGCCCCCAGCCCCAGACACCACGCCATCGCCCGTACCGCGCCGGCCCCGGGAATCCGTCCGGCCACCGGACCGGCCAGGGCCATCGCGGTGGGGGGGGGGGGGGGGAAAACCCCCCACCCCCCCCCCCCCCCCCCCCCCCCGCCCCCGCGGGGCGCAGGTGCACCGAAACAAAAAAACACAA
>NZ_JBWKKP010000041.1:0-40521 GCF_056431485.1 Streptomyces sp. NPDC045899
CCTCCGTGTGGTGCAGTCCTAGACAGCTCCACCACACCGGAGGTCTTCGCCATGATCAAGACCCACCAGCGTCAACAACGCTCGTGATCAATACACCTAGCGGTGTTCCCCGACCAGCCGCCGGGCGGCGGTCAGCGTCCCGTCGGTGCGCATCTCGCCCGCGACGGCGCGCGCCCGGTCCGCCACCGTGGGCGCGAGCGCCTGGTGGAGGGCCGCGCGCAGTGAGTCGGCGGTGGGACCACCGGAGGCCTGTGCGTTGCCGATGCCCAGCTCCTCGACGCGCCGGGCGAAGAAGAACTGGTCGAACATCTGCGGAACGACCACCTGTGGCGCCCCCGCCATCGCGGCGGCCGTGGTCGTACCGGCCCCACCGTGGTGCACCACCACCGCCACCCGCCGGAACAGGGCCTGCTGGTTGACCTCGTCGATCACCATGCAGTCGGGGTGGCCGTCCACGGGCGACAGCCCGGCCCAGCCCCGAGAGAGGACCACCCGGCGGCCGAGCGCACGAGCCGCGTCGATCACCGCCCCGGTGACGCCCTCGGGGGCGCGGACACTGCCGAACCCGCAGTAGACGGGCGGCTCCCCGGCGTCCAGGAACCTCTCCAGTCCGGCGGGGAGCGAGCGGTGGTCCGGGAGTGTCCAGGCGCCGGTCCGGATCACCTCCAGCTCGGACGGCTCCGGCCACGGAGCCAGTACCGGGTCCGCGGCCAGCCACGGGGTCCGGGTGAACAGGTGGTCGCGCACATCCTCGACCGGGGGCAGTCCGACGGCCGCGCGCCGCGCGGTGAGGGCCGCGCCCCACTGGGTGTTCCAGCGTGCGGCGTCCTCGGCCCAGAGGGTGCGGTGGTCCACCGCCCCGTCCGGGGGCCGCTGCCCGAGCATCCCGAAGACCGGGGGCGCGTGGTGCGCCGAGGGCAGGGTGACCGGAGCGAACGCCGCGTAGACGTAACCGATGCCGTGGCGTTCGGCCACCGAGTGCGCCGCGATGGCGAGCGCTCCCCCGGCCACGATGACGTCACAGCCATCGGCGGCCGCGCCGACCGCGTCGAACTGCGCCGCGACCGTGCCCTCGATCATCTGCCGCCGCTGTTCCGGCGAAGGGACGGCGGTGGCGCTCCGCCGCGCCGTCCCCCGCAGCTCGGGGCCCACGGACACATAGGTGACGCCCAGGGACTCAGCCCACTCCCGGAAGTCGGGCGGCGCGCACACCACGGCCTCCTGCCCCATCGCCATCAGCCGGACGGCCAGTGCCACCACCGGCTGGACCTCACCGCGTGACCCGATCGTGGACAGCAGAACCCGCATGTCGCTCCCGTCTCGCGTCCGGCCCTCGGAACGCGAGCAGCGATTTTCGCCCGGTATGGGGGCCTTGCGGCAAGGCCCCCTGTCTGCTATACGGTGTAAATGCGGGGGCGTCGGCCGGCGTGGCACCTGCCTGCGGCCCGTCTGCCGCCTAGGCGCAGGAGGGGCAGAGCCCCTGATAGGTGACCTCGACCGCGGACACCGTGAAGCCGAACCGTTCCTCCGCGGGAAGACCGGCCAGCAGGTCGCCGGTCGGATGCACATCGCGGATGGTGCCGCAGCCTGAGCACACCAGGTGCTGGTGCGGATGGTGCGCGTTGGGGTCGTAGCGCTTGGCCCGACCGTCGGTGGAGACCTCTATGACCTCACCCAGGGAGACCATCTCTCCGAGGGTGTTGTAGACGGTCGCCCGGGAGATCTCGGGCAGCCTCCGGGCCGCACGGGCGTGCACCTCGTCGGCGGTGAGATGCACATGATCGCCGTCGAGGACCTCCGCAACGACACGCCGCTGGGACGTCATCCGCCAGCCGCGCCCTCGCAGTCGCTCCAGCAGGTCACTCATATCGGTTCACCTATTCAGGTTCGGTGGGACTCCCGAAGTTTACCAATGGGCATCCGGGATCCGATCGGATATGGGTTTGGCGCACTTCTTGACTTAGATTCTGTCCATCGTAGGATCGGTTCCGGCGAGAGCCAAGAGACAGGAAGCCTCCAGTACGACAGGAGAAAGAGACGTGACGGGACCACCGCCGGACAGCCCCGCGGTGCAGGCCCTCGGGTGACGGCCTCCCGCGTCGCGCGGTCCGAGCACGTGGCCCCCTGCCTCCCTCCCCCGTCATGCGCGAGGACATCCGCCTCACCGCGTCCGACGGCACCGGCCTCCCGGTCGTCTTCCCGACCGAGGACGCCGGAGTCACCTGCCGGGGCAGCGCCCCGACCGTTCCACCATCCGCAGTTCATGAGCACCGTGATCCGCCTGGTCCGGAAGGATTCCCATGTCTGAGAACCATGACGCAGTCGTCGTAGACGCGAAGACGGAAGGCGGAGGCTGCCCGGTCGCCCACGGGCGCGCACCGCACCCGACGCAAGGCGGCGGAAACCGCCAGTGGTGGCCCGACCGGCTGAACCTGAAGATCCTTGCCAAGAACCCGGCCGTGGCCAACCCGCTCGGCGAGGAGTTCGACTACGCCGAGGCGTTCCAGGGCCTCGACCTCGCCGCCGTGAAGCGGGACATCGCCGAGGTGCTCACCACCTCGCAGGACTGGTGGCCGGCCGACTTCGGCAACTACGGCCCGCTGATGATCCGCATGGCCTGGCACAGCGCGGGCACGTACCGCATCAGCGACGGCCGCGGTGGCGCGGGCGCAGGTCAGCAGCGCTTCGCCCCGCTGAACAGCTGGCCGGACAACGGCAACCTGGACAAGGCCCGCCGTCTGCTCTGGCCGGTCAAGAAGAAGTACGGCCAGGCCATCTCCTGGGCCGACCTCATGATCCTCACCGGTAACGTCGCCCTGGAGTCGATGGGCTTCGAGACCTTCGGCTTCGCCGGTGGCCGTGAGGACGTCTGGGAGTCGGAGGAGGACGTCTACTGGGGCCCCGAGACCGAGTGGCTCGGCGACGCCCGTTACTCCGGCGACCGTGAGCTGGAGAGCCCGCTCGGCGCGGTCCAGATGGGCCTCATCTACGTGAACCCCGAGGGCCCGAACGGCAACCCGGACCCGATCGCCGCGGCCCGGGACATCCGTGAGACGTTCCGCCGGATGGCGATGAACGACGAGGAGACCGTCGCGCTGATCGCCGGTGGCCACACCTTCGGCAAGACCCACGGTGCCGGTCCGGCCGACCACGTCGGCGACGACCCCGAGGCCGCGGGCCTCGAGGAGCAGGGCCTGGGCTGGCGCAGCACCTACGGGACCGGTAAGGGCGGCGACGCCATCACCAGTGGCCTCGAGGTGACCTGGACCAGCACCCCGACCCGGTGGGGCCACGAGTTCTTCAAGAACCTCTTCGAGTACGAGTACGAGCTCACCCAGAGCCCGGCCGGTGCCAACCAGTGGGTGGCGAAGAACGCCGAGGCCATCATCCCCGACGCGCACGACCCGTCGAAGAAGCGTCTCCCGATGATGCTCACCACCGACCTGTCGCTGCGTTTCGACCCGGTCTACGAGCAGATCTCGCGCCGCTTCTACGAGAACCCCGACCAGTTCGCGGACGCCTTCGCCCGCGCCTGGTACAAGCTGACCCACCGCGACATGGGCCCGGTCGTGCGCTACCTCGGCGCCGAGGTGCCCTCCGAGGTGCTGCTCTGGCAGGACCCGCTGCCCGCGCGCACCGGTGAGGCCATCGACGCCGCCGACGCCGCCGCGCTCAAGGAGCAGGTCCTCGCCTCCGGTCTGACCGTCTCGCAGCTGGTCGGCACCGCCTGGGCCTCGGCCTCGACCTTCCGCGGCAGCGACAAGCGCGGTGGCGCCAACGGCGCGCGCCTCCGTCTGGAGCCGCAGCGCGGCTGGGAGGTCAACAACCCGGACGAGCTCGCCCAGGTGCTCCGCACCCTGGAGGGCATCCAGGAGTCCTTCAACGCCAAGGGTGGCAAGCAGGTCTCCCTGGCCGACCTGATCGTGCTCGCGGGCAACGCGGCCGTCGAGCGGGCGGCCAAGGACGGCGGCGTCGAGGTCGAGGTGCCGTTCTCGGCGGGCCGGGTGGACGCCTCCCAGGAGCAGACGGACGTCGAGTCCTTCGCCGCCCTGGAGCCGGCCGCCGACGGCTTCCGCAACTACGTGGGCAAGGGCAACCGCCTGCCGGCCGAGTACCTGCTGCTCGACAAGGCCAACCTGCTCACCCTGAGCGGCCCCGAGATGACCGCCCTCGTCGGTGGCCTGCGGGTGCTGGGCGCCAACCACGGCGGTTCGAAGCACGGTGTCCTCACCGACCGTCCGGGCACTCTGACCAACGACTTCTTCGTCAACCTGCTCGACCTGGGCACGACCTGGAAGTCCACCTCCGAGGCGCAGGACGAGTTCGAGGCCCGCGACGCCAGCGGTGCGGTCCGGTGGACCGGCACCCGTGCCGACCTGGTCTTCGGCTCGAACTCCGAACTCCGCGCGCTCGCCGAGGTCTACGCGAGCGATGACGCGAAGGAGAAGTTCGTGCGGGACTTCGTCGCCGCCTGGGCCAAGGTCATGGACCTGGACCGGTTCGACCTGGTCTGATCCGCTCCACCACGCCACGTCCAGGCCGGCCCGTCACGGGTCGGCCTGGACGCTTTTCGTCCGGTGGTCCGGTGCCGTGTTTCCCGGCTAGGAGCGGGTGGCCGCCGCGGTCAGTTCCGGGGCGACCTCGGCGCACAGGGCGGTGAACTCCGTCAGGTGGCGGGCGGCGAAGTCGGCCGCCTGCCAGGTCTCCGGGCGGACATCGCCCTCGCGCCAGAGGTAGGCCCAGCCCTGGGCGCCGGAGGTCAGCGCTATCCGGCCCGGCTCGTACTCGTCGTCCTCGAACGCGTCGAGGATCTTCCATTCGGTGAGGCTCAGATCGATGAGCAGCAGACCGGGGGCCGCGGCACCGGGTGCGGGGACCAGCCCCGGGTAGACACGGCCTTCGAGGGCGGCGGCGCGCCAGCCGGGGGCGGCCGCGGGGGTGCTCCGGGGCAGCCGGCCGAGCAGATGGGTGAGTACGGCGTCGAACTGGAGGGTGCCGTAGACGAACAGCGCGTTGGGTCCGCCAGCGAGGCGGTCGCGCAGGGCGGCGTCGGGGCCGGTCGAGTGCTCGACGGGGGTGGCGTCCTGCACGTGTCTCTCCGTTCCCTCCGCAGGAGCGGTCGGCGGCTTCCCGGTCACCTTATACGTCGGGTCACGCGGCGGGTGTTTCAGTGCCCGGCGGGAACCTCGCGCCCGGTCCGGGACGGTACGCACCACCAGGCGAGAGCCGCGGCGGTCAGATAGGCGAGGGCGCCGATGGCCATGCTGAGACGCAGTCCGCGGCCGTAGGTGGCGGCCGTGGCGAGCAGGGTGCCGCCGAGTGCCACTCCGGTGGCGCTGCCGAGTTGGCGGGTGGTGTTGAACAGGGCGGAGGCGGTGCCCGAGTACGCCGGGGGCACGGCGCCCATGATGGTGGAGGTCGAGCCGGTGAGCGCGAACGAGGTGCCGAATCCCGCCGCCATCATCGGGACCACCAGCAGCGCGTAGCCGGGGTCGTCCCCCGCCGCTGCCCAGCCGCCCAGCCCCAGGGCGGCCAGCAGCATGCCGCTGACCACCAGCGGACGGTCGCCGGTCCTGCGGGTGAGCCGTCCGGACAGGACGGAGGCGAACATCGTCATCGCCACCGCGGGGAACAGTGCCACCCCGGTGGCCAGGGCGCTGAAGCCACGCTGGTGCTGGAAGTCGAGGCTGGCGGTGAACACCATGCCGTAGAAGCCGAAGTTGAACAGCAGACCGATGGCGGCTCCGCCGCCCAGCGCCGGTGACCGCAGCAGATCCGGCGGCAGGGCGGGGCCACGGGCCAGCCGCTCGCGCACCACGAACGCCACGGCAGCCACCACGGAGAGCCCCACTCCGGCGAGGACGGCCGGATCGGACCAGCCGCGCCGCCCGGCCTCGTTGAGCGCCGCGGTCAGCGACGCCACGGCCGCGACCACCGCGCACTGCGCGGGCCAGTCCAGGGCCCTGCCGGTGACCGTCGGGGAGCGGGCCACATGGCGCGGGGTGAGCACCAGACAGGCGACGCCGACGGGCAGGTTGATGAGGAACACCCACCGCCAGCCCACCGTGGAGACCAGCAGTCCGCCCAGCAGCGGCCCGGCCGAGGCAGCGATGCCCGCCACGGAACCCCACAGTCCGAAGGCCCGTGAGCGGTCGGCCGGATCCGGATACGCCTGCTGGAGCAGGGCCAGCGAGCCGGGGACGATCAGCGCCGCGCCGAGCCCCTCCGCCAACCGGGCCGCGACCAGGAACGGCGTGGTCGGCGCGAAGGCGCACGCGGCCGAGGAGACGGTGAACACCGCCACCCCGGCGCAGAAGACCCGGCGGTTCCCCAGCCTGTCCCCCAGCGCTCCACCGGTCAGCAGGAACCCGGCGAAGACCAGGGTGTATCCATCGGTGATCCACTGGATTCCGGTGAGCGAGGCCGACAGCTCCCGGCCGATCACCGGTACGGCCACATTGATGACCGTGACGTCCAGGATCACCATGAAGTACCCGGCGCACACGGCCAGCAGCGGGACCAGCGACCGGCGGGAGGCGGGTGGCCCGTCCCCGCCGGAAGACTCCGCGAACGCCACGTCCCCAGCTCCATCCCGTTCCCGCATGTTTTCTGACAAAAGCCGCGACAAGGGATGAATACCACAGGGTGCTCAGGCGGAGCCGACACGGCGACCGCGCGGCCGGCGGCGCCGGTAGTAGGAGACGGTGACCGCCCCGGTCAAGGGGCCCCACAGTACGAGCGGCTGGTAGAGGATGCCGACGACGAGGCTTCCGGTGTCCGTCATGTCGGGGTGGGAGTAGGTCCACCACCGGGGGACGTCGGCCCAGAGAGCGGTCAGCGCCACCGCGCCCAGCGCGGCCGGCACGACGGCGGCCATCGGGCGCACGGCCCGCCCGCCGAGCCACGGTATCCAGCGCGGCACGACCTCACCCCACGGCCGCACCAGGCCGATCGTCAGGAAGGCCACGCATTCGCACACCACGCTCAGCGCCAGCATCCAGACCTTCGCGCCCGGAGACCGGAAGTCCGCGAAGCCCTCGCCGGTGTAACCGGCCGGATGTCCCAGCACCAGGGCGATACGCCACAGACCGCTGGGCAGGACGACCCAGGTGGTGGCGTGGGCCGCCCACACCGCCCAACGGGGCGCCGGGGCAATGGGGGTCGAGGATGCGGGGACCGTCTGCGAGCTCATGCAGAACATCCTGCTGAGCCCTTCAGCGCGGGGCGTCGTCCCACGGGGCCGTTCCGCCCGGTCCCGGGGATGACACCGGAAGGGCCCGCTCGGCCACCCGGCGGAAGTCCCGTCCACCGCGCGGACGAGATGCTGGGCGATGTGCCGGGCGAGGCTCCGGGACGCGCGTTGGCTCAATGGGGGGCTGGCCCCCGGGGGTGACACCGGCCATCATGGCGCGGACACCACCCCCACACCTCCGGGACGGACTTCGTGAACGGATCCCTCGTCAGACCGTTACTGGCCACCGTCCTGGTACTGCTGTGCCTCTCGGCACCGGATGCCACCGCCGCCCCGCGGACGGCGCAGCGCGCCCCGGCGGGCGCGGAGGCGGCGCCCACGCCCACCCCGGCGGCGGCCGACTGGAAGGGGCCGCTGAGCACTCGGGGCCGCTGGATCGTGGACGCCGACGGGAAGCGGTTCAAGCTGAAGTCCGGCAACTGGCACGGCGCGAGCGGGACATGGACGGGCTCCGGCGGTCAGGACGAGGACGCCAACCACCACGCGGGCGAGAACGCGGGACGGATGCCGCTGGGACTGGACCGGGCGTCCATCGAGGAGATCGTCTCCGGATTCCGGGAGCTGGGCATCAACAGCGTCCGGCTGCCGTTCTCCAACGAGATGATCCATGACACCCGCCCCGTGACGGACGACGCGGTCGCCGCCAATCCGGAGCTGCGCGGCAGAACTCCCCTCCAGGTGTACGACGTGGTGGTACGGGAACTCACCGCCGCCGGACTCGCGGTGATCCTGAACAACCACACCAACACCACGCGGTGGTGCTGCGCGGTGGACGGCAACGAGCGCTGGAACGCGAGCCGGTCGGCGGCGGACTGGGAGAGCGACTGGCTGTTCATGGCCCGCCGCTACCGGGACAACGAACGGGTGGTCGGCGCAGACCTCTACAACGAGGTACGCCGCTCGGTGTGGGACGACCCCAACTGGGGTCTGGGCGACCGCCACGACTGGTTCGCCGCCTCCCAGCGGGCCGGTGACCGCATCCTGACCGAGGCCAACCCGGACCTCCTCATCATCGTCGAGGGCATCAACTGGACCGGGATCCCCGTCGACGGACTGCCCCATGAGCGACCCACCCTGGAGCCCGTCCGCAGGCTGTCGCACACCCTCGTCGACTCCGGCAAGCTGGTGTACTCCGCGCACTTCTACGACTACACCGGTCCGCGCCACACCGGCGCCACCGGTGTGGGCGAGACCAGCGACCCCCGCTACCGGGACCTCAGCCCCGCGGAGCTGGCCGCCACCCTCACCCGCCAGGCCCTCTACGTGGCCTCCGAACCGGACCGCCACTTCACCGCTCCGGTCTGGATCAGTGAGTTCGGCGTCGGCGGCCGTGAGGAGACCGGTGCGAAACAGCGGGCCTGGTTCGAGAACTTCGTCGACGAACTCATCCGCGCCGACGCCGACTTCGCCTACTGGCCGCTGGTCGGACACCACGAGAACCGCACGGGGAACGGGTGGGCACTGCTGCACTGGGACGCTGCGGGCCACCGCATGGGCCTGTACGACGGGGACGACTGGCGGGCGGCGGCCTGGACCAGGCTGATCGACGCGAAGGGGCGCACCGGTCCCGTCGCCCCGGTGGCACGCTGGTCGATGCTCAGCCCCGACCACGGCGATTTCGTGGCGTCGCGGCGGATGCGCGCACTGCCCGACCCCGACTGGGACCACGGGGCACGCAAGGCCGTCTGCCCCGACGGCCAGCGGCTCATGGGGCTGAGCCACACCGGCAACCGGGGACTGTGCTCGGACGTGTCCGCCGCCTCGCCCGCGGACACCGGCGGCGGACAGGAGGTCGTCCGGGACGAACGGCATGTGGCCCCCGGCCGCGACTGGGCGTCCGGTTACACCAAACTCCAGTGCGCGGACGGGCAGTTCCTGATCGGCTACAGCGTCCGCGGCACGGCGGTGTCGGCCGCCCTGTGCGCGACCGCCGCCCCCGGGAAGCTGGGGACGGACGGCCGCGCGGTGTGGTTCGACCGGGGTGACAACCGCGGGACGGCTCCCCGGGGCGGTGACTTCGCGCAGGGCCGTTACAAGGGGCAGTGCGCGGACGGCGAGTACGCCGCCGGGATCGCGTACACCGGCCGCCTGGGATCGTTCCGCACTCCGGACGCCCTGTACTGCCGGACGCTGGGCTGAGCGGGACGGCCCGGACGCGTCACCGGGCCGTGTGCCGCTTCAGCCGCGCCGTGATGGCGTACACGTCGCTGTTGTTGGACGGACCGCTCCGGGTGTCCCGGTAGAGGGCGTTGTCGGAGAAGTAGCTCATGTTGACCGCCCGTGGGTCCTGGGCGAGTACGACGCGGTAGGCACGCCCCCCGGTCAGCCGCGCCGAGGCGTAGGTGGAACCGCGTACGGTCGTCCAGCTGCCGGTGTTGGGCATCGCGATGACCTTCTGGGCGACCAGGCGGTTGGTGGCGTCGTCGTACACGCGCAGCATCTTCATACCGCTCGACACGCCGGTGTTGACGGGGCCGCCGACCGCCGCGTCGGCCTGGATCAGGTACTCGCCGTCGGACCTGGGCCTGATCCGGGCCGTGATGCTGTCCTTGGCCCCGGTGCCCCAGTCCGCGTAGTACACACCGTGTTCGCCGCTGGTGCGGTGGCCGCCGGTGACCTCGAAGTCCTCGCCGGTGACCTTGGTGACGCGGTCGTGGCGCGGGCCCCAGGAGCAGCGTGGCTTCGCGTGCTGGGAGGTGTTGCCGGAGGAGGTGTAGCGCAGCCGGACGCTGTAGCAGTGCGAGACCTTCTCCGGGCGCGCGGTGCGGTCGGTCCAGACCGGTTCGGTACCGGAGACGCGCTGGTTCTCGGCGATCACCCGGCCGTCGCGGAGGACGTCCATGGTGACCCTGGAGGGCTTCTCGTCCCCGATGCCGAGGGACAGCCGGGCGCGGCCGCCGGTGGTGCTGACCCCGCGCACGGCCGGTGTGTCCGGCCCGTACAGCGCCTCCTTGGAGGAGACGTCCACCGGCTTCGGTGCGGGCGAGGCCGATCCGGGGCGCGGCGCGCCCAGCTCGATGACCAGTTTCGCGGTGCCCTCGCCCAGCATCTCCTCGGTGATGGGCGTACCGGCGGGCAGCCGCTCGCCGTTCAGCCTCAGCGAGGTGACCCGGTAGGCACCGCGCTCCGCGGTGTCCTTCGGGAGGTCGAGGGTGATGTCCACGGTGTGGCCGCGGTAGTTCAGGTGGTGGAGTGCGGCGCGGTCGCCGCCGCGCAGATAGGTGTGGCGCAGTCGGGCCGGGAGGAAGGGCTTGATGTGCAGTCCGTCGCGGCGCGCGTCGATGCCGAAGAGGCTCTGCTGCACCATGGACAGCATGCCCGCGACGCTCCACAGCTGCCGGTCGGAGTTGATCTCCGTCTTGGTGCCGCCGTCCAGGAGGTTGATGTTCTCCTTGTTGGTGCCGAACAGGGCGGCGCCGCGGATCAGGGACCGCGCCTGGAGCGTGGCCACGCCGTCGTTGCCGGACTTCGCGGCCGCGCGCATCAGGTACGCGGTGACGAAGGGCCAGACGGCGTTGTTGTGGTAGGCCGGTACGCCCTGCTGCTGCGGCCACAGCACGGACGGGCCGTAGGGGGTCTGCGGGTAGCCGGCCACCGCCTGCCGGGCCTGGCGCGGTGTGGCGACACCGGTGAGGACGGCCAGCGATGTGCCCAGGGCGTCGTAGCGCCGGACCGGTGAGGGGTCCAGCTCGGTGGTGAGCATCTGGGAGAACTGCCTCTGTCCGGGCAGCCAGAACGCGCGGCGGATCGCCGCGGTGAGCCGGGTGGCCCAGCCGCGGTACTTGGCGGCCGCCGCCTCGTCGCCCGCGTCGGCCGCGAGACGGGCGGCGGTGTCGAGCGCCACCCGGTGCAGGACGTTGGTGGACAGGGAACGTGAGGTGGCGATGGTGGCCACGTCGTCCTTCGTCCAGTCCGGGTAGCTCTGTTCGCGCCAGTCGAGGAAGGAGTGTTCGCCCTTGTAGAGGCCCTGGCGCGGATCGTAGACGACCTTCCGGTCGTGTTCGACGGTGTTGCGGATCGCGTCGTAGGCCCGGCGCGCGAAGGGTTCGCGTTCACCGTCCGGGAGCCAGTCGAGTATCTCGCTCGCGCCCATCGCCCACACCACGCGGTCGGAGGAGCTGGGGTAGCTGCCGCCGGTGCCGGTGTCCTGGATGACCTGGGTGTCCCCCGAGCCGTCGCGGCGGTCGCTGAGCTTGAACGCGAGGGTGTTGCGCATCCGCTCCGGGTCCGCGGGGGTCAGTCCGAGGTCGGCGGAGTAGGAGACGTCGCGGGTCCAGACGTACGTCCATGACTTGCCGGTGATGTAGCAGCCGCCCGGACACGGCACCGGTTCGCCGTCGTTGTACGCGTCATCGGTGAGCTGGTCGGTCTCGTTGCGCCGGGCGTCGTCGTGGGCCATCGCGTACAGCCCGTCCAGCAGGACCGAACCGGAGCGCAGGGTCGGCCGGTCCGCGCTCTCGCGGAAGGTCCGTTCCCCCGCGACCGAGCTGACCAGCCTGTAGGTCCGCAGACAGCTGTCCCCGACATGGGTGACGGTCAGTGTCGCGGAGCCGGTGCCGTCCGCGAACCGGCCGCTCTCACCGGCGGGTCCGCAGCGCGCGGGGCCCTGACCGGCGGCGCGTGCGGGCGCTCCGGCCGCGGGTACGGCCGCGCCGGACGCGGCCACCACCGCGACGGCCACCAGGCCCCGGCCCATCAGCTCCGTCGTTCTGCGCCGTCGCATACGCAGCATGTGTTCACCTTTTGAAGAGAAGAAGGGGAGAGTTGAGGAAGCAGCTCCAAGAATTGCGGTGAAGTTAGCCCCGCGCCGCAGACGCGTCAAGAGATCGGTCAGGGGTTGCCGCATACGGTTCGCCCGGGATGGCGTGCGACGAATGAGACAGCGTTTGCAACGGCCAGATCTAAGGAAATCCGCATTGACAGCACACTTGGCACCCACCTAGCCTGCAAACGCTGCGATCACCACTGGCGGTTTCCGCGAAAGGCCCCGGGGCGAGGTCATCAGGGCGCGGCCCGATGAACCGCTGGGTTCAACCACCGAACCTCTGTCGCGTCGGACGGTGTCGGGGGTGACTACACCCACGGGACCAGGCTCTGCACCCGAGGGGGGAAGTGACCCCGCGTCAGCTGCGACTTTCGACGGACGGCGAGTTCGGCTCTCCTCATGAGGAACGCGGCCCGGACGTCCCCAACGATGGAGGGATGACCGCTCCTGCGCGCAGCACCTCCACGACGCCCTCCGGTGCCGGTACCCACACCCCGGCCGGAGGCCGGCTGCCCCTGCTCGACATCCTGCGGGGTGTCGCCATCCTGGGCACGCTGATGACCAATGTCTGGGTCTTCACCGGACCCGGCGCCGAGTGGGGAATCCTCGAGAACGGCACCGGCGGGCGCGGCTTCGGCTCACTGCCCGCGGCGGCCGAGAGCCTGTTCCAGCGGGTGGCCGACGGGAAGTTCCTGTCGATGCTGACGATCCTGTTCGGCGTCGGGCTGGCGATCCAGTACGACTCCGCCGCCCGGCGCGGACAGCCCTGGCCCGGCCGCTACCGGTGGCGGGCTCTGTTCCTGTTCGCCGAGGGCACCGTGCACTTCGTCCTCGTCTTCGCCTGGGACGTGCTGATGGGGTACGCGGTCACCGCCCTGCTCGTCGCCCGGCTGCTGAACCGCTCGGACCGGGCGCGCCGACGGGTCATGTGGTGGGCGGCCGGGCTGCATCTGGTGGTGATGGGCCTGCTCACGGCGGCGCTGGTGGCCCATGGGAGCGACGGGGACGGCACCGGGGACCGGGAAGGCGTCTCCCGGGACATCGTCGATCTGTACGCGCACGGTGGCTACCCGGACCAGATCTCCTTCCGGCTGGAGCACGCCCTGGTGCTGCGCATGGAACCGGTGCTGTCCTTCGGGCTCCTGGTGTTCCTCTTCCTCCTCGGTGTGCGGCTGTTCCGGGCCGGGGCGTTCGGCATGGACGGGACGGGCCGGCGCATCCGTGGCCGGATGCTCGGCTGGGGCCTGGGGCTCGGGGCGCCGCTCACCGTGGTGGTCACCCTGGCCGGTCAGGACTACACACTGCTGGGACGGTACTGCGCCGCCCCGCTGGTGGCGGTCGGTTACATCGGCCTGATCGGCGCGGTGGTGGGCCGGGTACGGCGCCCGGGGCCGCTCACGACCGGACTGGTGTCGGTCGGCCGGACGGCCCTGTCGGGGTACGTGCTGCAGAACCTCCTGTGCGTCCTGGTCTCGTACGGCATCGGGCTCGGCCTGGCGGACCGGTTCGCGTCGGCCCGTCCGTGGTGGGTGATGGGGCTGTGGGCGGCGGTGTGCGCCGTCCTCATGCTGGGCGCCACGCTGTGGCTGCGCCGGTTCCGCACCGGACCGCTGGAGTCGGTGCAGAAGTGGGCGCTGCGACGCGGGGACGGGGGCTAGACCATGCCCGGCCGGGGCTCACAGGAACCGGCGGATGGGGGCGACGGCGGCCTCGCGGGCGCGTTGCCGCAGCGGTCGCCGTTGCCACCGGCCCGGAAGGATGCGCTCGCTCGCCGCCACATCCGCCTCGAAGTGGGCGTCGAGCGTTGCCGTGAACTCCTGGTCCAGTACGGCGAGCATGACCTCTTCGTCGTGGTCCAGGGAGCGGCGGTTGAAGTTGGTCGATCCGACGAGCGCGGCGACGCGGTCGACGGTGACGACCTTCGCGTGCATCATCGTCGGCTGGTACTGGTGGATGCGCACCCCGGAGGAGGTCAGCGCCCCGTACAGACGCTGTCCGGCCAGCTGGGACACCCGCTTGTCGGTGTGCGGACCGGGCAGCAGGATCTCCACCTCGACACCGCGCCGCGCGGTGGCGCAGAGCAGTTCGGTGAAGTAGTCGTCCGGTGAGAAGTAGGCCGTGGCCACCCGGAAGCGTTCCTCGGCCGACTCCAGCATGGTCCGGAGCAGTGTCTGCATGTCCTGCCAGCCGAAACTGGCCGATCCCCGGACCACTTGGACCACGGCGTCGCCCTGGGGGCTGTGCTGGACGAACCGGTCGTGTGCGTCGAAGAGTTCATCGTGGCACTCGGCCCAGTTCTGGGCGAAGGCGGCGGCCATCCCGTCCACCGCCGGTCCGCGGACCTCGACGTGGGTGTCCCGCCACTCGCCGGGGTTGCGCGCGTCGCCGCACCACTCCTCGGCGATGCCGACCCCGCCGGTGAAGGCTTTGCGCTCGTCGACGACGAGGACCTTGCGGTGGCAGCGGTGGTTCTGCTTGAACGGTGAGAGGTACAGCGGTTTGCGGAACCACGCCACCTGCACCCCGGCGCGTTCCATGGCCCGCAGCTGGTCCTCCTCGATCAGACGGCTGCCGAAGCCGTCGAGCAGCAGCCGGACGCGCAGGCCCCTGGCGGCGCAGTCGGCCAGGGCCCGCGCGAACTCACGGGCGATCTCACCCTTCCAGTAGACGAACGTCATCATGTCCACCGTGTGCTCGGCGGAGCGGATCGCCTCCAGCATCGCGGCGAAGATCTCGTCCCCGTTGCGCAGCGGGGTGAGCGCGTTGCCCTCGGTGGCGGCGACGCCGATCAGGCGCTCGAGTCGTCTTCGTATCCGCATGGCCCGGTCGTCGAGGGAGACGGACCCGGACTCCCGTGCCACGGGCGGTCGGGGAGTCAGCTCGGGCGGTTCCTGGGTGGTGGTCATGGTGTCACCTGGCCGGTACGCGCTAGGGGGCGGGGTGCCACGGGACCCGGTCCGGCGCGGGCCGCGGCGAGCAGACTGGTACCCCGAAGCCTTCAGCGCACTCCTGGCGTCTTCGCAGGTGCCCGCGGATCACCCCGCGGGGGTCGACAGGGTGACCACACAGCTCTGTGTCCACCGCTGTCGCAGCCCCGTGCGCTGGTCGGGGTCGTCCACGGCCGGCCAGCCGAAGGCCCCCGAAGGCGTCTGCTGGCGCAGCAGGAACTCGACGCCGTCGCGGACCACACGGTGGTCGGCCCAGCCGAGCAGGATCAGGCACCGCAGCAGTACGGCCACTTCGTCCAGCTTGTAGTCGTGGCAGGCGGCCGGGAGGGCCGCGGCCAGCCGCTCGCCCACCGCGCGGGCCGCCTCCCCGCCGGGCAGCCGGTGCGGATCGTCCCCGGCGTACTGGACCAGCCCCTTGGCGGTCATCGCGGGTGGCGGGCCGTCCGTCATCAGGGGCGCGGGGTCGGCGGAGGCGACCAGGGCGTTGCCGGTGTCCTCGGTGAGCCAGCCCAGCCGCATCAGCTGTGCCACTCCGCCCACGGCGGCGACGGGGACGGCAGTGAGACCGGTCAGCGCGGTGGCGGTGTCCTCGAGGAAACGGTCCAGCGTGGCGCAGTCGCGGGACGCCGCCCGGAGGCCATGGGCGCATTCGAAGACCACATCGGCTCCGACACGGCGCCACGGTGACGGCCCCTGCTCGGCCTCCACCCGTTTGACGACCGAGGCCAGCGCGGCCTGGGCGAGGGCGGGTTCCGCGAGCGCGCGGGCTCCGCGCGCGGCGGTGGCCGCCGCGGGCAGGGCGTCCTCGAGGTCGGCGGTGACGGCGGCGTCGGCGAGCCAGACAGTGGCCCGGCGCAGGGCGGTCGTGCGCTGCGCGTCGTCCGGCGCGGTGGCGGGCGAGGGCCGTGGGCGGCGGATCACGGTGGCGCCGCGGGCGAGCAGTCCGGCGAGCGCGGCGACGATCGTGGTGTGGTACGCCGTGGCCCAGGAGCGGTACTCCTCGTCGGAGCCCTCGAGTCCCGGGTGGACGATCCCCTCCGGACCGGCGACCCGGCCGTCCGCTTCCTGTACCTCCACCAGGAAGGCCCAGCCCCGCTCGGCTTCCGCCGAGTCGTGGACGCCCAGACAGAGCAGCGAACAGAGCAGTTCCGCGACGAGGTCCGCGTTGCCCCGGCGCCGGGAGAGCAGACACAGCGCCTCGATGAGCTCGACCGCACGGGACAGGTCGAAGCCGGCGGGCCAGCGCGGGACGCGCAGTCCGAAGTCGGTGGCGTAGAAGACCGTATGGGTGATCGCGTAGATGTCGCGGTCCCCGAGCCTGAGCACGGACGGGTCCGCGCAGAACAGCGTCAGCGGCAGGACGTCCTCGACCGGGGGCAGTGGGTGGTCCACTCCGGCCAGTTCCAGGGTGTGCAGCAGATCCAGCTGCCGATAGGGGATGCGCTCGAACGAGGTCGCGTAGCGGCCCGCCACGGACTGCTCGATGAGGTGGTGGAATTCCTCGCTCTCCTGCCCGCACAGCCGGAGCGCCGCATGCGTTCCGGCGTACAACAGAAGCGCGCGTTCATCGCGGCCGACGAGTTCCCGGTAGGAGGGGCGTTTCGCCGCGGCGCTCATCCGGTCGAAGAGCCGCTGATAGTCGCCGTCGAAAGGAGCGGGATCCAGCCGGGCGCGGAGTCCGACCAGCAGAGCCATCTCCACCAGTGCCTTGCGGGCGAAAAGAACGGTACTTTCCTCCGCGGTGTGCGGGTCGAACCGGAAGTGGTGCGCGGCCAGCCAGGAAACCGCTCGCTGCTCGACCGCGCGCCACGGTCGGGGCAGTTCTCCCGCCACTTTCATGGGTACCACAACTGCCCCCTCAACACTGTGCTGCTACCGGGTCGGCCTCGGCTCGCGAGGTCGTCCTCACTGGTCCGCGGCGGCGGCCTCGTCGCATTCGGCCGCGACGACGAGTACGTACTTCTCCCACGCCAGCACATAGCCGGCGACCTCGTCGAGGGTGGTGGTCGCGCGGACCAGCTGCTCCAGCGGTATCTCGAGATGGACCAGTCCGGAAGTCTGCAGAAACTCCAGAGCCTTCCGGGTGTCAATGGAACAGGACATGGCTTTCCTCCATGGCTGGGAAGGGAACCCCCGGCGGAATTGCGCTGACTCACATCGCCGAGGTGGGTCCCAGTCTGTCCATGGACCGAGAAAGTGTCACCCACGCTTTCATTACTCATATCATCAACGGTGGGAATTGAGGAAAGAGCGTGCGTCTCCCGTTATTCACGGGGTGTTTGGGCCGCCCTGGCGCGGCGCTCCGTGCCGAGCGCCGCGGCACCGGCGGAGGCCACCGCGGCGAGCGACAGGGTGAGCACCGCCGGATTGATGTATCCGGGCACATCGTCGGTGGCGTAGTCGCCATGGCCGTTCGTCTCGCAGACGAAGCGCAGCGGAATGTAGTCGATGCGGTAGTCGACGACGTGCTGGACGCGCTGCTCCTCGGCGGGGATCCGGCAGGGGATGATCGGCGAGGAACCGGCGCCACCGTCCTCCGCGGACAGGGCGGTCAGAGCGACGATGATCATGCCCCAGGTGTAGACGGCCATCGCGGCGCCGCCCAGGAGGGCCGCGAGCGTCCGGAACCACACGCCGTCGCCCGTCCGGCGGAGGCCGGCCCGGCCGAGCAGGCTGAGGCCGTGTCCTGTGAGCCCGAAGGCGGTGACCAGCCCGACCACGATGAACAGCAGCACCATCCGCCGATCACACCAGGGCGGTCATTTGTCGGCTGTGACGGAGCCCATACTTCCGGCAACAGAGCTGTCACAGCGGACCGTCCGGGTCGGGGCGGCGACGGGAATGTACGGCACCGTATAGTTCTGAGCGACGCATTCGCTTCCGTCGGCCGGAGGTTCCACGTGACCGCCTCGCCCCACTCAGACCAGGTGCTCGCCGGGCAGACCATCTACCGACCGTGGACGCTGCCGCTGTACGACCTGGTCGCGTTCAAAATCAACTGCCGGTTCCTGTTCCGCGTGCCGGTGTCCGAGGTGCTCGGCCTGTTCGACCGCAATGTCTCCCCCGAACACCTGGACGTCGGCGTGGGCACCGGCTACTTCCTGGACAACTGCCGTACCACGCCCGGGCAGTCCATCACCCTGGCCGATCTCAACGAGCACTCGCTGGGCCACGCCGCCCAGCGGCTCGCCCGCTTCGACATCACCACGGTCAAGGCCAACGCGCTGGAACCGCTGCCGCTGCCGGAGCGGACCTTCGGCTCGGCCTCGATGAACTTCCTGCTCCACTGCGTGCCCGGCACCATCCGCGAGAAGGCCCGGGTGCTGGACCACGTCGCGGCCTGTGTGCGGCCGGGCGGGCGCCTCTTCGGCGCCACCGTGCTCACCCAGGGGGTGCCGGTGGGCGCGGCGGCACGCGTCAACTTCCGGATGTGGAACCGGCGCGGTTTCATGCACAACGCCGGGGACCGTCTGGAGGATCTGCGCGCCGAACTGGCCGCCCGCTTCCCCGACCACACCCTCACCGTCCACGGCTGCACCGCCCTCTTCGAGGCCGAGGTCCCCTGAGTCCCGTGGACGACGGCAGGGCCCGGCGCGCCGTGTGCGCACCGGGCCCTGTGACCGCGCGTCCCTAGGAGCGGCGCGGCACCGGGATGACATACCGGCTGAAGAGCAGATCGCGCAGGACGTCGTCACCGCCCTCGACCAGGGAGACATAGCGGATGTCACGCATCAGCTTCCCGATGGGCAGGTCATGGGTGTACCCGAGCCCGCCGAACATCTCGGAGCCCACGCTCGCCACGTCCCAGCCGGCCTGACCGCAGAACATCTTGGCGGTCAGGGCGGACTTCAGGGTGCCCTGCCGGTGGAAACTGGCGGCGGCGCCCGGATCGGCCATGATCGCGTCGTAGTCGCGCGCGGCGCGCAGACAGTGGCTCTTCATGACGTCGATCTGCATCTCCATCTGCCCGAGCCGCTGGGCGAAGACGGGGTTCTCCATAAGGACTCCGTCGCGCAGCGGCTTGGTCTTGGCATAGGTCATGCAGTGGTCGCGGATGCGACGGGCGACCCCGATCGCGGTGGCGGCGATCAGGATGCGGCTGGCGTTGAGTCCGATCTCCAGCAGCCGCAGCCCCGAGCCCTCCAGGCGGTTGGCGACCGGCACCCGGCAGCCCTTCAGGCTGACCTGGTAGGTGTACGAGGCGCGCAGACCGATCACGTCCCAGCGCTTCACGATCTCGACACCGGGGGTGTCACGCGGGATCAGCACGGCATGGTACGCCTCGGAGTCCTCGGCCGAACGGGCCACGACGACCAGGAAGTCGGCGAAGTCGGTGTTGGTGGAGAAGAACTTCTCACCGGTCACGACGAGTTCGTCGCCCTCGGTCGCCACCACGGTCTCGATCTTGGCGAGTTCGCTGCCCGCCGACCGTTCACTGCCCAGGGTGGCGCAGAACGAGCCGCGCTCGGCCATGGGCGCCAGATGGCGGGCCTTGAGCTCCTCGGAACCGTACAGCTGCACGATGCTGGTGCCGAGCACCGAGATGAAGAGCGTGAAGGCCACTCCGGCGTCGCCGTAGGAGAGCTCGTTGACGATCTCGACGCTGTCCTCGAGGCTCAGTCCGCGGCCACCGAGCTCCTCCGGCAGCCACCAGTTGGCCAGTCCGGTGTCCCGGAACTTCTCGTAGACGTCCGAGGGCTTCTCCCCGAGCGCGTCGAGTTCCGTGTGTGAGCCGCTGAGACACTCCTTCACGAACGTGCGAACGGCCTTCAGGTCTTCCGGTTTCATCTCTCCACCCTTGTCGAGGTCAGCACACGGGGTCACGCGGTGCTCATTCGGCATTCGCCCGCTGTACGAGCGCCTCGATGTCGAGGTCGTCGATCTCGTCCAGCCCGTCCAGTCCGTCGAGCTCGTCGTCCGGCAGGCCGGCGGGGTCCGCCTCCGCCTGCTCCGGCTCGGGGAACAGCAGTTCCCGCAGCCGCTCCGCCAGCGCGGCGGGCGTCGGATAGTTGTAGATCACCGTGGCCGGGACGTGGACTCCCGTGTCCTGCTTGACCTGGTTGCGGAACTCGACACCGCTGAGCGAGTCGAACCCGATCTCCTGGAACGACATATCGGCGTCGATGTCATCGGCGGACGGATAGCCCAGTACCACGGCCGCGGTCTCCAGCAGCAGGGCGACCAGTTCCTCGCGCTGCTCCTCCGGCGCGAGGAGGGCCAGCCGGCCCGCCATCGGGGACTCCCCGCTCCCCTCGGCGGCGGGCCGCTCGGCGGGCGCGGGCAGCGCGGGCTGGACCAGGGTGCGCAGCAGCGCGGGGACGGTGTCCTGCCACAGAGCGGCCCGTTCGATCTGCACGGGCAGTTGCAGCCGCTCCTCCGCGGCGAGTGCCGCGTCGAACAGGGCGGTGCCGCGCGCCGCCGTCAGGGGTGTCATCCCGTGGCGGCGGAACCGCGCCAGATCGGCCTGGCCGAGGGTGCTCGCCATGCCGAGCTCCCACGGGCCCCAGGCCAGCGAGAGCGCGGGCAGTCCGGCTCCGGCGCGGTGCTCGGCCAGCGCGTCGAGGAACGCGTTGGCCGCCGCGTAGTTGGCCTGGCCCGCGTTGCCGACCACACCCACGACCGAGGAGTACAGCACGAAGGCCGACAGGTCCATGTCCTTGGTGAGTTCGTGCAGATGCCAGGCTGCGTCGACCTTGGGCGCGAACACCCGGTCGATCCGCTCGTCCGTCATCAGCTCCACGGTGGTGTCGTCGAGGACGCCCGCCATGTGCACGACCGCGGTGAGCGGTGCCTCCCGGGGGATCCGCGCGAGCTGTTCGGCCAGTGCCGCGGCGTCGGAGACATCGCAGGCCGCGTGGGTGACGCTGGCACCGAGCTCGGTCAGCTCGGCGGCCTGACCGGCCGCGCCGGAGCGGCTGAGGAGCAGCAGGTTGCGCACGCCGTGTTCGGTGACCAGATGCCGGGCGAGCAGGGCACCCAGACCACCGGTGGCGCCGGTGAGCAGCACGGTGCCGTCCGGGTCCCAGCTCTGCCGTGTGGTGGTGGCGGCGTGCGAGGACACCAGACGCGGCACATAGGTCCGGCCGCGCCGCAGTGCGACCTGGGGCGCCCGGGCGTCCAGGGTCTCCAGGGCGCGCCGTGACTCCTCGCTGCCGTCGGTGTCCACCAGGACGAACTGGTCGGCGTGCTCGGTCTGCGCGGAGCGCACCAGGCCCCAGACCGGTGCGAGGGCCAGATCGGGCGTTTCGCCGGGGAGGACGGCCACGGCGCCCGTGGTCACGAGGGCCAGCGGGCGGTCGTGCGGGGCCTCCAGCCGCCGCTGCACCAGCTCCAGGGCCGCATGGGCACTCGCCCGCGCCGCCGCGGGAGCGTCGCCCGCCCCCGCGGTCCCGATATGCGCGATATCGGCCGTGCCGGCCGGGCCCTGCGGAGTCTGCTCGGCGGGTGCCCAGCGCAGCGCGAACAGGGAGTCGGCCAGGGAGCCCCTGGAGAGCTGGTCCGCCGAAGCGGGCATCAGGGCCAGGGATTCGACGGTGAGCACGGGCGCGCCGTCGGCACCGGTGATGGCGAGTGACACCTCGGTGTCGCTGATCCGGGCGACACGCACCCGCAGCCGGCTTCCGCCGGGCGCGTGGCAGGCGACCCCGGACCAGGAGTAGGGCAGCACCGTATGGGCCGGGTCGTCCGAGACGATCAGCGAGAGCAGCGGGTGCAGCGCGGCGTCGAACAGGGCCGGGTGCACCGCGAACCCGCCCGTGGCGTGCGGTACGTGGTCGGGCAGCCGGACCTCGCCGTAGACCTCGTCACCGAGCCGCCAGAGCGTGTGCAGCCCCTGGAAGGCGGGGCCGTAGCCGTAGCCGCGGTCGACCAGCTCCGGGTAGAAGCCGGACACGTCGACCGGTTCGGCGCCCTGCGGGGGCCAGACGGCCTCGGCGGCGGTGCGGGCAGGGGCCTTGGGGACCACATGCCCGGCGGCGTGCCGGATCCAGGCGCTGGAGACGCCGGAGGCGGGACGGGAGTAGACGCCGATGGGGCGCCTGCCGGTCTTCTGCTCCGCCTCGCCCACGACGACCTGGACCTGTACGGCGCCGTCGGCGAAGGTGAGCGGCGCCTGGAGGGTCAGTTCCTCCAGGGTGTGGCAGTCGGTGCCCTCGATCGCGCGCAGCGCCATCTCCACCACGGCCGCGCCGGGGAACACCGCGTGGCCGTAGATGGCGTGGTCGGTGAGCCAGGGTTCGGTGGCGAGGTCGATCCGCCCGCTGAAGGCCACCTGGTCGCCGACGGCGAGTTCGGTGGCGGCGGACAGGAACGGGTGGCCGACCGGCTGGAGTCCGGCGCCCGCGAGGTCGCCCCGCGGCTTGCCGGACTGCGCCCAGTATCGCTGGTGGTCGAAGGCATAGGTGGGCAGGTCCACGGGGCTGCCCTGGACGCCGACGGCGTCGAGGTAGGCCCGCCAGTCGACCGGGACACCGGCGGTGTGCATACGGGCCAGGCCCTCCGCCGCGGCGCGCGCCTCCGAACGCCCCTTGCGGACGAGGGGGATCGCCGTGAGGTTGGCGTCGGTGAGGGATTCGGCGGCCATGGCGGAGAGGACCCCGTCGGGGCCGACCTCGACCAGTGCCTCGGCCCCTGCCTTCACGGCGGCGGCCACACCGTCGGCGAACCGCACGGCGTCCCGTACGTGGCGCACCCAGTACGCGGGCTGTTCCAGCTCGCCCGGTTCGGCGATGGCGCCGGTCACATTGGACACCACCGCGGTGTGCGCGGGCGTGTAGGCGACCGATTCGGCGACGGTGCGGAACTCGTCCAGCATGGGGTCCATCAGCGGCGAGTGGAAGGCGTGCGAGACGCGCAGCCGGGTGGTCTTGCGCCCCTCGGCGGCCAGCGCCGCGGCCACCTCGGTGACCACCTCCTCCACCCCGGAGATCACCACGGCCGTGGGACCGTTGACGGCGGCGACGGAGACGGCCTCTTCGTGTCCGGCCAGCGCGGCCCGGACCTCGTCCTCGTTCGCCTGTACGGCCACCATGGCACCGCCACGCGGCAGCGCGCCCATCAGGCGTCCGCGCGCGGTGACCAGACGGGCCGCGTCGGCCAGCGAGAACACGCCCGCCACATATGCGGCGGCCAGTTCGCCGATGGAGTGTCCGACGAGCACGGCGGGTTCGACACCGAGGGAGGTCAGCAGCCGGTAGGCGGCCACCTCGAAGGCGAACAGCGCGGGCTGGGTCATCGCGGTCTCGTCCAGCAGCCCGGCCCCCGCGGAGCCGGGTTCGGCCGAGACGATCTCGTCGACCGGCCGCTCCAGCAGGGGGTCGAGCGCGGCGCAGACCTCGCGCCAGGCGTCGGCGAACGCGGGGAAGGCCGCGATGAGTTCCCGGCTCATCCCCAGGCGCTGGCTGCCCTGTCCGGAGAACAGGACGCCGACGGTGGGCGGGGCCGTGGCGTGGCCGGTGACCACACCGGACTCCCGCCGCCCCCGGGCCAGCGCCTCGAGGCCGCCGAGCAGTTCCTCCCGGTCCGTGCCGATGACCACGGCACGGTGGTCGAAGGCGGAGCGCCGGGTGGCCAGGGACACGGCCACGTCGGCCGGGTGCGCCGCGGGGTCCCCGGCGAGCGCGTCGGCCAGTTTGCGGGCCTGTCCGGCCAGCGCCTTGGCGCTGTGCGCCGACACCGGCCACACCGTGGCGCCGCGCGGCGCGGTGGCGGGCGCCGCGACGGGCCCGGCCGGATCGCCCTGCTCGATGATCACGTGGGCGTTGGTGCCGCTGATGCCGAACGAGGAGACCCCGGCGCGCCGGGGGCGGTCCGCCTCCGGCCAGTCGCGCCGTTCGGCGAGCAGCCGTACGGCGCCGGAGGTCCAGTCGACACGGCTGGAGGGACGCTCGGCGTGCAGCGTCCTGGGCAGTACGCCCTCGCGCATCGCCATGATCATCTTGATCACACCCGCGACGCCCGCGGCGGCCTGGGTGTGTCCGATGTTGGACTTCAACGACCCCAGCCACAGCGGGTCCTGGCGGTCCCGGCCGTAGACCGACAGCAGCGCCTGGGCCTCGATCGGGTCACCCAGACCGGTGCCGGTGCCGTGCGCCTCCACCGCGTCCACCTCGGCCGGGGACAGTGCCGCCGCGGCGAGGGCCTGGCGGATCACCCGTTCCTGGGAGGGGCCGTTGGGGGCGGTGAGGCCATTGCTCTCACCGTCCTGGTTGATCGCGCTGCCGCGCAGCACGGCCAGGACACGGCGGCCGTGGCGGCGTGCGTCGGACAGCCGCTCCAGCACCAGCACGCCGACGCCCTCGGACCAGCCGGTGCCGTCGGCGTCGTCGGAGAACGCCTTGCAGCGGCCGTCGGCGGCCAGTCCGCCCTGCCGGGCGAACTCGACGAACATCCCGGGGGTGGACATCACGGTGACGCCACCCGCCAGGGCGAGCGAGCAGTCACCGGAGCGCAGCGCCTGGGCGGCCAGGTGCACGGCCACCAGGGAGGAGGAGCAGGCGGTGTCGACGGTGACGGCCGGTCCCTCCAGTCCGAGGGAGTAGGCGATCCGGCCGGACACCACACTGCCGGAGCCGCCGGTCAGGGCGTGGCCCGCGAGGTTGCCGGACACCTCCTGGAGGCGCGGCAGATAGTCCTGGGCCATGGCGCCCATGTACACCGCGGTGGCGGTGCGGCGCAGGGCGGCGGGGTCCTGGCCCGCGTGCTCCAGCGCCTCCCACACGGCTTCCAGGGCGAGCCGCTGCTGCGGGTCCATGGCGAGAGCCTCGCGCGGGCTGATGCGGAAGAAGCCCGCGTCGAAGTCGGCCGCGCCGTCCAGGAATCCACCGGCGGGAGCGAAGTCGGCGTCCACCTCGACCTGCCAGCCCCGGTCCTCGGGGAAGCCGGTGATGGCGTCGACCCCGTCGGCGACCAGCCGCCACAGGTCCTCGGAGGTGGTCACACCTCCGGGCAGCCGGCAGCTCATGCCGACGATGGCGATCGGATCGTCGTCCGCGGCGGCGCCGGGAACGGCTCCCGCGGCGGAGGAGTCCTCGCCCGGTCCGGTGAACTGCTCACGCAGATGGCGGACCACCGCCGCGGGGGTCGGGTGGTCATAGGCCAGTGAGGCGGGCATCTGCAGACCGGTCGCGGTGTTGAGCCGGTCACGCAGCTGCACGGCGGTCACCGAGTCGAAACCGAGCTCCTTGAAGGTGTTGTCGGTGCCGATCCGCGCGGTGTCGGCGTGGCCGAGCAGCACCGCCGCCTCACCTCGCACCAGCGTCCACAGCTCCTGCTCGGACATCCCGGCGGGAACCGGGGCGGTCCCGGCCGCGGTCACCGCGGTGGCGGCGACCTGCCGTGCGGTGGGCTCCTCGACGGCGGCCCCGTCGACCCAGTGGGTCTCCCGCTGGAAGGCGTAGGTCGGCAGCGGCACCCGACGGGCCCCGGTGAACACCCCGCGCCAGTCCAGGTCGACACCGCGGCTGTACAGCTCGGCCATGGACAGCAGCAGACGGTGCGTCTCGTCCTCGTTGCGGCGCAGCGTGGGCTGTACGACGGCGGAGCCGACGGTGGCCGCGGCGTGCATGGTCAGCACCGGGTGCGGGCTGACCTCCACGAACACCCCGAAGCCGTCATCGGCCAGGGCCTGGACGGTGTCGGCGAAGCGCACCGGCTCGCGCAGGTTCCGGTACCAGTACTCGGCGTCCAGCGTGGCGGGGTCGACGCGTCCGGCGACGACGGTGGAGTAGAACGCGACACCGGTGTCGGTGGTGGCGGCGCCCGCCACTCCGTCGAGGACCTCGTCCCGGATCGACTCCACGTGGTCGCAGTGGGAGGCGTAGTCGACGGGGACGACACGGGCGCGGATGTCCCGGGCCTGGCAGTCGGCGACGGCGGCGCGGACCCCGTCGGGGTCGCCCGAGATCACCACGGTCCCGGGCGAGTTCACGGCGCCGATGGAGACCCGCGACTGGTCGACCTGGTCGGCGGGCAGGTCCAGGACGGCCATCAGGCCCCGCCCGGACAGCTTCTCGGTGATGATCCGCGCACGGGCGACGATCAGGCGGATGCCGTCGGCCAGCGAGAGGATGCCCGCCGCGGTGGCGGCGGCGATCTCGCCCTGGGAGTGGCCGATCACGGCGTCCGGCTCCAGACCCGCCGCACGCCACACCTCGGCCAGGGAGACCATGACCGCGAACAAGGCGGGCTGGACGACGTCCATGCGGGTCAGGGCGTCCTCGTCGCCGAGCACCTCGCGCAGCGAATAGCCGCCGAACTCCCGCAGCAGCGCCTCGCACTCGTCCATCCGGGCGGCGAACACCTCGTTGGCGTCCCACAGGCCCTTGGCCATACCGACCCAGTGGGCGCCCTGGCCGGAGAACACCCACACCACACGGCCGCCCTCGGCGGCGGTGCCGGTGACCACCCGCGGTGAGGGTGTGCCCTCGGCCAGCGCGGCCAGGCCGTCGAGCAGTTCCGCCCGGTCGGCGGCGAGGACCACGCCCCGGCTCTTGAGCGAGGAGCGGGTGGTGGCCGTGGAGAAGCCCACGTCCAGCGGGCTCAGCGCGGTGTCCTCAGCGACCCAGTCGTGCAGCCGCCGGGCCTGGGCGCGCAACGCCTGCGGGGTGCGGGCGGACACCAGTACCGGGACCGGAGTGCCGGTCACGGCGGGCTCCTCGGCCCGCGGCGCGGGCTCCGGGTCGGGCGCGGTCTCCGGATCGGGCGCGGCGACGACGAGGTGGCAGTTGGTGCCGCCGATACCGAAGGAGCTGACACCGGCCAGCCGGGGCTCGTCGGGCCAACGGGCGGCGTCGGCGTTGACCCGCAGCTTCCACTCGTCCAGCGGGATGTCCGGGTTCGGACTGCGGTAGTTGAGGCTGGCGGGCAGCACACCGTGGCGCACCGAGAGCGCGACCTTGATGAGGCCGAGCACACCCGCGGCGGCGTCCAGATGGCCGATGTTGGTCTTCACCGATCCGACCAGCAGGGGTCGTCCGGTGTCACGGCCCTCGCCGAACACGGCGGCCAGGGCGCTCGCCTCGACGGGGTCACCCGCCCGGGTGCCGGTGCCGTGCAGTTCGACGTAGCCCACCCGCTCGGGGGCGACTCCGGCGGCCCGGTAGGCCCCGCGCAGCAGGGCGCCCTGCGCCTCGGCGCTGGGCACGGTGAGCGCGCCGGGGCCGTCGTGGTTGACGGCGCCGCCGAGCAGGACGCAGTACACCTGGTCGCCGTCGGCCACCGCGTCGGCCAGGCGCTTGAGCACGACCACGCCCGCGCCCTCACCACGGACGAAGCCGTTGGCGCGGGCGTCGAAGGTGTGGCTGAGGCAGTCCGGCGAGAGCGCCCCGGAACGGGCGAAGGCGATGGTGCTCTCCGGCACCAGGTTCAGGTGCACACCGCCCGCCAGGGCCGTGCGCGCGGCTCCGGACCGCAGGCTCTCGCACGCCATGTGTACCGCGACGAGGGAGGAGGACTGCGCGGTGTCCACCGTCAGACTCGGTCCGTGCAGGCCGAGTTGGTGGGACAACCGGTTGGCGATCAGACCGCGGCTCAGCCCGGCGATCGAATGGTGGGTCAGCGCGTCACCGCCGTGCCGGTGCACCAGGGAGGCGTAGTCGTCGCCGGTGGCGCCCAGGAACACCGCGGTGGCACTGCCGCGCAGGCTCTCGGGCGGGAGGAAGGCATCTTCCAGCGCCTCCCAGCCCAGTTCGAGCACCATGCGCTGGCGCGGGTCCATCACCGCGGCCTCTCTCGGGGAGATCCCGAAGAAGTCCGCGTCGAAGTCGGCGACGCGGTCCACGAAACCGCCCCGTGGGTGCCGCGCCAGCTCGGCGATCCCGGTCGGCCACCGGTCGGCCGGTCCGTCCGCGATCGCGTGCTCTCCCGCTTCCAGCAGCCTCCAGAAGGAGCGCACATCCTCGGCACCGGGAACCCGGCACGACATTCCAATGACGGCGACGGCATCGGGACCCACACCGGTGAGCCCCTGCCCGCACTCGTTCACGCCCATAGAGCTCCAGCCCTCTCTTACCCCTTTGACTGCACGATCCGCGAACGGGCCCCGTGGATACACTTCAGGACGTTTTTTCGCGGACGCGGCGCCCGGGCGGCGGGCGGGGGCGGGGTGTCCGCCCCCGCTCACACGCGATGTGGCCGCGCCGGGGATCCGGCGCGGCCACATCGTTCAGGTGCTGGTCAGAGGAGTTTCAGCGGGGTGTGCTCGTATGCCAGGAGCGGCCGATCGCCTTGACCAGGGACGGCGTCACGAAGATGCGCCGGAAGGGCAGGATGGCGGGCATATACACCTTGCCGAGGAACCCCTTCTTGCGCACCAGCACGGCCATCTGCGCGTGGTGCCTGCCGTTCCCGTCGTCCACCCAGCCGATGTGCATCGCGGCGTGCACGGTCTTGTTGACGACCTCGGTGACCCATTCGTCGGAGGTCTGGAAGACCGACTTCATCGGCACGGTCTTCAGGTCCGGGCCGCGCCGGCCGTTGAGCAGATCATCCGTCAGCCGGTCCCGCAGGGAGGGGTTGCGCGGGCCGACCCCGTGCTTCTCCTTGTCCCAGCCGAGCAGGGCACCGAGCCGCCAGCGGATGGCGAACAGCACCTTGTACATCGGCGACGGCGCGAAATCGGACCCGTCACCGTCGAACTGCCTTACCAGCAGCGCCAGATCGTCCGGGCCCCCGGGGGTGTCCAGGTCCCATACGTCCTCGACCTCGAAGTCCTTGATGAACTCGTGGACCCTCCACGGCCGCTCGGTGAACGCGGTGTTCGGGAGCCTCATCCAAACCTCCATCTCATGTGCGGCGCGAGCGGACCGCCGAGGTGTGAACCCCGGCCACGCGCGGCGGAACCAACCTACCGGGGGCGCTCGCCCGCGGGGCTCAGCCCGCGCCGATTCCGGCCGTCGCCCTGCGCGGACGGAACACCATCCGGGCACCGTTCCGCGGGATGTTGACGACCGTCCGGCTGTGCGCCGACTCCGGCTTGGCGTCGGCCCGCTCGACGTCACACGTGGTCAGGATCTCGGTCAGGGTGGCCTTGAGCTCCATGAGCGCGACCCGGTCGCCCAGGCAGCGGGTGTGACCGCCGCCGAACGGGATCCAGGTGTGCGAGGCGGGCTTGACGCCGAGGAAGCGCTCCGGCTTGAACTCATCCGGCTGCGGGTAGTTGTGCTCGTCCCGGTTGAGCAGGTAGGCGCTGGCCCACAGCCGGTCGCCGGGCTGGTAGCGCACCCCGCCGATCTCGATCGGCTTGACCACCTCGCGGGGGACGATCTGCTGGATCGGCGGGCCGAGCCGCAGCACCTCGTGCACCACGGCGGTCAGGTACTTGTCACCCGCGCCCTCCGCCATCTCCTCACGCAGCCGCTCCACCACGTGGGGAGCGTGGGTGAGGTACTCCATGGCCCAGCAGATGGCCGAGGCGGTGGTCTCGGTACCGGCCAGGAACTGGGTCATGATCTCGTCGCGCATCTCGACCCGGCTGGGCTTGGTGCCGTCCGCGTTGGTGATGCCCAGCATCACGCCCAGCAGATCGTCGCCGACCGCGCCGGAGCGCTCGCGCTGCTCGATGGCCGCGTCCACCATCGCGTGGACCCGGGCGCGGCGGGTGAGGAACTCGTTCACACCGTTGGGCCGGAACAGCCGCATGCGCTTCATCTTGCCGTCGGGGAGGATATGGAACGGCTTCATGGTCGACGGGCGGGAGTTGAACTCCAGCATCTTCATCACCTCCTCGAACATCGCGTCCTCGTTCGCCGGACGGTGCTCACCGAAGAGCACTTCGAGGATGACCTTGGTGGTGTAGTGGTGGGCGAACCGGTGGACCGCGAAGGCCCGGTCGCGCGGCCAGGAGGCGACCGTCTCCCTGGCCAGCCGGTACACCTCCTTCTCCACACGCTTGAGCGCGTCACCGCGGAAGCTGGGCATCACACTGCGCCGCCGCGCGGTGTGCTCCTCCTCGTCCAGCCAGGCCAGACCGTTCTGGCCGGTCCACTTCTCGATGGGGGTGTTGCTGGAACCGGTGTGCAGCACGTCCCGGGGAGCCAGGAACATCTGCTTGACGTCCTCCGGTGCCGAGATCACGTACAGCGGGACACCGGGGATGATCGTCACGCGGAACCGGCTGCCGTGGGTGGCGCGGGCCTTCTTCAGGAACGGCTCCGGACGGGCCCAGATGCTGAGCACCTGACGCATGCGCGCCATGTCCACGGCGGGCAGCGCGGTGGACGGGATGACCTCCTTCGGAGCCGGTGAGGAGTGGTCTATCGGGCACTTGCCCCCGGATGCGACCGCCGCGTCGTGAGCGTTGCTGGAGTGGTCCATTTCGCTGGTTACCTTGCTTCCTTATCTCGTTGCCGCTTGGGTCACGTGCTCTGACTGGTTGCCGCCGCCCGTGCCGGGCGGGGCGGACGGTCTCACCGGGCCGATCGCGAACAGGGCGAGCCCGCTGACGAGGCTGGCGCCGGTCATGATCATGAATGCGGTGCGGAAGTCGGAGAGGCCGGGCACACCGTCGAGCACGGAAGCGATCACGGCGACACCGACGGCCATGCCGATCTGACGGGACATCGAGGACATCCCCGTGCCGGTGGCCACGCGCTCCGGTGGCAGGGACAGGGTCGACGCCGCGGCCAGCGGCGGCAGGATGAGGCCGAAGCCGATGCCGCCGATGATCGCACCGGGCAGGAAGTGGCCGGTGAAGTCCGGGGTGGCGTCCAGCGCGAACGTCCACCACAGGCCACCCGCCGCGAAGAGCACCCCGCCGGCCAGTCCGACCAGGTGCGCCCCGTAACGGACCGCCAGGATACCGCTGGGCACGGCGAACACGGTGGCCGACAGCGGCCCCGGGGCGATCTCCAGGGCGCCGCGCAGGGTGGTGTGCCGCCAGACCTGGGTCAGGAACAGGATGGTGGACATGGCCATCGCCCCGACGCCCACGAAGAAGAAGCCGGTGGCGATGTTGCCCAGGGCCACGGGCCGGATCCTGAGGACGGCGGGTTCGATGACCGGCGCGGGATGGCGCAGCCCACGGCGCACCGTATAGGCCAGGCCGACCGCGCCCGCCACCGACAGACCGATGACCTGGGCGCTGTCCCACCCCCACACCTGTCCCTGGGAGATGGTGGCGACGATGGCGGCGACGGACGCCGCGAGCACCGCGATACCGAGCAGGTCCGGGACCGGTCCGCCCTCGGTGGCGGACCGGCTCAGCGACCAGCCGCCGATCAGCAGCGCCGCCGCCCCGAGGGGCAGGTTGACCACGAAGACCCAGCGCCAGTCGATCTCCGCGAGCAGTCCGCCGAGCGGCAGCGCGGCGGCGGAGCCGACACCGCCGACCGCGGTCCACAGTCCGATGGCGACACCCCGCCGCGACGGCGGGAACAGCCCGAGCAGCAGGCCCAGCGAACTGGGCGCCATCAACGCGGCGCCCACGCCCTGGAGGGCCCGCGCGATCACGAGCACCTCCAGGTCGGGCGCCGCCGCGCAGGCCGCGGACACGGCGGTGAACAGCCCGAGGCCCAGCAGGAAGACCCGCTTGCGCCCGGACCGGTCGGCCCAGCGGCCGCTGGGCAGCAGCAGCGCGGCGAAGGTGATCGCGTAGGCGCTCATCACCCATGACAGATCGGTGAGACTCGCCGAGGAGAAGGACTCCTGCATGCTGGGGAAGGCGATGTTCACGATCAGCATGTCCACCGCGGAGATGAACACCCCGACGAGGACGACCGCGATGGACATCCCCCGGCGCAACCCGTCGCCCCTCATGCCTCGATCCACCTTTCGATCGCGTCCGCGGTATCCGCCGCGGCGGCTTCGATCAGGGCGAAGTGGTCGGCGTCGACCTCGACGTGATCGTCCGTGGTCTGCCAGCGCGGTCCGTCCGGCGCCACCGTGCCGCCGAGCGGCCGGGCCGCCCGGACCATCAGGGTCCTGGCCGACACCGGCTCCGGCCGGTGGCCGGTGAACAGGGGCAGGTAGGCGCCCATGGACAGCCAGCTCGCGTCGTCGATCGAGACCGCGCGCCGCTCCTGGGTGAGGATCTCCGCCAGCATGCCGGCGAACACCCGGCCCGTCGCGTCCTCATCCCCTTCGTCGCCCACGTCGCCGTCGAGCGCCAGTGTGTCGATCATGGCGATTCCGGCGAGCGCGGCCCCGGAGGACTCCAGACGCTCGGCCAGCGAACGCGCCACCACACCGCCCATCGAGTAGCCGACCAGAACGAACGGGGCGTCACCGACGGCCGCGCGGATCGCACCCTCCAGGACCTCCACGGCCGTCTCCCGGGACCTCGGGGAGAGTCCGGTTCCGAAGCCCGGCAAGGAGCAGACGTGGACGTCCCGCACTCCCTCGAACCGGTCGGCCAGGCGCATGAACTGTTCCTGGCCCGAGCCGACCACGTACACATAGGACGGTACGCAGACGACCTTCACCCGGCCCGGCCCGGAGGCCAGCTGCGCCAGACGGCCGTCACCGTCGGGCAGTTCGGCCGCCGAGGAGAACACCGGCCTGGTGTGCGCGGCGTCCAGCAGCCTCCGCAGCGCCTCCGGCAGGGTCCCGTCGCCGGCGGCCTGCCGGAGCCGCAGGCTGACGGTCTCCCCGGCGGCCTCGGGTGCCCCGGTGTCCGGTGCTCCCGAGCCGACCCGCTTGAGCAGCTGCCGGGCGATCTCCGCCGGAGTCGGGTGCTCGAACACGAAGGAGACGGGCAGCCGCAGGCCGGTGGCCTGCGAGAGCCGGTTGCGCAGGCCCACCGCGCTCATCGAGTCCATGCCGAGCTCCTTGAGCCTGCGCTCGACGTCGATCGTGTCGTCGGCGTCATGGCCGAGCACGGCCGCGACATGGGCCGTGACGAGCTCCAGTACGACCCGTTCGCGGTCCGCCTCGGAGACGTCCGCGAGCCGCTGGGCCAGCGACCCGCCGCCCGTCTCGCGCGGGGCGGGCAGCCGGACCAGTCCGCGCAGCAGCGCGGGCAGCGTGCGCTCACGGGCCTGGGCCCGCAGCGCCGCCGGGTCGAGCTGGACCGGGGCCAGCAGGGCGGCGTCCGTGGCGAGGGCCTGGTCGAACAGCGCCAGCGCGCGCTCGGCGGACAGTCCGGCGGTCCCGGGGGACACGGGGTCGCCCTCCCACGGGCCCCACGCCAGGGCGGTGCCCGTGAGTCCGGCCGCGCGGCGCCCGCGCACCAGCGCTTCGGCGGCCGCGTCGGCCGCCGGGTCCTGGGCCGTGCCGCCCCCGAGGGAGGCGAACGAGGAGAACACCACGAAGGCGGTGAGGCCGGTCCGTTCGGTCAGCGCGTGCAGCCGCCGGCCCAGCTCAAGCCCCTCGGGCTCGCCACCGGTGTGTACGACGGCGGCCAGAGGCCGCTCCAGGGACCCGATCACCTCGGCCAGCCGGTCGGGCCCGCAGGTCTCGACACGCGCCCGCGCACCGAGCTCCGCCAGCTCCGCGACCAGCGCGTCCGCGGTGTCACCGGACGGGCCCAGCAACAGCAGCTCGCGCACCCCGTGGTGGGCGGCCAGATGACGGGCCAGCGAGGCGCCCATGGCGGTCGTCCCACCGGTGATCAGCACGGGGCCGCCGGAGTCCGCCCATCGGGGTCCGCCGGTGGCACCGGCCGGGACCAGCGCCAGCCGGGGTGCCAGGAACTGACCTGCCCGGAGCGCGAGTTGGGGTTCGTCGGCGCCGAGGACCACGTCCCACGCGGGTCCGGTGTCCCCGTCCACCTCCACGTCCACATCCACCACGAGGAACCGGCCCGGGTGCGCGGACTGCGCGGCCCGCAGCACGCCCCAGACGGCCGCCTGCGCCGGGTCGGGGACCTCTCCGTCCCGGACCGCCACCGCGCGGCGGGTCGCCACGGCCAGCACGGCGTCACCGGCCGGACCGTGGTCCGCCCAGCGCCGCACCAGGGCCGTGGCCGCGTCGGCCGCGCCCCGCACCGCCGCGGGACCCTCCCCGGTGGATGTGCCGACCACCGTGAGGACGGCCTGTGGTACCGCGGCTCCCCCGGCCAGCGCCCGTTCCAGGTCGGCCAGATCGGTGTAGCGCTCCGCCGCTCCCCCGGCCACCGCGCCCAGCGCGGCCAGCCGCACCGGGGCGGTGCGACCCGGCTGGACCGGAGCCCAGTCGACGCGGTACAGCGAGCTCTGCCCGCGGCGCAGCTCCTCGAGATGGGCGGGATCGACGTCGTGGAAGGCGACCCGGTCCACACCGAGCACCAGCGCGCCGTCCTCGCCGAACACCTCGAGCCGCAGCGTGTCGCCGTCGGAGGTGAGGTGCGCACGGCCGGCGGTGGCACCGGTCGCGGCCAGCCGCACCCCGGACCAGGAGACCGGCAGCCTCGGCGTGTCCTGCTCCGTGAAGCCCGACTGGCCCGCGTGCAGCGCTGATTCGAACAGCGCCGGATGCACACCGAAGTCCGCCCCGCCGAGGTCCTCGGGCAGCGCGAGCTCGGCGTACAGCTCGCCGCCGGAGCGCCACAGCGCCCGTACCCCGTGCAGTGCCGGACCGCAGTCCAGACCGAGACCGGCCAGCGCGGTGTAGAGCCCGTCCACCGGCACCGGCTCGGCCCCGGCGGGCGGCCACTGGCCCGCCCAGCCCACGGCGGGCTCGGTGTCCGGCGCCAGCCAGCCGGTGCAGTGGCGGGTGGATCCGGCGCGCTGGTCACCGTCCTGGCGCGAGTGGACCGCCACCGGGCGGCGGCCGTCGGCGCCGGGGGCGCCCACGATCGCCTGGATCTGCAACGCGGCGCCGTCCGGCAGCAGCAGCGGCGCCTCGAACATCATCTCGTCGAGCAGCGGCGCCCCGACCCCGCGGCCCGCTGCCAGCGCCAGTTCGACCAGCGTGGTGTTGGGGGCGACCGGCAGACCGAACGCGGCGTGGTCGCGCAGCCAGGGCTGGGACTCATGGGACAGCCTGCCGGTGAGCACCCACTCGTCCCGGTCGGCGAGCTGCATCCCCGCAGTGAGGACCGGGTGCTCGACCCGGCCGAGACCGGCGGCGGCCGGATCGCCCGCGGTGGTCCGGCTCACGCTCGGCCAGTACCGCTTGCGCTGGAAGGCGTATGTGGGCAGCGGCACCCGCCGGGCGCCGGAACCGGCGAAGCAGGCGGCCCAGTCGACCTTCACCCCGGCGATATGCGCCTCGGCGAGGGAGAGCAGGAACCGCTTCATCCCGCCGTGGTGGCGCCGCAGCGAGCCGACGACACCGACGCGGCTCGCACCGGTGGCGGCGACGGTCTCCTCCATCGCCACGCCCAGCACCGGGTGCGGGGACATCTCCAGGAAGCATCCGGTGCCGTGCTCGGTGAGCGCGCGGATCGCGGGCTCGAAGCCGACCGGGTTGCGCAGGTTGCCGTACCAGTACGCGGCGTCCATGGTGGCGGTGTCGACGAACGCGCCGAGCGAGGTGGAGTACAGCGGGACGTTCCCGCCGCGCGGCTCGACCGGGGCGAGCGCCTCCAGCATCTCGTCGCGGGCCACTTCCACATGCGGTGAGTGCGAGGCGAAGGTGGCCGGGACCCGCTTGGCCCGGATGTCCTCACGGTCGCAGCGCTCCACCAGGGTGGCGATCGCGTCCAGGTCGCCGGCGACGATGACCGCCGCGGGACCGTTCACGGCCGCCACGGTGATCCGGCCGTCGTAGGGCGCGATCAACTCCTCGACCCGCTCCACCGGCACGGCGAGCGACGCCAGGCAGCCGGTGTCCATCAGCTGTTCGTGGGCGATCCGGCTGCGGACGGCGATGATGCGGGCCGCGTCGCGCAGCGACAGACCACCGGCCACGTAGGCGGCGGCGATCTCGCCCTGCGAGTGGCCGACCACCGCGGACGGCTCGACACCGTGGGAGCGCCACAGCGCCGCCAGCCCCACCATCACGGCGAACAGCGCGGGCTGGACCACGTCGACCCGCTTCAGGGAGGGCGCGTCCGGCGCACCCCGCAGCACATCCTCCAGGCGCCAGTCGACGAACTCCGAGAGCGCCGCGCCACAGTCGGCGATCTCGGCCGCGAACACCGGTGAGGTGTCGAGCAGTTCGACGGCCATGCCCTCCCACTGGGCACCCTGGCCCGGGAACACGAACACCGGTTTGGCGCCGGTGGTGGCGGGACGGCCGTGAGCGGTCCGCTCGGTGACCTCACCGACGGCGAACGCGGCCAGTTCGCCGACCAGTTCCTCACGGTCGGCGGCCACCAGCACCGCGTGGTGCTCCAGGGCCGCCCGCGAGGTCAGCTGGGAGTGCCCGATGTCGAGCGGGGAGAGCCCGGGGTCGGCCACCAGATGCCGCCGCAGGCGCTCGGCCTGGGCGCGTACGGCCGCCTCGGTGCGCGCGGAGAGCAGGACCGGGACGGCGGGAGCCGCGGTGGTGCCGGCCGCGGCGGCCGGGGTCTCGTCCGCGCCCGGCGCCTCCTCGACGATGATGTGCGCGTTGGTGCCGCTCACTCCGAACGACGACACGCCCGCGCGGCGGGGCCGGCCGGTGCTGGTCCACTCCCGTGCCTCGGTCAGCAGCTCGACCTCGCCCGCCTCCCAGTCGATGTGCGGGGAGGGCGCGTCCACGTGCAGCGTCCGCGGCAGCTGTCCGTGCCGCATCGCCATCACCATCTTGATGAGTCCGGCGACACCGGACGCGCCCGAGGTGTGGCCGATGTTGGACTTGATGGAGCCCAGCCACAGCGGGTCCCCGTCGCGCTCCTGGCCGTAGGTGGCGAGCAGTGCGTGGGCCTCGATCGGGTCACCGAGGACGGTGCCGGTGCCATGGCCCTCGACCGCGTCCACCTCCGACGGCGAGAGCCCGGCGTTCGCCAGCGCCTGCCGGATCACCCGCTCCTGGGAGGGACCGTGGGGCGCGGTCAGACCGTTGCTCGCACCGTCCTGGTTGATGGCGGTGCCCCGGATCAGTCCGAGGATCTTCCGGCCGTTGCGCTTGGCGTCCGACAGCCGCTCCAGCACCACCAGGCCCAGACCGTCGGAGAAACCGGTCCCGTCGGCCGACGCCGCGTACGCACGGCAGCGGCCGTCCGGGGAGTTGGCGCCCTGGCGGCTGAACTCGGTCAT
Source organism: Streptomyces sp. NPDC045899 (assembly GCF_056431485.1). Classification (NCBI taxonomy): domain Bacteria; kingdom Bacillati; phylum Actinomycetota; class Actinomycetes; order Kitasatosporales; family Streptomycetaceae; genus Streptomyces; species Streptomyces sp. NPDC045899. The sequence continues at coordinate 37,003 of NZ_JBWKKP010000041.1, forward strand.
GGTGATCGGCGTCGTCATGAACGTGACGCCGCCCGCCAGCGCGAGCGAGCACTCGCCCGCGCGCAGCGCCTGCGCCGCCATGTGCAGCGCGACACCGGAGGAGGAGCAGGCCGTCTCCACCGACACCGCGGGACCCTCCAACCCCAGGGTGTAGGCGATACGGCCGGACGCGACGCTCGACATGGTGCCGGTGACGCGGTAGCCCTCGTACTCGGCGGGCACGAGCATGCTGTAGTCGGAGCCGGTGATGCCGACGAAGACGCCGGTGTCGGTGCCGCGCAGGGAGGTCGGGGCGATCCCGGCGTGCTCCAGGGTCTCCCAGGAGGTCTCGAGCAGCAGTCGCTGCTGCGGGTCCATGGCCACGGCCTCGCGCGGACTGATGCCGAAGAACTCGGCGTCGAAGTCGCCCATGCCCGTGAGGAACCCGCCGCCGGAGGAGGAGGTAGTACCGACCCGCTCACCGTCCGGGCTGTACAGCCGCTCCAGGTCCCAGCCCCGGTCGGCCGGCAGCGGACCGATCACATCACGGCCTTCGGCCACCAGCTGCCACAGGTCCTCGGCGGAGGTGACACCGCCGGGGTAGCGGCAGCCGATGCCGACGATGGCCAGCGGCTCGTCCACCGCCCCGCGCCGCTTCCGCGCGGCCGGGAGGTCGGCCTGCGCCGGGCCGTCGACGTGCTGGAGCAGCAGCCGGGTGACGGCCTCGGGGGTGGGGTGGTCGAAGACGACGGTGGCGGGCAACGCCACCCCGGTGCTCCGGGAGAGCCGGTTGCGCAGTTCGACCGCGCTGACGGAGTCGAAGCCGAGCTCCTTGAAGGCCCGTTCACCGTCCACCTCGTCGGCGGAGTCATGGCCCAGCACGGAGGCGACCTGAGCCCGCACCAGTTCGAGCACCACACCGTGGCGCTCCGTCTCCGCCACCCCGTCCAGACGCCGCGCCAGGGTGCCGCCGGACGCGGCACGCCGGGCGGGGACCCGGACGAGGCCGCGCAGGACGGCGGGCAGCAGTCCGGCACGGGCCTGTTCACGCAGCACGGCCGGGTCCAGTTCGACCGGGGCCAGCAGCGGTGCGTCCTCGGCGAGACCGCGGTCGAACAGGTCGAGTCCGAGCTCGGTGGTCAGCGGAAGGATTCCGGCCTGCGCGACGAGCATGGGGTCGGCCGCACCGGTTTCATCGATGCCGCGGCCGTCGGCCCAGAAGCCCCAGGCGAGCGCGGTGCCGGGGAGCCCGGCCGAACGGCGGGCGCTCACCAGCGCCGCCAGGGCCGCGTCGGCCGCCGAGGCGGCCGCCTGGCCCGGGATACCGACGAGCCCCTCGAAGGCGGAGAACGTCACGAACGCGGAGAGGTCCGCGTCCGCGGTCAGTTCGTGCAGCTGCCACGCCGTGTCCACGGTGGCTCGCAGCACCGTCTCCAGACGTTCCTCGGAGAGGTTCTCGATCAGACCCGCGTCGGGCACCACCGCGGTGTGCACGACGGCCGTCAGCGGGTGCTCCAGGGAGCCCAGCAGCGCGGCCAGTTGGTCGCGGTCGGTGACGTCGCAGGGCACGACGCGCACCCGCGAGCCGAGGTACACCAGCTCGGCGGTCAGCCTGTCGGCCTGACCGCCGGGGGCGGCCACCACCAGGTGGCGGGCCCCGTGGTGGGTGACGAGACGCTCGGCGAACGGGGCGCCGAAGCCACCGGTGAGCAGGACGGTGCCGTCGGGGTCCAGCGGCCGAGGGCGGTCCGCGGCCGCGCCGGACACCCGGGCCAGCCGGGGGGCCAGCGCCTTGCCCTCGCGCACGGCCAGCTGCGGTTCGCCGAGGCCGTGCAGCGCGCCCCACTCCGGCTCCCCGTCGGCGTCCACCAGGTCCACCAGCTGGAAGCGGCCGGGGCGTTCGGACTGTGCGGCGCGGAGGACACCCCACACCGCTGCCTGCGCGGCATCGGGAGCCTCGTCCGCGACGGCCACCGCGCCACGGGTGACCAGGATCAGCGTGGCCTCGCCCAGCGATTCGGCGGCCAGCCAGCGCCGCACCAGGGTCGCTGCCCGTACGGCGGCCTCGCGCACCGCCGCGGGGGTCTCCCCGGCGGGGGTGTCGATCGTGGTCAGCACCGTCTGCGGGACGGGTGCGCCCTCCGCGACGGCTGTTTCGAGCGCGGCGAGGTCATGGTGACGCTCGGCCGCCCCGCCGGTCCCGCCGACCTGGCCCAGAGCGGCCAGCCGCACCGGCTTGGCCGCGCCGGCCGTGACGGGCGTCCAGTCCAGCCGGAACAGTGCGTTCTGACCACGGCGCAGCTCCCCGAACCGGGCCGGGTCGGCGGCCCGTACGACGATCCGGTCGATATGTGCCACGGGAGCGCCCTCGGCGTCGAAGACGTCGAGCCGCACCGCGCCCTCGCCGAGCGGGACGATCCGCGTACGGGCCCGCGCGACCCTGTCGCCCACGAGCCGCACACCCGACCAGGACGCCACCGACGGTGCCTTGTCGGCGGAGGGCCGGGGCGCGGTGTGCAGCGCGGACTCCAGCAGGGCGGGGTGGAGGGCGAAGCCGCCGGGCTCGGTGCCGTCGGGCAGCGCGAGTTCGGCGTACACCTCACCGTCGACGGTCCACGCCGACTGCGCGCACTGGAGCAGCGGGCCGCAGTCGAGGCCGAGTTCGGCCAGGGTGGTGTACAGGGTGTCCACCGACATCGCCTCTGCCTCGGCGGGAGGCCACTCGCCCAGCCGGGCGGAGCGGGGCTCGGCGTCGGGGGCGATCCGGCCGCGCGCGTGCAGGACGGGGTCGGCGGACTGCTCGTCGTCGTCCGTCCGCGAGTAGACGGCCACCTCACGGCGGCCGTCGGCGTCGGCCGGACCGAGCGTGATCTGCACCGGTACGTCGGTGTCGTCGGCGAGTGCGAGCGGTGTGTCGAGGGTGAGTTCCTCGACCAGGTCGCAGCCCACGTGGCGGGCCGCGGACAGGACCAGTTCCATCAGCGCGGCGCCGGGCAGAGTGACCGTGCCGAACAGCGCGTGGTCACGGGTCCACGGCTGTCCCTGCTGGGAGACCCGGCCGGTGAGCACCCACTCGTCGCGGTCGCCCACCCGCACGGCGGCGGCGAGGACGGGGTGTTCGACCCGGCCGAGACCGGCCGCCGTGGCGTCGGCGAGACCGGTGGCGTCCAGCCAGTAGCGCTTGTGCTGGAAGGCGTAGGTGGGCAGGGGGACACGGCGGGCGCCGGAGTCGGCGAAGCAGGCAGCCCAGTCGGTCTTCACACCCGCGGTGTGCGCCTCGCCCAGCGAGAGCAGGAAGCGGGCGAGGCCGCCTTCGTCGCGGCGCAGGGAGCCGACCACGCCGACACGGCCCGCCGGACCGTGAGCGGTGACGGTCTGCTCCACGGCCATGGCGAGCACGGGGTGCGGAGACATCTCCAGGAAGCACCCGGCGCCGTGGTCGATCAGGGCGCGGACGGCGGGTTCGAAGCCGACCTGGCCACGCAGATTCCGGTACCAGTACCCGGCATCCATGGTGCCGGTGTCCAGGAAACCACCCGT
>NZ_JBWKKP010000042.1:0-38267 GCF_056431485.1 Streptomyces sp. NPDC045899
GTAGAGGGGGATCCGATGAGGGTTTTCGGGGCTGGGGGGGGCGTGAACTGCCCCTGGGGGGAAGAAAAAACGGGGGGGGGCAACCCCTTTTTGGTTCCCCCCCCTCCGCCGTACTCCTCAGCGCAGGTCGAACTCGCCGTCCCGCGCGCCCAGGACGAAGGCGCGCCACTCGGCCTCCGTGTAGCGCAGCACCGTCCCGGGATCGGCGGAACTCCTCATCGCCACTGCCCCGTTCGGCAGGTAGGCGATCTCCACCCGGTCCTCTGAGGTGCTGCCAGGCGCACTGAGCCACTCGACATCCGAGATGTCCAGGGCGTACAGCTCGGCCTTCTCTTTGGCGTCAGCCATCGGTGGAGATTCCCTTCACGTACCGCGGACATCCGTCCGCCCGACGGTGACAAGTCTGATCCACCCCGCGTGCGGCGGCAATCGAACACGGAGAACCACCGCGACGGAACGCGCAGTGAACCGACGCGGTGTCAGCCGCGGCGTCAGTCCATCCGGCGCGGTCCGCCCAGCAGCCCGGTCTCCACGTCCGTGGCGTGCGTGGCCACGTAGAGCCGCGAGCGGCGGTTGCACCACAGTGTGACGCCGTCCGGCAGTGTGGAGAGCGACTCGACGTCCGTGGCGGGCAGCCCCATGATCTTCCCGACCTGGTCGGCCTCGTCGGGGGAGACCCGCTGCACACCGACCAGGTCGGCGTTCTCCATCAGCCGCGGCGCGACCGGGCTCAGATAGGGCAGCAGCGTCATCACCGACTGCCAGGGGGCGGCGGACACCCGGCCGCGCGGCGGCCGCATGCCCGCGTCACGGATCACCAGCACCGGACTGCCGATCGACGCCCCCTGCGGCGGCACCCGGCCCACGTCGTGGAGGGTGATGCTCTCGTGGCCGCCGTTCGCCGCCTGGGTCAGCGCGGTCCACATCTGACGGCGGCCGGTCTCGACGGTGACCCGCGCGCCCGTGGCCACCGCGCGCAATCCGATGACCTGTGCCGTCCACAACCCACCGACCAGCAGGATGTTGAACGGCGTCGGACGATGCAGACCGAGCACCGCGGGCTGGTCACGGGCGCCGATGCCGATCACCACTCCGTCGTCGCCGATCGGCAGCGCCAGTGCGTCGAACTGCTCCGGGGACAGCTCATGCGGCTGCCGCCGGGGCCCGATCAGCCCGAAGCCGCGCCGCATCCTGCGCGGAGCGGGCGCGGCCGCCGGAGCGCCCGGGCCGCCGGGAGCGGGGGTGCTGGAGGGGGCGGGGGTTCCGTAGGTCGTCGGCGTGGCCATCAGTGGGTCCCTCCCAGGGGCAGAGTGGCGAGGACACCGGGCACCTGCTCGCGGTCCAGCCGGACGAGACCGACCCGCGCCCCGCGCGCGGTGCGCTGCAACTCGCGCCGTATCTCCACCAGTTCATCGGCGCTGCGGCCGGTGATCCGCAGATGGCCGCTCACCGTCGGGGCGTGCCGTCCGCCCTGGGTGCCACCACGGCGCAGGGTCAGACTCAGGGTCGTGGCCAGCGCGGGCAGCGAGGTCAGCAGCGCGGCGAGCTGGGGGAGCGGGGCGGCGCCCGGCCCCATCTGCGGCCAGCGGCCCACCCAGTAGCTGGTGTGCCAGCGGTCGTCGCAGCGCCAGGTGCGGGAGCTCTCCACGGTGCGCCGCGAGAGGGTGTTGGTCTGCCGGGCCTGGGCGGTCGCCATCGGATTGACGCTCGCCGCCGTGGAGATGGCCGCGGTCAGCGCCTCCTCCGTCAGCAGCGTCACTCCGAACCCGGCCCCCTGCAACCGGCTCGCGAGCTGGTCGGCCGTCCGCAGCACACACCGCTGCGCACCCTCCAGACCGCCGCCGCGCGCCTCCACGGCCTCCGGGCACAGCTCCGGGTCGAACTTCAACGCCACCCAGGTCAGCCGGGTGGACGGTGCGCCGGTGTGCTCCTGGAGCGGTCCGTAGTTGCGCACCGCCACCGCCTGCGCGGGCAGATGGGGCGCGGGCGCGGTCATCGCGTGCTGCACGACCTGCACCGACTCCAGCAGGATCCCGTCCACGTCCAGGGCGTCACGCAGCAGCGCGAGCGGCAGCGGGCGCTGGGCGCGCTGCGGACGCAGCGGCGCGTCCACCGCCTCCACCTGGAGGACGGCGGTCAGGAAGGTACCGTCACCGACCATGCCCACCGCGCGGCGCTCACGGTCGGTGTAGGTGTACGTCCGCAGGGCGGGTTCGCATTCGACGACGGGGGTGAAGCCCGGGTCGGTGCCCGCGTCGACCGGCTGCGCCGCCCGCCGCCTGCGGCCGCGCAGCGCGAGCGCCGTGCTCAGCCACTCCGGGATGGGCTGCTGGTGGCGGCTGACCACGGCCAGCAGCACCAGCACCACGCCGACGACCGCCGCCGGGACGAGCATCAGTTCATCGATGACCCAGGCCACCAGTACGAGGGCCGCGGCCACCTCGATGAGGACCAGCTGCTGCAGCCGCAGCGGGCCGAAGCTGCCGGGCCGGGTCAGCGGACGCGGTGTCACCGAAACCGCGGCGGTGCCCGCGGCCGGGGCAGCCGGGGCGGGGTTCGGCGCACCGGATCCGCTCGGTGTGCGTCGGCCGGACGCGCTCCTCGCGGTACGTGCGCGCGTTGCGGCAGCCATCCCCGTCAGCCCCTTACAGTCCGAAACCTGCCCAGGCGGCTCGGTCGTTGGTCTTCCCCACGAGTGTCCCCGAGCACCATGAGTCAATTGACTACCGGCATAGTAGAGGGTCGGTACGAGACCCGGTCCGAGGGCAGGCCACCTGACTACCGAGGCCGAAAAGCGGGGAGAAGCGGCTAACCATGGCATCACGGCGGGATGAACTCAACGCCTACATCTTTGCGAAGAAGCGGACAGTCGCCGCGTTCTTGCAACCGACACCGAGCGGCACCGAGGAAGGTGCTCCGCGCCCGCTGCGCGCGGTGCTCCCCGGGGTGGTGGTCGGCGCCCTGATCCTCGCCGGATTCGGCGCCTGGGGCATGTTCAAACCGGTGGCCCCCAAGGGCTGGGACGACGTCGCCGCGCACGTCGTCGTCGGCAGTGACTCGACCACCCGCTACGTCGTGCTCAAGACCGACGGGAAGGTCCAGCTCCACCCCGTCCTCAATTTCGCCTCCGCCAAACTGCTGCTCGACCCGGACAAGTCGAGCATCGTCAAGGTGAAGGAGTCGGAACTCGACAACGGCCACATCCCGCGCGGCCCGACCATCGGCATTCCCTACGCTCCGGACCGGCTGCCCCCGGCCGACGAGGCGATGAAGCAGAAGGAATGGGCGGTCTGCGTCCAGCCGGGCGGGAACGGGAAGACCACTCAGAAAGCTGCCTTCGTCTTCTCCGAGCGCGACCCCAAGCTGAAGAAACTGCACGGCTCGCAGGCGCTGCACAGCGGTCAGGCCCTCTATGTGGAAAACAAGGCCGGTGACCGCTATGTCATCGACCCGAAGGGCACCAAGTACCTCATCGGCGGCGGGGACCTCAGGAAGACCTCCCCGTCCGACTACAACCTGATGCTGCGCACCGTCTTCCACGACGGTGACAAGCCCCAGCGGGTGACCGACGACTGGCTGCGCACCTTCCGCGAGGGCAAGCCCATCACCTTCCCCGAGATCCCGGGCACGATCGGCGCCGATGCCGGGGTGCCCAGCCTCGGCGCCAAGGCCAACAAGGTCGGCATGGTCCTCGAGGCGACCACCGGCAGCGTCACCCAGAACTACGTGGTGCTCCGGGGCAAGGTCCAGCGCGTATCGGAGTTCGTCGCCAAGCTGCTGCTCAACAGCAGGGATCTGATCGACATGGGCCAGAAGGGTCATGCGCACGAGGTGAACGCGGCGACCTTCACCTCGGACGGCGAGGAGTTCTACGGCGCGTACAAGTGGCCCGCGGAAATCCCCGAGCAGGCCAACTCCGTCGACCCCGAGCTCGGCAGCGGCGCCCGTGACACCAGCTGCAGCATCCTGCGCGGTGTCAGCGGAAAGGGCGTCCCCGAGCAGGCCACCTGGGCGGGCCGCGACTTCCCGGCCACCATCCCGGACGGTGCCACCAGCGCCTACGTCACCCCCGGCTCGGGGGTCCTCTTCCGCCAGCTCAAGGGCCACCAGGCCAAGGACGGCCTGGTGTTCCTGGTGACCGACACCGGTCTGCGCTACTCCGTGCAGACCAACAACGACAGCGACGCCCGCAAGTCGAAGATCGGCGCCGAAGCGGACGCCGAGTCCACGGCCGGCGCGGCCCAGCAGAGCACCGAGGAGGCCAAGCAGCGGCTCGGCTACAAGGAGGTCGATCCGGTGCCGGTGCCCGACACCTGGTCCGAGTTCCTGCCACGTGGGCCGCGGCTGGACAAGAACAGCGCCCGGCAGCCGCAGGGGTCCTGAGACCATGAGGAATTCCCAGCGACGCGACGGGCGCGTCACCCGCTCCCTGGCCCTGACGGCCGCGGCCTCCCTCACGGCACTCTCCGCCGCGAGCGGCCCTCTCATGCCCTCCCCGGCCGCGGTCATGTCGCTGGCCGGCAACGGCGAGTGCACCTATCCGGCCAAACCCATCAAGGGCACCCCCTGGTCGCTCCAGCGGGTCATGCTCGACCAGCTGTGGCAGGACACCAAGGGCAAGGGCAAGGACGGCCGTCCGGTACGGGTCGCGGTCATCGACACCGGCGTGGACAACTCCAACGACCAGTTGAAGGAAGCCGTCGACGCCGAACTCGGCACGGAGGTCCTCCCCCCTCGCAAGAAGAGGAAGAAGAAGGAGGAGGCAGGGGGCGAGGAGGGAATGGAGAAGGGGAAGAAGGGCGACGGCACCGACGACCTCGTCGGCCACGGCACCAAGGTCGCGGGCATCATCGCCGCCCGTCCCCATCCCGATACCGGATTCGTGGGAATCGCCCCCGAAGCGCGGATCATTCCGATTCGCCAGAACGACGAAAAGGGATCCGGGACCACCGACACCATGGCCACCGCGATCGACAAGGCGGTCGCCGCGCATGCCCAGGTCATCAATATCTCCCAGGACACCGCAAAGCCGCTCCTGGCCAACAACAATCTGCAACGCGCCGTCGAGAACGCCCTGAAGAACAATGTGGTCGTGGTCGCCTCCGCCGGGAACGACGGCGTCGACGGAAAGCTCCGCAGGACCTATCCCGCGGCCTACGACGGTGTCCTCGCCGTAGGCGCCTCGGACCGCAACAACGAGCGCGCGGCGTTCTCCCAGTCCGGCGACTTCGTCGACGTGGCGGCCCCCGGCGTCGAAATGGTCTCCACCGTCCCCAAGGGCGGCCAATGCGTCGACAACGGCACCAGCTTCTCCGCCCCCTACGTCGCGGGCGTCGCCGCCCTGATCCGGGCAAAGCACCCCGACTGGCAGCAGAACCAGGTCGTCGCCCAGATCGAGCAGACTGCGGAGCGTTCAATCAACGGCCGTGACTCGAGGGTGGGTTGGGGTGTGGTCGACCCGGTCCGTGCCCTCACCGAGGACGAGGAGGCGATCGACCGCGTCACCCTCGACAAGGGCGCCGACGCCGACGTCGACTCCCCGGACGCCGCCCCCCTGACGGTCGGCGAGACCCCCCAGGAACGCAAGGAACGCCTGGCCACCTACGTCCTCGGCGGCGCCGCCGTCCTCGTCGCCGTCACCGCGGGCCTCGCGACCGTCCTCAACGAACGGAGGCGTCGCCGGGCCGCGAAATAGGTATGCGTACTCAGGCCCGGATGTGGTCTGCTCGGTAACGTTCGCCGGGGCGGGGGACTGTTACGGAACTGTCGAGTGAACTGCGCTACTTGGGAGTTGGGGTGTCCAGGTCGAGTGGCTAGAGTGGCGTAGGACATCGTTGGTGTCATACGGGGAACGGGGAGGATCACGGTGAGGCCACTAGAGCCGGGGGATGTGCCTCAGACGCCATTCGGCAAGAGGCTGGTCAAGAAGTCAGAGGCGCTCACCAAGCTCAACGCACGGATTGAGAAGGTGCTGACCGAGCTCGAGAAGACTCCTGCCGCGAAGCAGAAGATCGCGGAGCAGTCCATCACTCGGGACGCCTATGGCTCAGGTCGCGAGTTCACGTCCGCCGACGACCTGGCCAACCTGTACGAGAAGATCCACGCAGACCTGACCACGATGTGGCAGACCTTCAACGACCAGCTCGAGGCGTTCGGTCTGATGGCTCTCCAGGCTGATAAGAACTACATCAACACGGACACCGAAGAGGCCCGTGAACTGCGCCGCGTACATCGGGCTCGGTTGCGCGAGATCGCGGAACGGACGGAGAAGTACTACCGCGATCCCGAGGCTCCCAAGCACGGTGACGGCGGGAAGCACGGGGATGACGAAGTCGAGGGCGGCGGCGCGTGAGGGGGAAGAAGTAGATGGCTCCGGGTAAATTTGACGGCCTCAGCCGCGCGGACCTGTTCAACATGATCGCTACCGCTAAGCCGTCCCAGCTCACGGACGTGGGGACCGCACTGGGTGACGCCTTCACGCCTCTCAACGAGCTCGCGGACGAGTTGGCGGCCCACGCTCATGCGGCGGACTGGGAGGGTGAAGGTGCCCAGGCGTACCGGGAGTGGGGCAAGAAGCTGGCCAACCAGACTCGCCGCATGGCCGACTACACCCTGCTCGTCGGCCTCAATCTGAGCTCGGCCGGCCAGGCCCTGATCGAGACTCAGAAAGTCATCGACACCCCAGGGAAGCTCGACACCAAGGATCTTTCTCCTGCGCAGGAGAAGACGGAGGAGCGCGACCGCCAGGAAGCCCTCAAGGCGATGGACCGGTTGGACTCCTACTACCGGACCTCTCACTCGGACATGTCGAAGCTGGAGGCGCCGAACTTTCCGACACTGCCACCTGCGTACAGTGGACATGGCGACAGCGAGACACCTGTAGGCGTCGGACCCGCTTCTGCCACTGCTGTGTCAGGGGAGGGGCGAGCGGATTCTCCGAGGTCCTTCACCAGTGCTCCCCACGCTTCCGGCGATGGGAGCGTCACACCGATCCGTCATCCGGGTGCCGGTCCCGACGGCGAGGTCGGGTCGGGAGTCGGTGCGACCGCTCCTCCGGTGACGGGCACGAACATCGACTCCACGACGACCGCACCGCCGGTCGATCGCGTCGACCGGCCGAGCCTTCCCTCGACACCGCCCGTCGGACCGGAACAGCGCACCCCCGGGCCGGGACCCTTCCCGACTCCCGGTCCTGTGCTGCCGGCGACCGGTCGTACCCTGCCACCGGGTCGTACCCTGCCTCCGGGGCGTACCGTACCTCCGGGAACCAGCCGCATCCCGAACGTTCCCCCGACTCTGCGGGGCGGGCCCCCGGCCCCTCCCATTCGAGGGCCTTTCGGAACGCCTCCCGGGCCGACGACGGGTGGGCGGCCGATCATCCCGCCTCGTGTCGGACCGCAGGATGGCATCACCGGTCTGTCCCGTCCGAACCCCAAGGGACCTGTTCCCCGGCTTCCGCAGAACCCTGTGGTCGGGGAAGAGCGACCTCTGATGGGGCGGAACATGACGGGCGGGGGATACCACCCCGTGAACACCAACCCGACTACGCCTGGAACCACTCCTCCCGGACGACGCCTCGCCTCCGAGCGTGGTGGCATCGTCGACCGTCCGAATGGAAAGGGACCGGCGAACGGTCAGCGTTTGCCGCGGACCACGGTTGTGGGTGAAGAACGCGGAATGGTTCGTGGCCCCATGGGGACCGGCGCGCATCCGGTCACGGGGGGCCCGCAGGGCCCCGGTGGCTCGGGTGCCCGGCGTGTCTCCTCCGAGTCGGGAGGGGTCACCGGGAGCCCGCGCGCATCGGGCAAGGGAAGGGCCGAGTTCACTCCCGGGGGTTCTGGACTGGTACGCAATGCCCAGACGTCCGGAATGATCCCGCCTCGTACCGGCGCGGCACGCCCTGGTGACCGGCAGGACCAGAACGGAACCAGGCCCGACTACCTTCAGGAAGATGAAGAGACATGGACCGGAGGGCGGCGCGACACCGTCCCGCCGGTGATCGACTGATGCGTTAGCTGCTGGTGCAAGGCCGAGGAGAACACTCACCCATGCCATTTCGAAAGTACGGAGCGCGTCAGCGTTCCTTGTCGGCTCTCGCGATCCTGGGGGCCGGTGTGGTGGCGATGAGCGGCCTTGCACCAGTGGCAGTCGCCGAGGACATCAGGTCCCAGCAGTGGTACCTGGATGCCATGAAGGCAGAGCAGATGTGGAAGGTGAGCGAGGGGAAGGGCATCACGGTCGCTGTCATCGACTCTGGTGTCAATGCCTCGCTTCCCGAACTGCGCGGTCAAGTGATGAAGGGGACCGATGCCTCCCGGAAGGCGACGGATCCTCATCAGGACCCCAGTGGGCATGGGTCGAACATGGCAGGGATCATCGCAGGCACCGGAGCTGATGGCGGAATTCAGGGCTTGGCCCCCGAAACCAAGATCCTTCCTGTCAAAGTCATGAAGATCGATCAGCGGGTGGAATCCGCGGGGTCAGTGCTGGCGAAGGGGATTCGCTATGCAGTTGATCACGGTGCGCGGGTTCTGAATATCTCGATCGGGGCCGTGGGACCTCGTGAATACTTCAGCAAGACTCAGGCGGCGGTGAACTATGCTCTGAAGAAGGGGAGCTTGGTTTTCGCGGCGACGGGTAACGACGGTGATGGGAAAAATCTCTCCTCGTACCCTGCCGCCCTCACTGGCGTTGTGGGTGTTGGGGCCATCGATAGAACCGGTAAGGCTGGCAAGTTCTCTACGAGCAACGACAGCGTCGGGCTGGTAGCTCTCGGGCAAGACATCGCTGAACACTGCACGAAATCCGAAGGCACCTGCAAGGGGCAAGGCACCAGCCAAGCCACCGCCCTCGCCTCCGCCTCCGCCGCCCTCATCTGGGCCAAGCACCCCAAGTGGACCAACAACCAGGTCCTCCGGGTCATGATGCAGACGGCAGCGAAGCCGAAGACCGGCGATATCCCGAGCAGTTATGTCGGATACGGATCCGTTCGCCCCCGTAAGGTCCTCCTTGACGGTGAGGGCGATCCGGGTCCGGCCAATACCAATCCGTTGCTCGCCCGTGAGGGCGCGACGAAACCAAACCCCTCCCCTTCTGCGTCTAAGTCCTCGGACGCTGGATCACAACAGCAGTCATCCGGTTCGGACTCGGGGAAGCAGGGCGAGCAGGATGCCCAGAAGCCCGATAAGGAGACCAAGGCGAGCGATGGCGACAACGGTGGGAACACCACGCTGTGGATCGCTTTGGGAGCCGGTGCCGCCGTTGTGGTCGGGGGTGCAGCCGCCTTCGCTGTGATGAGGCGCCGAAATAGCGCATTGTGACGGCTTAGGTAAAAGGCGAGGGGTTGCCAGTACGGCCTACGAAATGTAGGAATTGAGTGGTGAGTTGAATCGGAAACCCATCCCGACTCACCAACACTTCATGGGGGAAGGTGGAACATGTCCGGCTCTCAGCGGATTAGTGACGCAGCATTCAAGACATTCGAGTCCGACCTCGGTCTCGTCAGCCAGGGTCTCTCCACGAACCTGCGCACCCTGATCAACGCCGTCGCCACAGTCGAGTCGGCGTGGACCGGTACGGGTGCCGCGAAGTTCAAGCAGGTGCAGACCTCGTTGAACGAGGACCACGAGGCGCTGCGCCAGTTGATCGTCAGGATTCACGAGGCGGTGGAGCTCACCCACCGGTCCAGCGGTGCGAACGACGGTGAGATCGCCGCCGAGCTGAACAAGATCGACGTGAACGGCGCCAAGGCGGGCGGCAACCTTGGTCACGGCGCGGACGGGCTCTCTCACAGCAAGGTCGACGGGTTCTGATCCGGCCGGGCGCGACACGGGCGCCCGGCATGGAGACGGACGCAAGGACTTTGGGCACGATCAAGACTTCATCAGGAATGGGGGCATGAATGTCCGGCGACCCTATGGACATCAAGGTCACGTACAACTCGCTCGATGACACGGCCGGTGACATCGAGCGCGGTGCGGCAGCGGTGCGCAAGCAGATCGACGACATCCTCGCCGCGGTCAAGAAGGTGACCGCCGGCTGGGAGGGCGAGGCGCACGAGATGATGCTGGCCGCCGAGAAGCAGTTCAATGTGCGGGCCAACCACATCGAGACCACCTTGAAGGAGGTCGCGACCAAGGTCCGCAGGGGCAAGATGGACTACCACTCCACGGACAAGAAGAACGCGAACCTCTTCAAAGACATCTCGTTCTGACAGTGACACCACCCACGAATGGGGTGGACGACCGGTAACGGTCGTCCACCCCATTCGTCTTGGTTGACTGCTACTTGTCCCGGTCGAGGTACACGTACGCCTGATTGCGGCCGTCCTCGTGCGCCCCGTGACTGTCGTTGATGAGTTCCCGCATCATGTAGTCGCCGGCGTCCGGGCCGTGGCCGTGCTGGCCGCCCCACTGCCAGACGAGGTTGTCGACCTGGCCTCGCCCGACCGTGAAGTGCTGCCGGTTGTCATGGTTCGCGGCCGCGTTCGCCTCGGCGATCTGTTCCTTGGTCCAGTCGTACATCGCGAAGTCGACGAGACGGAGACCGGCGTCGACGGCCGGGATCGACTTCTCGGGCACGAAGTTGAGGACCGCGCCGATCGACGAGTTGACGTGGTGGTTGACGTCACGCGCCCACTGGACGCCCTTGTCCCGTTTGTCGAAGATGACATCGGAACTGATCGCGTCGTACGAACCGTAGATCGTGGCGGTGTCCTTGACCGCGTGGTTGCGAGCGTCCTCGTTGGCGAAGGGCGTCCTGACCAGCGAGTCCGCCGCGTACTGACGTTCGGCCTGGTACATCGCCGAGTAGGCGGCGGGATCGTCGGCGACGCCCCGCATCAGCCGGATCAGGTGTTCCTGGGAGACGTCCATGTGGACGCCCTTGTCGTCCTTCCATATGTCGCCCTTGTGGAGCTGGGTGTACTCGGGGTTGGTGCCGCCCAGGATCTCGTGGGTGTCCGGTGTGTAGTCCTGGAGCATCCGGCCCAGGTTGCCCCGGAGGTTGGCCGGGGGCGAGTCGCCCTTGTCGCCCTGGTTGAGGATGGTGATGGTGTCCTGCATGACCCGGGCCTCGGCCTCGGTGTGGCCGCCGAGGGCGTGCTGGGAGCCCGGGAGATCGCCGGTGGCGGCCGCTTCCAGGGCGTTGCCCAGACCTATCCGGGACTCGAAGAGGTCCATGGTGTGGAGGCCGTAGCCGGTCGCGGTGGCCGACTTGGGCCAGTCGCGGTCCTTGAGCAGATACTGCATGCGCTCGTTCTTGCCGTCCGCGTCCCGCTGGAAGAAGTCGGTGGCCGCGTCGGGCTGCTTGCTCATGATGTCGAGCATGTTGTCGAGCGGATCGGTGGCGATGCCGTCGTGTCCGGCGCCCCACTTGGTCCAGATGTCGGGGTGGTCCTTCTCGGTGGCGATGATGTCGTCGCCGAGGTCCTTGTAGAACTGCTTGCCGTACCCCTTGCCGTGCGTCATCAGGTCCACGAACGACTGGTAGCCGTAGAGGGGGTTGGTCTTGCTGTCGTTGACGCGGTTGTCGCCCATGTCCTTCAGGCCCTTGCGCCAGGAGGCGTAGAAGGGGTCCTGGGGGTTCTTGGTGGCGCTGGCGATGCTCATGGCCATGCCCTGCTGGACGGAGAGGATGTCCTGCTTGGCGTCACCGTGGGCGAGACCGCTGAGCTTGTAGTTGATCTTGGCGGTCTCCTCGGGGCCCAGCCCCGCCAGGAAGGTCTGGCTGAACGCCTTCTGGTCCTGGTTGTCACGGAAGAGCCGGTGCATCTCCTCCATGTCCTGGGCGCTGAGCTTGCCGTCCTTGGCCAGCTTCTTGGACAGGTCGGTGGCTTCCTTGGCCTCGGCCTTCTCGATGTCGCCCTGGGCGCCGGCGTTGAAGCCGTTCACCGTGCCGGGCTTGTCGGGGTGCTCGACGGCCGCCTTGAGCGCCAGCTTGGCTCCCTGGTCGGCGTCGTCGACCGCCTTCACGGCCTGGGAGATGCGCTGGTTCCAGGCCGCCACGGTGTCCTTCAGCTCCGGGTCGTGCTGGATGGAGAACTTCTCCTGCTCCGTGCAGTCGCTGAAGTCGTAGCGCGCCAGACCGTCGCCGCTGACGGCCATTCCGGCCTTCTTGGCCTCCGCGACCACCGACGTCAGGTCGGAGCGCAACCGGACGAACTGGTCATGTGCGTCACGCAGCAGGGAGGCGATCGCCCGCGCCTCCTTCGGCGCGGCGAGGAACTGGTCGTAGGTCACGGCCATCGTGGGCAGGGCGACCGAGGCGGCAGCACCGTTCCAGGTTCCGCCGAGGCCGACGGGCCGTACTCCGGAGTTGTAGGACCCCTGGGCCGTCTCGAACTTCTTGGCCGCCTCGTCCCAGTGTTTGGCGGCCTTCTCGAGGACGGTGAAGTCCGTGTTCATGACGTCGTGATACGTGAGCACTTACTTCACCCCGTACTGCGAAATGCCGGACGAGTACGGCGTGTTCGCCGGGTACTTTCCGTCCTGATCAGGGAGGAGGGGAAGGAACAGACCGCCGTTGGCCTGGTCCTGGAGGAGAAAGGACTTACGGGCCGTGCTCAGTGCCACCTTCTCGGCCGCGAGCCGGTCCTGGAGCGCCTTGACCGATGCGTGCCACCCTTTCAGCGCGTCGGTGATGGCGGATCCCGTGGCCCAGTCCTTGAATTCCTTCTGCGCCGTCTCCGAGGCCGTGTCGGGATATTCGCCGGCGGCCTTCGTCTCGGGCTGGACGTGGTCCTCCAGCGCCTTCACCGCCGCCTTCTTCTTGGAGGACGAGGTGGAGAAGTCGGGAAGCCCGGGAATCAGCGGGCCGGGAGGATCGGTCTGATTGAGCCGCGTATGGGCGGTCTGCTGTTCTGCGGCCGCGCTGGCGCGGAGTTCGCCCCACTCTTTGTCGAAGGTCATGGTTCCCCCGTGATGGGCCTCAAGGTGCAGAGCTGCACGATGATGGAGGGCGGCCGTCTTCATGGCCGCCGGCCCGTCGCCGGGGGAAGGGACATGCTGACGAACCGACACATCCTTGATGTGGCGCCGAGAGTAACAAGGATGTGCGGTTCGGTGAACCCTGTTTGATATCGCTCTTACATGACTGTTACGGGGGATCGTTACTGGTCGGGCAACCATCCCAATTGGGTCAGCGGGATTCCACGCTTACGGGAGACGAAGAAACCGCGGCCCGGAGGCATCGGCCGGGGCCGGACGCCGCCCAGGATGTCGCCTTCGCTCGGATCGCCGGACAACACCATGCCCTGGGCGCCGAGTTCCTTCACCCGCTGCATGAAGGACTCGAACATCGAGCGTGAGGAACCCGCGGAACTGCGCGCGATGATGAAGCGCATCCCCACGTCCCGCGCGAAGGGGAGGTTCTCCGTGAGTACGGCGAGCGGATTGCCGCTGCTGGTGGAGACCAGTTCGTAGTCGTCGATGATCACGAAGAACTGGGGTCCGCTCCACCAGCTGCGGTCGCGCAGTTGCTGCGGGGTGATGTCCGGCTTCGGGGCACGCCGCTCCATCAGCCCGTTCAGCGCGTTGGCGTGGAGCTCCAGGGCCGAGGCGATCGGCGCGTACTCCAGCAGATGCGAATCCGGGATGGCCCCGAGCAGTGAGCGGCGGTAGTCGCCGACCACGATCTTGGCCTCGTCCGGGCTGTACCGCTCGGTGATCTGCTTCGCCATCAGGCGCAGCAGCGCGGTCTTGCCCGATTCGCTCTCACCGAAGACCAGGAAGAACGGGTCGGTCTCGAAGTCGACGAAGACCGGTTCCAGGTTGGTCTCGTCGATACCGATCGCGATGCCGTGCTGTGGCTGCTCGAACCCCTTGGGGAGCTCGTCCGCCCGCAGCCGTCGCGGCAGCAGCCGGACCCGGGGAGCCTGCGCGCCGGTCCAGGCGGCGCCCGAGGCGCGCACCATGTCGGCCGTCGCATCCGTCATGGTCTCGGGGTCGTTGCCGCCGTCGATCCGCGGCTGTGCGCCCATGAAATGGAGCTTCTCCGGGAGCTGACCGCGGCCGGGGACGCCCACGGGCACGTTGGCCGCGACCTTGCGGTCGAACTCGGAGTCCATCGTGTCACCGAGGCGCAGTTCGAGCCGGTTGAGCAGCTGGTCCTTCAGGGACGCGCGGACCTCCATGTTGCGGGAGGCGGTGATGATGACGTGGACGCCGTAGCCGAGACCGCGTCCGGCGATGTCGGTGACCACACCCTCCAGGATGTCGTACTCGGACCGGAAGTTGGCCCAGCCGTCGACGATCAGGAAGACATCGCCCCAGCCCTGGTCCGCGTGCAGCCCGTTGGCCCGCTGCCGGCGGTAGGTCGCGATGGAGTCGATGTTCTGGGCACGGAAGTACTCCTCGCGGCGGGCCAGGATCCCGGCCACCTCCGCGATCGTCCGCCGCACCTTCTCCGGGTCCAGGCGCGAGGCCACCCCGCCCACATGCGGCAGGTCGGCGACGGTGCTCATACCGCCACCACCGAAGTCGAGCCCGTAGAACTGGACCTCGGCCGGGGTGTGGGTGAGTGCGAACGACGCGACCAGCGTGCGCATCAGGGTGGACTTGCCGGACTGCGGACCGCCGACCACCAGCATGTGGCCCGCCGCACCGGAGAAGTCGCGGTAGAGGATGTCGCGCCGCTGCTCGAAGGGCTTGTCGATGAGACCGAGCGGAACGACCAGACCACCGGGCCGCGCGAAGTCCGCCGACTGGAGCCCGCGCTCCGCCGAGGGCTGCAGCGACGGCAGCAGCTCGTCCAGCGACGGGGCCTTGTCCAGCGGCGGCAGCCAGACCTGGTGGGCGGGCTGCCCCTGGCCCTCGAGCCGGCCCACGATCACGTCCAGCACCGTCTCGGCCAGCGCGTCGTCCTCTTCCGGCCGCGCCGAGGCCGCAGCCAGCAGGGCCGCCGGGTCCGGGGCGGCGTAGCTCACCGGTACCGGGGCCGCGGTGAACAGCACCGGCTTGCGCTCGATGGGCAGCTGCGCGCCGCCGTCGATCTGCGGGGCTCCGGTGCGGTAGACCCCGGAGACGTACGCCGCCTTGAAGCGCGTCATCTCGTCGGTGCCGAACTTCAGATAGCCCGAACCGGGGATGGACGGCAGGTGGTAGGCGTCCGGGACGCCCAGGACGGTACGGGACTCCGCCGCGGAGAATGTCCGCAGACCGATCCGGTACGACAGATAGGTCTCCAGACCGCGCAGCCGTCCCTCCTCCAGACGCTGCGAGGCCAGCAGCAGGTGCACACCCAGCGAGCGGCCGATCCGGCCGATCTGGATGAACATGTCGATGAAGTCGGGCTTGGCGGTCAGCAGCTCGCTGAACTCGTCGATGACCAGGACCAGCGAGGCCACCGGCTCCAGCGGGGCACCGGCCGCGCGTGCCTTCTCGTAGTCGTGCACATTGGCGTAATTGCCCGCCGCGCGCAGCAGTTCCTGACGGCGCTGGAGCTCACCGGTGATCGAGTCGCGCATCCGGTCGACGAGCGTCAGGTCGTCCGCGAGGTTGGTGATGACCGCGGCCACATGCGGCAGTTCGGACATCCCCGCGAAGGTGGCGCCACCCTTGAAGTCCGCCAGCACGAAGTTCAGGGTCTCCGAGGAGTGGGTGACGGCCAGGCCCAGCACCAGGGTCCGCATCAGCTCGGACTTGCCGGAGCCCGTCGCGCCCACGCACAGACCGTGCGGGCCCATGCCCTCCTGGGCGGCTTCCTTCAGGTCCAGCATGACCGGCGAACCGTCCTCGGCGATGCCGATCGGCACCCGCAGCCGCTCGGCCAGCGAACGCGGCCGCCAGGTGCGGGAGACATCGACCGACCCGGCGTCGCCGAGGCCCAGCAGATCGGTGAAGTCGAGATTGGCCAGCAGCGGTTCGTCATCGTCGCCGACGCCCATCCGCAGCGGGGCGAGCTGCCGCCCCAGCGCCTCGGCGGCCTCCCTGGACAGGGTGTCCGGCACGCCGTCGTACTCCGCGACCTGCGAGAGCAGCTGCAGCCTGCCCGGCCGGACCAGGATCGACAGTCCGCCGCGCGGCTCCTCCAGCTCGCCCGGCACCACCTCGATGACGGTCACGCCCTGAAGGCCCTCGGCCGCCGCGAACGCCGAGTCCGGGGGCACGATGCCGCCGTCGAGCACGACGACCACATGCGGGTGGTCCAGGGCGGGCTGGGCGTCCCGGCTGAACCGGGTGCGGCCCTCCAGCCGCGGCTTCAGCAGCTCCTCCAGCTCGGCCAGCGAGTCGCCGAACAGCCGCCGGGAGCCAGCCCCGTCGACCGCGCCCGCGATCTGCAGATGGGGAAGCCACTTGGTCCACTCCCACTGATCCGCCGAAGCGGGCGCCGCGACCACCGCGATGACCAGGTCCTCCGGCGAGTGCAGGGTGGCCAGCTGGGCGACCAGCGCCCGCGCCGCCCCGTGCACGCTCTCCGGCACCCCGGAGACGGTGAGGTGGTAGAAGGCGCGCAGCGACACCGCCATCGGCATGCCGTCCAGCGAGCCCTGGGCCGCCAGGAACTGCTGCATCGCGCCCGCCGTCAGCGGTTCGAGGTCCTCGATGGTGGCCGTGTCGGGGGCGATCAGGGGTGTGGAGAGCTGCTGCGCGCCCAGCCCGATCCGCACCTGGCCGAAGTCGTCGTCGCTCAGTCGCCGTTCCCACACCCGGCTGCCCTCGGCCACCACCGACCACAGCTGGTCGGGGGTGGGGTGCAGGTAGTACTGCGCGCTGCGCTGCAGGCGGGCCGTCTTCCGCACCGTCCGGCGCGTCTGCGCCAGATACTTGAGGTAGTCGCGGCGCATGTCCGCCATCTGCCCCTGCGATCCCCGCCGGTACCTGATGACCATCGCGATGGTCATACCGAGCGTGGAGAACATCATCATCACGCCCATGATCTTCATCATCGGCGCGGCGCCGGGCATGAAGAAGTACACCATCGACGAGGCCATGCCCAAGGTGGGCAGGATCTGCATCAGCATGCCCTCTTGCTGCCCGCGGGGCAGCTCGGGCGGCGGTTCGAGGCGGAGTTCCTCGGTCGGCACCTCGGGCGGCAGAGCCCGTGGCTGGCGCTTCACGACGACCTGGCTCACCGGATCCCTCATCCCTCCACGCGGTAGGGACAGTTCTCGTCCGGCACCCCCGTGGCGACGGCCTCCCTCCGCGAGTCAGCGATCCTATCGACGTATCAGCGTGACGGCCCGGGTAGGGTGGCCGCCGCGCGCATCATCGAGCGAGGCAGAAGACCGAACGAGGGGGCCCCGAAAGTGAGTACGTCCGCTACGACCGGTTTCTGCAGAGTCACTGTCGTCGCGCCCGACAGCCGCATCGACGTCGCCCTCCCCGAGGACGTGCCGGTCGCGGACGTCTACCCCGAGATCCTCCGGCTGACCGGTCAGACCCAGGCCGCGGGCGCCCCCACCGGATACCACCTGGTGCGGCGCAACGGCACGGTGCTGGAGGGGTCGCGCTCACTCGTCGCCCAACAGGTGCTGGACGGTGAGCTGCTGTCGCTGCGGCCGTTCGCCGAGTCGCTGCCGCCCGCGGTCTACGACGACGTCTCCGACGCCATCGCCTCCGCCGTCACCCGGGACCGCACCCTGTGGCAGGACGGCTTCCTGCGCGCCACCGGTCTGGCGGGCGGCTCCTTCCTGCTGATCCTCATGGGCTTCGTGCTCTGGTACGCCGATCCGCTCCGGCACGACATGCACGGGCTGCCCGGCATCATCGCGGGCTCGGTGGGGCTGGTACTGACCGCCCTGGCGGGCGTACGGGCGCGTGTCTACGACGACCGCGCCTCCGCCGTCGCGCTCGGCCTCGGCGCGCTGCCGCACCTCATGATCGCGGGCTCCGGGCTCCTGGCCCTGGACAAGGGGGACGGCGTCGGCCGCCTCCAATTCCTGCTCGGCTGCGCCACCGTGCTCATCGCCTCGGTCGCCCTGGTTGCCGCCATGCCGCGGGGTGACGCCCCGTTCGTCGCGGCCGTGTTCGCCTCCAGCGTCGGCACCCTGGCCACCTTCTGCGCGATCCTCACCGAGACCGGCCCCACCGAGACCGCCGCGGTCTGCTCCGTGGTGGCCATCGGCGCCATCGCCTTCCTGCCCGGTCTGTCGGCACGCGTGGCCCGTCTCCCCATCGGTTACGCGCCGCCCCACTCGGCGGCTGACGAGAGCCTGGACCCCGTCACCCCGCAGACCGCCGAGCCGCTGGACGCCGAGCGGGTGGCCGCCCAGGCGCGCCGGGGCCACGAGATGCTGCTCGGACTGGTCGGCGGCTGTTCCGTCGTCGTCGTGGGCTCCTCCGCGGTGCTTGGTTTCTCCGACAGCGTGTGGGGCCAGCTGCTGGCGCTCGCCGGGGGCCTGGCGATGCTGCTGCGCGCCCGGCTCTTCCGCTACTCCGCACAGGTCGTCTCGGTCCTGGGCGCGGGTCTGGTCTCCCTCGGCCTGCTGGTGCTGGGGATGTCCCTGAACCCGCCCGCCGACGCGGTCATCAAGCTGATCACCGAGAACGACCGGGGCCCGCTCGACGTACGGACGATCTGGCTCGCCGCGGCCGTGACGGCGGGCGCCGCGCTGCTCGTCGCCATCGCCCTGATCATTCCGCGGGTGGGCGTCTCCCCCTTCTGGGGACGTCTGTCCGACCTCGCCGAGAGCGCCTTCCTGCTCTCCCTGGTGCCGCTGTGCCTCGCGGTGCTGGACGTCTACAGCGCGGCGCGGAGCATGACCAGTGGCTGACCGGAGGTTCAACTCTCCCGGAGGAGGCAGGGCTCACGTGTGGAACCGCTGACCACGGACGATCCACGAAAACTCGGCCCCTACCACCTCATCGCACGACTGACCCGGGGGACGGGCGAGGTCACGCTGACGGCCCGGCAGTTCATCGCGCGTGGCGCGGGCGGCACCAGGACGGTCGTGCTCACCACGCCGCTGCCGGACTCCGCCGACGACCGGGACGGTCGCGAACGCTTCCTGGCGGAGGCGGAACGGGCCCGTCTACTGGCCGGCAGCAGCCCGCCCGGCTGGCTCGCTCCGGTCGTGGAACTCGCGGGCGAGCCCGCCGAACCACCATGGTGCGCTTCGCCCTATCTGCCCATGCTGCCGCTGCCCGCCGCACTGGAGGCACACGGTGGCCCGCTGCCCGCCGCCACCGTGCGCGCGCTCGGTGCCGCTCTGGCCGAGACGCTGGCCTGGATCCACACCGCCGGCACATCCCACGCGGGGATCGCGCAGGACACCGTGTTCGTGGCGGGGGACGGGCCGCGGCTCGCCGGATTCGGCGCCGTGCGGGCGGCGGGGCCGGACGGCGCGGTACGGGGGGACCTGCCGGGGGTGGCCCTCGCCGCACTGCCACCGGAGCAGCGTTCGGGCGGACGGCCGCGCCCCTTGGGCGACGTCTTCTCGCTGGGCGCGGTTCTGGCGTACGCGGTGACGGGCCGGCTGGAGCCCGATCCGGCTTCGCTGCCGGAGGAACTGAGGGACGTTCTCGGAGCCTGTCTCGCTCCGGACCCGGTGGACCGGCCGACGGCCCAGGCCCTGCTGGAGGGGCTGACTCGCGGTGTCGCCGCTGCCCCTTCCGCGGTCAGCACCCGTCCCGCGGGATGGAGCGCGACCGTCCAGGACAGCGGCGCGGTGAGTCCGGCCGCGGCACTCCTGGGGCCGGGCTGGCTCCCGGGGCGAGTGATCGCCGCGCTGTCGGAGCAGTCCTCGGCGGTCCTGGACGCCGAGGTCGACACTGCGGGGGAGGACTCCCCGCAACCGGCGGACGGCCCCGCGATACCTGGCGACGACGGGGAGCCGCCGCGGTCCGCAGAGCCGCCGTCGACCTCCTCCGGGCCGTCGCGACGCGGGCTCCTCGTCGGTGCCGTCTGCGGTACCGCGGGGGTCGCGGTGGGCGCAGGTGCCCTCTGGACGGCGACGGCACCCGAGGACCCGCCTCCCCCGACCCGTGCCGAACGCCTCGCCGCCGCCCACCGCTCGCGTCGCCGTCTCGAGGGAGCGCCACCTCAGCCTCGTTGGCGGCACGACGTGGAAGGAGCGGCACCCGCGTACGCCCCGCTCGTCTGGCGGGACCGGGTCGTGGTCCTGACGGGGAAGACAGCGGTTCACGGGATCGACGTGCGCACCGGCAAGCGGCTGTGGACACGCGAGGGGCTCCGTCCCGCCGGGACGCCTTGGGCGGCCGGCGCGAAGACGCTGTTCGTCCCCGGCGACGGACTGGTGGCGCTGGACGCCGCGACCGGCCGGGTGCGCTGGCGCAGCAAGGACTACCGAGGCGGTGCTCAGGCCGTGTTCGGGCGGGTATTGGCGGTGGACCGGTCCACGGTCTGGTTCACCGTGAAGATCGACGGAGGCGACGGCAACGGTCACGCCGCGGTCGCCTTCGATCTCGGCACGCGGAAGGAGACCTGGCGCCGCACCCTGCCCGGGGAAATCACCAGTGGACATCTGCTGAAGGACGCGCTGCTCGTCATGGACGGTGGTGGCAAAGCCGGTGGACGGGCCATCGCCATGGCCCGCGAGAGCGGCAAGCGGCTCTGGCAGCGGGTGTATCGGGGCGTGGCGTCGGAAGGGTTCGTCACCAGCGACGGAAGCAGCACGCTGATCGCGGCCCTCGCCAGCACACTGCGGGGTTACGACCCCCTCGACGGCAGCCGGAGCGCGTGGTCCCTGCGGTCGCTCGGGAAGGACGCCAAGGGCCACCTCACGGATTTCGGCCTGCCGTACGTCCACGGGAAGACGGCGTATGTCGCCGACGGCGGCTACGCGCTGCACGCCGTCGAGGCCCGGACGGGAACGGTCCGCTGGCAACGTGCCTACGGTTTCGCGCTGAAGACCGCGTCGGCGCCGGACACCCCCGACACGCTGGTCAGCCCGTCGGGGCGGAGAGTGCTCATGGCCGGAGACGCCGAGGTCGACGCCTTCGACGCCGCGGACGGTTCCCTGCTGTGGCGCTTCACCGACATCGGCGGGGGAGGGCCCCGGCGGCGCACCATGGCACTCACGGACGACACGGTGGTCGTGGTGGACGGGCGTGGCGTCTACGCGCTGCCCATGGACTAGGGAAGGACCCATGACACCGCCGAATCCGGATGCCCGCACGGCGCGCTCCGACCAGGACGGTCCCTCGAGGATCGGCCCGTACCGTGTCCTGGACACCCTGGACGTCCCGGGCCACGACGGGGACGCCCGGCGCCGCCTCGCGCGGGACGACCGGACCGGCCGGGTGGTGGTTCTGACGCTTCCGCACGCATCGCTCGCCGAGGATCCCGGGTACGCGGTCCGCTTCCGGGCCGAGGCCGAGAACTCCCGCCGCCTGAACGGGCGGTGGGTGGCTCCGGTCCTCGATGTCGCCCCGCCCGGGGCGGAGCTTCCCTGGGTCGCCCACGACTGCTTCCCCGCGCTGACGCTGCCCGCCGCGCTGGCCGTGCACGGCGGCCCGTTTCCGGAGTCCACCGTGCGCTCGCTGGGGGCAGCGCTGGCCGAGTCCCTTGCGGCGGCGCACACCAACGGCCTGGTCCACGCGGGGATATCGCCGGGTGCCGTCCTCCTGACCCTCGACGGGCCCCGGCTGACCGGTTACGGGCTGGACCGCGCGGCATCGGCGGGCGGTGGAGGTTCCACCGGGATGCCGCCCGGCATCGTCACGTCGGCGCTGCCGCCCGAGCGGCGTGCAGGTGAACCGCTCAGACCCCAGGGTGATCTGTACGCGCTCGGGGCGACGCTGGTCTACGCGGCGACGGGCCGGAGCGACGCCGGCCCCGACGACCTGCCGGATGGATTGAGGGCCTCGATCATCAGCTGCCTGTCCGCGGACCCCGCTGGACGACCCGAACCGCGCGCCCTGGCCCGTGAGTTCACCACCAGTGCCACGACGCTGCCGGAATCCGTGCGGGCGGCCTTGGCCGCACAGGCGGCGCGCCACCCGGTGATGGTCCCCCTCGCGCCGCCGACGGACCCGGAGCCGGTCGGAGGACGGCCACGGCCGTCCCGGCGCGCCGTCACCCTCGGCGCGCTGGCCGGCGCGGCCGGACTCGCCCTGGGTGCGGCCGGGGCCGGGGCGGCCAGGGCTTTCACCGACGGCCCGCGCCGGAGTCGGCCGGTGCCCCGCGTCCGGGGGACCGCGCCCGCCCCGCTGTGGCGTCTGACGGTCGACGAGGCGCTGGTGCGGCCGCCGTTGATATCGCGGGGGAGCGTCGCTCTCCTCATGAGCAAGAAGGTGCTGTCGGCGGTGCATCTCCGGGACGGCAAGCAGTTGTGGAGCCGGGACGACCTGCTGCCCACCGGCGACCTCACCTTGTTCGATGGTGGCCTCTTCCTGACGCTGTCGGGCACCGAGTTCTCGGTGGTTTCCGTCCGTACCGGCAAGGTCGTGTGGACCGAGCGGCGCTACGACGGTTCCGAAGGCCGCCCGCTCTTTGCCGCCGTTTGGGGGGCCGAAGGGCACACGCTCTGGTTCTTGGCCGGGCGGATAACGGATGGAGGAAAAGAGGAGGAACCGGTGGTCGTCGCCTATGACGTCGCGCGGCGCCGGGAGCTGTGGCGTACCCCGGTCCCGCTCACCGGCGGCACCGCGTTCGCCGGGCAGGGCGTGCTGCACGGGGGCGCCCTGCTCGTCCCGATGGGCACACGTCGGCTGTCCGAGGGGCCGTGGTCCTATCTCGCGCTGGATGCGCGGAGCGGCCGGAAGCTGTGGAGGCGGAGCTATCAGAGCGTGAGCTCCGACGCCAACAACATCAGGATGACAGCACCCGGTGACCTCTTGATTTCCTACGATCAGAACGCCATGCAGGCACACGACCTCTCCAGCGGCGAGCGGCGCTGGCGCTTCACCACCGAGGGCTCTCTCTACACCGCACCGGTGGTCCACGGTCGGACCCTCTTCTTCACTGACGAGAACAGCGACACGCACGCCGTCGACACCCGCCGCGGTGAGCAACGCTGGCGGCACGGTCCCGCTTTCACGTCCACCGAGCCCATGCAGTACAGCGAGACCGCACTGAGTCACACGGGACGCGTGGTGTTCCAGCGGAACGGCTCTGAGGTCGATGCGTTCGACGCGGCCGACGGCTCGCCACGCTGGCGCTTCGCGCCCGTGGGCTCCGGACAGCAGGCCGGTGGATTGAGCGGATACGTGGCCAGCGCACCAGGAATGGCCGTCGTGGTGAACGGCGGAGCCCTCTACGCCTTGCCGGTGGACTGATTACCGATGCCTCATCCCCTCACCCATGACGACCCCTCGCGTATCGGGCCGTTCACTCTCGTCGCCCGCCTCGGCAGCGGCGGGATGGGCACCGTCTACCTGGCTCGCTCCCCGGGCGGGCGCACGGTCGCGCTCAAGATCATGCACCCTCGGTTCGCCGCGCAGGAGGAGTTCCGTACCCGCTTCCGGCTGGAGACCGACGCCGCACGCGTCATCGGCGGCCAGTACGGTGCACAGGTCGTGGATGCCGATCCGCTGGCGGACACCCCTTGGCTCGCCACGGCCTATGTCCTCGGCCCAGCGCTCGACGAGGCGGTGGCACTGTGCGGTGCGCTGGCCGAGCCCGCCGTACGGGCGATCGGAGCCGTCCTGTGCGACGCCCTGGGACAACTCCACCGGTCGGATGTGGTGCACCGCGACCTCAAACCATCCAACATCCTGCTGACCGTGACCGGTCCCAAGGTCATCGACTTCGGTATCGCGCGGGCGGCGGGCGACGCCCGGCTGACCCGGACGGGCACGGCCGCGGGGACGCCCGCCTACATGTCACCGGAACAGGCGACGGGCGGCGAACACACCCCTGCGAGTGAGGTGTTCGCCCTTGCGGGGGTGCTGGTGTTCGCCGCGACCGGACGCCCACCGTTCGGCACCGGACAACCCGCGGACCTGCTCTACCGGGTGCGCTACGCCGAGCCCGAGCTGTCCGCGGTGCCTGAGGGGCTGCGCCCCACGCTGGAACGCTGTCTGGCCAAGGACCCACGACAGCGGCCCGCCACGGCGGAGCTGGGTGCCCGGCTGCGGGAGGGTACAGGGGACGCGGTCGATCACCTGCCGGACGCCGTACTCGCGGATATCGCCCGGCGCGGCGCAGCTGTGTGGGAGGTGCGGCCCTCCCGCCTGCCCGCCCCGGACGCCGAGAGCATGTCCGCCGTGTCGGACGCGTCGAGGCCGCCTCGGCTCGCCCGACGCAGGCTGCTCACGGCCGGAGGCGGTCTCCTCATCACGGGTGGCGCGGCCGCCACCTGGGCTCTGCTGCACGACGGCAGCGGGAAGAAGGGTGCCGACTCCCCGCGACGTGGTGCGGCCCGGCCAGACACGGGGGCGCCGCGCATCGCGTGGAAGACAGCCGGCGGGGCCATCGTGGGGGACGCCCGGCTGTTGCGGGTGGGCGACGGGCTTGCCATGGTTTCCGAGTCCGGGCTGCGCTGCTTCGACGCGCGGACCGGTAAGCGCCGCGGCGTGAACGATGAGTTGGTGACCGACTCGTGCGTCGTCTCCGATGGACGCCGACTGTTCGCCCTGGACCCTGGCTCCTCCACACTCCGGATCGTCCCTGTCGACTTCGTCACGGGCACCACTCGGTCCCCACTCGCCGATCTGCGCGGAATCGCAGCGCAGGACGCGAGGATCCTCGCAGCCACCGATTCCGCGCTGATCGTGGAGGGGAAAGCGCGGAAAGGTTGGGTGCGGGCGGCCGTCGACCCCGGTACGGGGCACGAGATGTGGCGCCGTCGGATGGCCGTGCCGGGGGACGACGAGATCGCAGCCACCCCTGTGGAGGCGGGGCTCATCCGGACGCAGGGGGAACAAGTGACCCTGATCGACGTTCGCAACGGTGCTCCCCGCTGGACGGCCGAGGTGCCCGAGAAGCTGACGGGCGGACTGCTCGTAGGGGCCCGGCACACCTTCTCCGCGGGGCTCCTGTTCCTCGGCACCTGGGAGCTGATGGCACTGCGGCTCTCCGACGGCAAACGGGCTTGGCGCTTCGGTGCGGGACGGACGTCCGGGACAGGAGACAAGCCCGGGAGGCGGCACTACGGACCCCCCGTGGTGCAAGACGGCGTACTCTATGCCGCGGAGCGTGAGCGTGGGCTCGTCGCTCTCGACGCCGAGAGCGGACGGCTGCTGTGGGACCAGAAGAAGGGCGATGGCCCGGTGCTCGAGTTCGGGGCCACACCCGCCGCTGATGACGGCTACATCTATGTCTCGCCCGACAACGACAGTCAGTGGGCCGCCGCTGTTGACCGCCGTACCCACCGCGTGGCGTGGACGTTTCAGAGCCCCTTCGGCGACCGGGGCGGAAGTTTCTCGACGATCATGACGCACTCTGCGGCCCAACGCCTGATCATCGGCCGCGGCGACGCCGTGTGCGCCCTCCCGCTGTCTTAACCGGTTCGTACCCGACCCCTCCCCAGGAGCTTCACCCATGGACCCCCTCGGCACCGGTGATCCGCTGCGCCTTGGCCCCTACCGCCTCACCGGGGTGCTCGGGGCGGGCGGTATGGGACAGGTCTACCTGGGCCGGGATGCGCGGGAACAGCTCGCGGCGGTGAAGGTGCTGCGGCCGGAGCTGGCCCACGATCCGGAGATGGCCCAGCGGTTCCTGCGCGAGGCGCAGGCGGCACAGGCGGTGCGGAGCGACGGCGTGGCGCGTGTGCTCGCCGCGCAGATGGCGGGCGGACGGCCGTGGATCGCCACGGAGTTCCTGGCCGGCCCCACCCTCGATCAGGCCGTCGAGCGCTACGGCCCCCTGGACGAGCCGACCCTGCGAGCCGTGGGCGCCGCGCTGGTGCGCACGCTCATGGACATCCACGGCGCCGGGCTCGTCCACCGCGACCTCAAGCCGTCCAACATCGTGCTGACGTCCCGCGGCCCCCGGATCATCGACTTCGGTATCGCCCGGCCCGAGCACGGGCTGACGCTGACCACCACCGGACAGTCGCTCGCCACCCCGGGGTTCGCCGCGCCCGAACAGGTCCTCGGCCGGCGGACGGGCCCCGCGGGCGATGTGTTCTCGCTGGGCGTGGTCCTTGCCTACGCCGCGGGAGGGCGGCCGGTCTACGAGGGCGGGCATGTGGCTGCGGTGCAGTACCAGGTGGTGCACGGGGAGCCGAATCTGGACGCCGTACCGCAAGCGATACGGACTCTGGTGGAGCCCTGCCTGGACAAGGAACCCGGACAGCGACCGGCTCTCGACCTCATCGCCCGGGGACTGACGCCGCCCCGGGGAGCGGACCGGGCGTGGCGCACCGGACCGCTGGCCGAGGACATCGCGCGACGTGAGGCGGCCGCCAGGCGCGTGGCCACCCTGCCGGGTGACGAGGCGCCAGGACTGTCGCGGCGACGGCTGATCGGCGGCCTGTCGGCGGGCGGCGCGGTGCTCGTTGCCGGGGGCGGGGCCGGTGCGTGGTGGCTGCTGCGGGATGACGACTCGCAGGAGGAAAAGCCCTGGGCGGCGAAGCCGCTCGCGGACCACGAGGAGGGGAACGCGCCGACACCGCTGTGGGGCCCGGTGGACACGGGCGTGGCGGACCCGGGTGACGAGATCACCCCGCTCCCCGTACACGACCTGGTCGTCGTCGCGGCCAAGGGCGGTCGGCTGCGCGCGTACGGCGTCCGCGACGGTGCCAAGCGCTGGACCTCCGCCGTGGCGGGGCTGACCGGACGGCCGCTCGTCCTCTCCGACGACTCCGGCGACACCGTGCTCATCGCCGACAGCCGGGGCGCCGTACGGGCGCTGCGTGCCACGGATGGCAGAGAGGACTGGGTGGCGGATCAGGCCGATGCCGCGACCCTGCTGGCGGTGGACGACACGGCCGTCTATCTGGCCACCCGCGCCGGACGACTGCGGGCGGTCTCACTGTCGTCGCACTCCCCGCTGTGGACGGTCCCGTCGCCGGTGAAGCTGCGCGGTGCACCTTCCGCGGCGGGCGTCGCGGCCGCGGGACGCTTGGTCGTCCATGGCTCCGACGGCCGGGTGGTCGCCCTCGACACCCGGAGCGGGAGAACGGCATGGGGTCCGAGGCCGCACGGACCCGGCGCCGTGGCCCCGCTCGTCGACGGAGACACCGTCCTTCTCGGAGGGAAGGCCCTGACCGCGCTCGCCCTCACGACCGGTGAACGCATGTGGACGCACCCCGCGACGAGTGATCGCGGCTGGGGAGCTCCGGCCCTGCGCGACGGCGTCGTGTACGCCGTGGACGGCACCGATCTCCACGCCCGCAGTGCGGACACCGGGGCGGAGGAGTGGATGGTGACCGTCGGCTCCTCGTCGGAGCATTCGCTCGACCCCCCGGTGGCCGAGGGCCGAACCGTGTGGGCGGTCGTGGACTCCACCGGCCGCAAGGGAGTCGTCGCGGCCGACGCCCGTGAGGGGAGCATCGCCTGGCCGTACAGTCAGGGCAACGATGGAACCTGGAGGCTGGCGGGAGCCGACAACCGGGTGTTCCTCCTCCAGGCCGGACAGCTCACCGCCATGCCGGTCCTCTGACCGTCCGGGGACGGCCGCCCCGGCCCCCACGCGCCGGCCACCCACCCGGGTCCCACCCAGCACAGGTGTCCGGACCGGACCTGGACCGGACCCGGTCCGGGCCCCACCGGGGACGCTGGTACGCTGTGTGACGGCCGTTTGTGTACGCGCCCCCGGATCCTCTCTGCAGAGGATCTGGAGACAGCGCCCAGCGGACCCCGCCTCCCGAGTCACGGAAGCTCCCCTGAGACACCGACCAGGGGCACTCGGCGGCTGAAATGACCAACCAAGGAGTACCGCGTGTCGCTCGACGCCGCTACGAAGAAGCAGATCATGACCGAGTTCGCCACCAAGGAGGGCGACACCGGTTCCCCCGAGGTCCAGGTCGCGCTGCTCTCGCGCCGTATCTCGGACCTGACCGAGCACCTCAAGACCCACAAGCACGACCACCACTCCCGCCGTGGTCTGCTGCTGCTGGTCGGCCAGCGCCGCCGTCTGCTGCAGTACCTGGCGAAGAAGGACATCACGCGCTTCCGTGCGCTGGTCGAGCGCCTGGGCATCCGCCGCGGTGCGGCGGGCGCCAAGTAAGACGTCGTGGAGGGAGCGGTTCCCGGGACTGGGAGCCGCTCCCTTTGCCGTAGGTGCCGCCTGATGGCGGCCCGCACCCTCGGTGCGCAGCGTATTTTGTCCGCTACGTGCCGGACGCACCAGACAGCACAGCCGTCGTGATGATGGCCGATGCTTTGTAGTCTGGTCCCAACAACGCCATAAAGAAACGAGGAGGAGCGCCTCA
The DNA here is from genome assembly GCF_056431485.1 of Streptomyces sp. NPDC045899. Taxonomy (NCBI): domain Bacteria; kingdom Bacillati; phylum Actinomycetota; class Actinomycetes; order Kitasatosporales; family Streptomycetaceae; genus Streptomyces; species Streptomyces sp. NPDC045899. The sequence goes on from NZ_JBWKKP010000042.1 coordinate 28,220, forward strand.
TTCCCGCCGCACCGGCGCCACAGGAGCCGGTCCTCGGTAGTGGCTCCCGGAACTGGCAATTCCGGTGGCTTCGATCGAAGACCGGCCCGGCCGCCGGACAACAGGCCCGGGGCGCTGCTCCACCACCGTCCACCGTCACACGGACGAGGGACGCAGAAGAGGAGAATTCCCTGGTGGAGAACGAGACCCACTACGCCGAGGCCGTCATCGACAACGGTTCCTTCGGCACCCGCACCATCCGCTTCGAGACGGGCCGCCTCGCCCGTCAGGCCGCCGGCTCCGCCGTGGCCTACCTGGACGACGACACCATGGTGCTGTCGGCCACCACCGCTTCGAAGAACCCCAAGGACCAGCTCGACTTCTTCCCGCTGACGGTCGACGTCGAAGAGCGGATGTACGCCGCGGGCCGCATCCCCGGGTCGTTCTTCCGCCGTGAGGGCCGCCCCTCCGAGGACGCGATCCTCACCTGCCGCCTGATCGACCGCCCGCTGCGCCCGTCCTTCAAGAAGGGCCTGCGCAACGAGATCCAGGTCGTCGAGACGATCATGGCGCTCAACCCCGACCACCTCTACGACGTGGTCGCGATCAACGCCGCCTCCTGCTCCACCCAGCTGGCGGGCCTGCCCTTCTCCGGCCCCATCGGCGGTACCCGGGTCGCCCTGATCAAGGGCCAGTGGGTGGCTTTCCCGACCCACTCCGAGCTCGAGGACGCCGTCTTCGACATGGTCGTCGCCGGCCGCGTCCTGGAGGACGGCGACGTCGCGATCATGATGGTCGAGGCGGAGGCCACCCAGAAGACCATCCAGCTGGTCAAGGACGGCGCCGAGGCCCCCACCGAGGAGGTCGTGGCCGCCGGTCTGGAGGCCGCGAAGCCGTTCATCAAGGTGCTGTGCAAGGCGCAGTCGGACCTCGCCGCCAAGGCCGCCAAGCCCACCGGTGAGTTCCCGATCTTCCTGGACTACCAGGACGACGTCCTGGAGGCGCTCACCACCGCCGTCCGCGACGAGCTGGCCCAGGCGCTGACCATCGCGGGCAAGCAGGAGCGCGAGGGCGAGCTGGACCGCGTCAAGGCTCTGGCCGCCGAGAAGCTGCTGCCGCAGTTCGAGGGACGCGAGAAGGAGATCTCCGCGGCGTACCGCTCGCTGACCAAGACCCTGGTCCGTGAGCGCGTCATCAAGGAGAAGAAGCGCATCGACGGCCGTGGCGTCACGGACATCCGTACGCTCGCCGCCGAGGTCGAGGCGATCCCGCGGGTGCACGGCTCGGCGCTGTTCGAGCGCGGCGAGACCCAGATCCTGGGCGTCACCACGCTGAACATGCTCCGCATGGAGCAGCAGCTCGACACGCTCTCGCCCGAGACGCGCCGTCGCTACATGCACAACTACAACTTCCCGCCGTACTCCACCGGTGAGACCGGACGCGTGGGCTCCCCCAAGCGCCGCGAGATCGGCCACGGCGCGCTCGCCGAGCGGGCGCTGCTGCCCGTGCTGCCGACCCGCGAGGAGTTCCCGTACGCCATCCGGCAGGTCTCCGAGGCGCTCAGCTCCAACGGCTCGACCTCCATGGGCTCGGTCTGCGCCTCCACGATGTCGCTGCTGAACGCCGGTGTGCCGCTGAAGGCCCCGGTCGCGGGCATCGCGATGGGCCTGATCTCCCAGGAGATCGAGGGCGAGACCCACTACGTCACCCTCACCGACATCCTCGGTGCGGAGGACGCCTTCGGTGACATGGACTTCAAGGTCGCCGGTACCAAGCAGTTCGTCACCGCCCTCCAGCTGGACACCAAGCTGGACGGCATCCCGGCCTCCGTCCTGGCCGCGGCCCTCAAGCAGGCCCGTGACGCCCGCCTCCACATCCTCGACGTGATGATGGAAGCGATCGACACGCCGGACGAGATGTCCCCCAACGCCCCGCGGATCATCACCGTGAAGATCCCGGTGGACAAGATCGGTGAGGTCATCGGCCCCAAGGGCAAGATGATCAACCAGATCCAGGAGGACACCGGCGCCGAGATCACCATCGAGGACGACGGCACCATCTACATCGGTGCCTCCGACGGCCCGGCCGCCGAGGCCGCCCGCACGACCATCAACGGCATCGCCAACCCGACGATGCCCGAGGTCGGCGAGCGTTACCTGGGCACGGTCGTGAAGACCACCACCTTCGGTGCCTTCGTCTCCCTGCTCCCGGGCAAGGACGGCCTGCTGCACATCTCGCAGATCCGCAAGCTGGCCGGTGGCAAGCGCGTGGAGAACGTCGAGGACGTGCTCGCGGTCGGCTCCAAGGTCCAGGTCGAGATCGCCGAGATCGACCAGCGGGGCAAGCTCTCGCTGCACCCGGTCATCGAGGGCGAGGACGACAAGGACGAGGCGAAGGACGCCGGGTCCGACAGCGGCTCCGCCGCGGGCGCCCAGTGACGTCCCACGCTCACGGTACGACGGCCCGCCCCTCTTCGGAGGGGCGGGCCGTCGCCCGTACCCAAACGCTTCTCAAGGGCGAGAACGGCATCGGGACGGTCCGCAGGACGACCCTCCCCGGGGGCCTGCGTATCGTCACCGAAACCCTGCCGTCCGTCCGCTCGGCCACCTTCGGCATCTGGGCGCACGTCGGTTCGCGTGACGAGACCCCCGCGCTGGGCGGCGCCACCCACTACCTGGAGCACCTGCTCTTCAAGGGCACCCGGCGGCGCAGCGCCCTGGACATCTCCGCCGCGATCGACGCGGTCGGCGGCGAGATGAACGCCTTCACCGCCAAGGAGTACACCTGCTACTACGCGCGGGTGCTCGACACCGATCTGCCGCTCGCCATCGACGTCGTCTGCGACATGCTGACCGGCTCGCTGATCGACGCGGCGGACGTGGACGCCGAGCGCGGAGTGGTCCTGGAAGAGATCGCGATGACCGAGGACGACCCGGGCGACTGTGTGCACGACCTGTTCGCGCACACCATGCTCGGTGACACCCCCCTCGGCCGCCCGGTCCTGGGCACCGTGGACACCGTCAACGGGCTCGGCCGCGACCAGATCGCCCGCTTCTACAAGAAGCACTACGACCCGACCCACCTGGTCGTCGCCGCAGCGGGCAACGTGGACCACACCACCGTCGTCCGCCAGGTGCGCCGCGCCTTCGAGAAGGCGGGCGCCCTCACCCGCGCCGACGCGGTCCCGGTCGCCCCGCGCGGCGGCTCCCGCACGATCCGCACCGCGGGCCGGGTGGAGCTGCTCAACCGCAAGACCGAGCAGGCGCACGTCGTCCTCGGCATGCCCGGGATCCCGCGCACCGACGACCGGCGCTGGGCACTGGGCGTGCTCAACGCGGCGCTCGGGGGCGGGATGAGCTCCCGGCTCTTCCAGGAGGTGCGGGAGAAGCGCGGACTCGCCTACAGCGTCTACTCCTACAACTCCGGCTTCGCCGACTGCGGACTGTTCGGCGTCTACGCGGGCTGCCGCCCCAGCCAGGTGCACGATGTGCTGAGGATCTGCCGCGACGAGCTCGACCACGTCGCCCAGCACGGCCTCACCGACGAGGAGCTGCGGCGCGCTGTCGGCCAGCTCTCCGGCTCCACGGTGCTGGGCCTGGAGGACACCGGTGCGCTGATGAACCGCATCGGCAAGAGCGAGCTGTGCTGGGGCGAGCAGATGTCGGTGGACGACATGCTCGCGCGGATGGCCGCGGTCACCCCCGACGAGGTGCGCGAGGTGGCGCGCGATGTACTGGGACGGCGTCCTTCGCTGTCCGTCATCGGCCCGCTGAAGGACAAGCAGGCGGCCCGCCTCGACGAAGCCGTCGCCTAGCCGCACCGGAACCGAAGGAAGAGAAACGATGAGCAAGCTGCGCGTGGCGGTCCTCGGTGCCAAGGGCCGGATCGGCTCCGAGGCCGTCCGGGCCGTGGAGGCGGCCGAGGACATGGAGCTGGTCGCCGCCCTCGGTCGCGGGGACTCGCTGGAGACCCTGACCGACGCGGGCGCCGAGGTCGCGGTGGAGCTGACCGAGCCCGGCTCGGTCATGGACAACCTCGAGTTCTGCCTCCGGCACGGTATCCACGGCGTCGTCGGCACCACCGGCTGGACCGACGAGCGCCTCGCGCGGCTGCGCGGCTGGCTCGACGCCTCGCCCCGCACCGGTGTGCTCATCGCGCCGAACTTCTCCATCGGCGCGGTGCTCACCATGCGGTTCTCCCGCCAGGCCGCCCGGTTCTTCGAATCGGTCGAGGTCATCGAGCTGCACCACCCCAACAAGGTGGACGCCCCCTCCGGCACCGCCGCCCGCACCGCCCAGCTGATCGCCGAGGCGCGCCGCGAGGCGGGCTGCGCACCCGCGCCGGACGCCACGGCCACCGGTCTCGACGGTGCCCGGGGCGCCGATGTGGCCGGCGTACCGGTGCACTCTGTGCGGCTGCGCGGACTCCTCGCCCATCAGGAGGTGCTGCTCGGCGGGGAGGGCGAGACGCTCACCATCCGCCATGACTCCACCCACCACAGCAGCTTCATGCCGGGCATCCTGCTCGGCGCGCGGCGTGTGGTGACCACTCCCGGCCTCACCTTCGGCCTGGAACACTTCCTCGATCTGGACTGAGGGCCACCGGTGCGAGCAAAGATCACGTATTTCGTTCTGGCGGCCGTCCTGGTCGTGTACTTCGTCCTGGTCGGCAGCCGCGGGGTGCTGCTGATCCGCGAGGGCACCCCGGTCACCGTCGTCTTCGGCCTGGCCGTGCTGGTGCTGCCGTTCATCGGAGCCTGGTTCCTCTGGCAGACCACGCAGTTCGCGCGGAACGCCGACCGGCTGGCGCGCGAGCTGGAGGCCGAGGGCGGCCTTCCGGTGGACGAGCTGGAGCGCACCCCCGGCGGCCGGATCGTCCGGGACTCCGCGGACGCGGTGTTCGCCAAGAGGCGGGCCGAGACCGAGGAGTCCCCGGACGACTGGCGCTCCTGGTTCCGGCTCGCGGTGGCCTACCACGACGCCCGGGACATCGCACGGGCCCGCAAGGCGATGCAGCGGGCCATCGCGCTGCGCGACGGCAGGCCGGTACGGACCCGGTGACCCCGGGCCGGTGCGGTCAGCGGCGGTAGGCGGCGGCCCAGCTCTCGAGGATGTCGGCGGCCATGTCGAAGCCCTCGGGGCGGGCCAGGAAGTCGGCGCTGTGGCTGGATATCAGAGTGCGGGCGGCACCGCCGTCCGCCGCTTCGGCGATCACGGCCTGGCCCTGGACGGTGCGCGGCAGCCCCAGCCAGCGGACCGGCTGCTGGGCGGTGCGCAGCGCCGTGATCCCCGACCAGGCGACCGTGGCGGAGGCGAAGACGCCCACCTGGCGCAGACCCTGCGCACTGACCTGCACACCGGAGTGCACCACCCGGACGGCGAACACGATCACCAGGACGGCCACGGCGACACAGATCCCGGCGGCGGGCAGTGATCCCGCCATCGCGATGATCATCGCGGAGAACAGGACGTAGGAGGCGAGCAGGAGCAGCAGTGCGGCTCCGCCCACCCTCCACGGGCCGGGACGATAAGGGCGGCGCCACCGGTCCAGGTCCTCATACGTGGCATGGTCCGGTGCGCCGCCCGTCTCGTCGTCCGGGACGTGGTCGGCAGTCAGGAAGGGCAGTGGCACGGAAGGTCCTCACTCACACACACGTCCGGATGGGCCTGTGCTGGGTGAGGCTATCTCAGCGCCTCAACGGCCGTTGGTGGCCTCTGACTGCTGAGTCTGCTGGGTCTGATGGGACTGGCTGTCCAGAGCGGGCATACCGAACATCAGCGAGCCGACAAAGCCGGCGACGATGGTGAGTCCGATCAGCGTGCGCCCCGCGATCTGGGACGGCGTGGCGCGCGGACGGGCGGGCGGGGTGACATTGCTGCGGAAACGGTCGGCTTCGGCGACGAAGGCGAACGGCACGGGCTCTCGCCGGCGGAACATGTGCGGGCTCTCCTTGGAACCTCGAGTGTGGGTGCTTCTGTGGAAGAAGACGTGCGAACGGGGTCCGAGGTGCCCTCTTCCGCTGACTTCAATCAAGATTTTTCCGCTCGGTCGGCGCCGTCGGAGCGCGCCTACCGGCGGCCCGTAAGCTGGGCCCGCCCCGAGCGACGCAATACGGAAGGACCCGTCGGTGACCGACAGCCCCACCGAGACCGAGAAGCCCGAGTTCCGCAGCGATGTGACCGTGGAGCTGGTCAAGCACAGTGCCGCGGACTCCGACGTCCTGTGGGCCGCGCGGGTGTCCACCGCGGGTGAGCAGTCCCTCGACGAGCTCACCAAGGACCCGGAGCGGTCCAAGGGGCTGATCAACTATCTGATGCGGGACCGCCACGGCAGCCCGTTCGAGCACAACTCGATGACGTTCTTCATCAGCGCCCCGATCTTCGTCTTCCGCGAGTTCATGCGGCACCGCGTGGGCTGGTCGTACAACGAGGAGTCCGGCCGCTACCGGCAGCTCCAGCCGGTGTTCTACGTCCCGGGGGAGGCCCGCAAACTGGTCCAGCAGGGGCGCCCGGGCAAGTACGAGTTCGTCGAGGGCACCCAGGCGCAGCACGAGCTGACCGGCCGGGTGATGGAGGACGCGTACCGCCACGCGTACGAGGCGTACCAGGAGATGCTGGCCGCCGGGGTGGCCCGGGAGGTGGCCCGCTCGGTGCTCCCGGTCGGCCTGTTCTCCTCGATGTACGCCACCTGCAACGCCCGCTCGCTGATGCACTTCCTGGGGCTGCGCACCCAGCACGAGCAGGCCGCCGTGCCGTCCTTCCCGCAGCGTGAGATCGAGATGGTGGGGGAGCGGATGGAGGAGCACTGGGCCCGGCTGATGCCGCTGACCCATGCAGCCTTCAACACCAACGGCCGGGTGGCCCCGTAGCCCCGGTCGGGGTCCGTCACCGGAGCGAAGTGTCCGTATTGCGGCGTTTCGAGAAGTTCATCTAGGCTGAACAAACGGGCCCGGCACTGCTTGAACCCCCGAGCAGGCAGTGCCGGGTCCCATCTCTTCGCTCCGTCCACCGCCCCGAGGGAGCACTGCGGGGCGCGCTACGAGTAGCGTGGGGCCCATGGCACCGACTTCCACATCGCAGACCCCTTTCGGGCGGGTGCTGACCGCCATGGTCACGCCATTCACCGCGGACGGCGCGCTCGACCTCGACGGCGCCCAGCGACTCGCCGTCCATCTGGTGGACGCCGGCAATGACGGCCTGATCGTCAACGGCACCACCGGCGAGTCCCCCACCACCAGCGATGTGGAGAAAGCCCAGCTCGTACGAGCCGTGGCGGAAGCGGTCGGCGACCGCGCCCACATCGTGGCCGGTGCCAGCACCAACGACACCGCGCACAGCGTCGAGCTCGCCCGCGCGGCCGAGCAGGCCGGCGCCCACGGACTGCTGGCGGTCACGCCGTACTACAGCAAGCCCCCGCAGGAAGGTCTCCTGCGCCACTTCACCGCCATCGCCGATGCCACCGGCCTGCCGATCATGCTCTATGACATCCCCGGCCGCAGCGGCGTCCCGATCGGCACCGAGACCATGGTCCGGCTGGCCGAGCACCCGCGTATCGTCGCCAACAAGGACGCCAAGGGCGACCTCGGCCGCGCCAGCTGGGCCATTGCCCGCTCGCGCCTGGCCTGGTACTCCGGCGACGACATGCTGAACCTCCCGCTGCTGTCGGTCGGCGCGGTCGGGTTCGTCTCCGTCGTCGGGCACCTCGTCAGCCCCGAGCTGCGCGCGATGCTCGAAGCCCACCTCGCGGGCGACGTCGCGAAGGCAACGGAGATCCACCAGCAGCTGCTCCCGGTCTTCACCGGGATGTTCCGCACCCAGGGCGTCATCACGACCAAGGCCGCGCTCGCCCTCCAGGGCCTGCCCGCGGGGCCGCTGCGGCTGCCGCTGGTCGATCTCACCCCCGAGGAAACGGAACAGCTCACGCGCGATCTTGCCGCGGGCGGGGTACAGCTCTAGTCAAAGACGCGAAAGTCGCACGTTCATACTTCACAACTGCATACAGAAGAACCACATACAGACACATCAGCAAGTGCACGAAGGTCACGCGCGCCATGTGCCCCTGGGGGGCATGTGGCGTGTGTGGTGAGGAGAGTCTTTTGAGTCATCCGCATCCTGAGCTCGGCGCGCCGCCGAAGCTCCCCGAGGGCGGTCTGCGGGTCACCCCGCTCGGCGGCCTCGGCGAGATCGGCCGCAACATGACGGTCTTCGAGTACGGCGGCCGGCTGCTGATCGTCGACTGCGGAGTGCTCTTCCCCGAGGAGGAGCAGCCCGGAGTCGACCTGATCCTGCCGGACTTCACGTCCATCCGGGACCGTCTCGACGACATCGACGGCATCGTGCTGACCCACGGCCACGAGGACCACATCGGCGGTGTCCCCTTCCTGCTCCGCGAGAAGGCGGACATCCCGCTGATCGGCTCCAAGCTGACCCTCGCCCTGATCGAGGCCAAGCTCCAGGAGCACCGGATCCGGCCGTACACCCTTGAGGTCGAGGAGGGGCACCGCGAGCGCATCGGCCCCTTCGAGTGCGAGTTCATCGCCGTCAACCACTCCATCCCGGACGCCCTCGCGGTCGCCATCCGCACCCCGGCCGGTATGGCCGTGCACACCGGCGACTTCAAGATGGACCAGCTCCCGCTGGACGGCCGGCTGACCGATCTGCCCGCCTTCGCCAAACTGGGCGAGGAGGGCATCGACCTGCTGCTGGTGGACTCCACCAACGCCGAGGTCCCCGGTTTCGTCCCGCCCGAGCGCGACATCTCGAACGTGCTGCGCCAGGTGTTCGCCAACGCCCAGAAGCGCATCATCGTCGCCAGCTTCGCCAGCCATGTGCACCGCATCCAGCAGATCCTCGACGCGGCCCATGAGTACGGCCGCCGGGTGGCCTTCGTCGGCCGCTCGATGGTCCGCAACATGGGCATCGCCAGGGACCTCGGCTATCTGCGGATCCCGGCCGGACTGGTCGTCGATGTGAAGACGCTCGACGACCTCCCGGACGACGAGGTGGTGCTCGTCTGCACCGGTTCCCAGGGCGAGCCGATGGCCGCGCTGTCCCGGATGGCCAACCGTGATCACCAGATCCGGATCGTCCAGGGCGACACGGTGATCCTCGCGTCGTCGCTCATCCCGGGCAACGAGAACGCGGTCTACCGGGTCATCAACGGACTGACCCGCTGGGGCGCCAATGTCGTCCACAAGGGCAACGCCAAGGTTCATGTCTCCGGCCATGCCTCGGCCGGGGAGCTGCTGTACTTCTACAACATCTGCAAGCCCCGGAACCTGATGCCGGTGCACGGCGAGTGGCGCCATCTGAGGGCCAACGCCGAGCTGGGCGCCCTCACCGGCGTCCCGAAGAACCGTTGCGTCATCGCGGAGGACGGCGTGGTGGTCGACCTCGTCGACGGCGTCGCCAAGATCGTGGGCAAGGTCCAGGCCGGATACGTCTATGTGGACGGGCTCTCGGTCGGCGATGTCACCGAGACCTCGCTGAAGGACCGCCGCATCCTCGGAGACGAGGGCATCATCTCGGTCTTCGTGGTCGTGGACAGCACCACCGGCAAGATCGTGGGCGGTCCGCACATCCAGGCGCGCGGCTCCGGTATCGAGGACTCCGCGTTCTCGGCCGTCGTCCCGAAGATCGAGGACGCCCTGGCCAAGAGCGCCTCCGACGGCGTCGCCGAGCCCCATCAGCTCCAGCAGCTGGTGCGCCGCGCGGTGGGCAAGTGGGTGTCCGACAGCTACCGCCGTCGCCCCATGATCCTCCCCGTCGTGGTCGAGGTCTGACAGACCCTCAGTGTCCGTACGGCGCTGGCCAGTGGGCGGGGCTGCTCGATTTGCGTCGAGGAGCCCCGCTCCAGTACGTTTACGGCTCCGCCAACGGGGAAACCCGGAGAGCCCATGGTCCTCCGGAGGAGCCGGAGGCGGAGGTGGAAAACCGGCTCAGAGAATTCTGATAAAGTCGGAACCACCGAAAGGGAAGGCCCTCCAACGGCCACTGGAAACGGAATTCGGACCGGAAACGGAACGGAAAACGGATCTGGTAAGGTTGGAAACACGAAAGACCGAAGGGAA
>NZ_JBWKKP010000043.1:0-37686 GCF_056431485.1 Streptomyces sp. NPDC045899
CTGGCTGGGCACCATGGTCTCCAAGGAACAGCCGGACCCCGAGAAGTACGCGGAACTGGAGGTCCGCTCCCTCACCGGACACGGAGCCCACTGACCGGTCCGGCCGGGCCGTCAGCGGCCCCTCCGCGGATCCACGGGATCCCGTGAGGTTCCCAAGGAAATCCGATCGTCACAGCTGTGGCGTACGCTGCGGGACAATTGACGTAGCGCACATCATGCATGCGAACTGGAGGGGCCGCCGCCATGCTGATCGATACCTACGGTCGCGTCGCCACGGACCTGCGTGTCTCCCTGACCGACCGATGTAATCTGCGCTGCACCTATTGCATGCCGGAAGAGGGTCTCCAGTGGCTCGCCAAACCCGATCTGCTCACCGATGACGAGATCGTCCGGCTGATCGGGATCGCGGTGACCGACCTCGGCGTCACCGAGGTCCGCTTCACCGGGGGCGAGCCGCTGCTGCGGCCGGGCCTGGTCTCCATCGTCGAGCGCTGCGCCGCGCTCACCCCGCGCCCCCAGATGTCGCTGACCACCAATGGCGTCGGCCTGGAGCGCACCGCGGAAGCGCTGCGCGACGCGGGTCTCGACCGGGTCAATGTCTCCCTGGACACCCTGCGCCCGGAGGTCTTCCAGGCGCTGACCCGGCGTAAGCGCCACGGTGACGTCCTGCGCGGTCTGGAGGCGGCCCGCGCCGCCGGGCTCGCCCCGGTCAAGGTCAACACGGTGCTGATGCCCGGCCTCAACGAGGACGAGGCCCCCGAGCTGCTCACCTGGGCCCTGGAGAACGCCTACGAACTGCGCTTCATCGAGCAGATGCCGCTGGACGCCCAGCACGGCTGGAAGCGCGACGGCATGATCACCGCCGGGGACATCCTGACCAGTCTGCGCACCCGCTTCACCCTCACCCCCGAGGAGGACGGGGAGCGCGGCTCGGCGCCCGCCGAGCGCTGGCTCGTCGACGGCGGGCCCGCCCGCGTCGGCGTCATCGCCTCCGTCACCCGCCCGTTCTGCCGCGCTTGTGACCGCACCCGGCTGACCGCCGACGGACAGGTGCGCACCTGTCTGTTCGCCCGCGAGGAGTCCGATCTGCGCGGCGCGCTGCGGTCCGGCGCCCCGGACGAGGAGATCGCCCGGCTGTGGCGGGTGGCGATGTGGGGCAAGAAGGCGGGGTCCGGACTGGACGACCCGTCGTTCCTCCAGCCGGACCGTCCGATGTCGGCGATCGGCGGCTGACCCGCCGACCCGCCGGCCCCGTTCGTGGTCGGCCGCCCGCCCGGATCAGCGTTCGGCGGCCGACCACTCCTCGAGCGTCACCACGTCCTTGAGGAACCCCCGCACCCCGAGGAATTGCGAGAGGTGCTCCCGGTGCTCCTCGCAGGCCAGCCAGGTCTTGCGTCGCTCAGGAGTGTGGATCTTCGGATTGTTCCAGGCCAGCACCCAGACCGCCGGGGCGCGGCAGCCCTTGGCGGAGCAGATCACGGCATCGTCTTCGGCGGGGGTCTCGCGGGTGTTCACACCGCAGACTCTACGGAAGCCGCCCCGGACATGGCGACGCCGGGCAGCCACGGGGGGAGCCGCCCGGCGTCGGTCCGTCGCTCCGACGGGGGATGCGGAGCGCGTACGCAGTATGTCACGAGGGATGGGGCGCGGTGCACCGGAACTGCGCGATTGATCTGAGGTTTTCCTGAGTATATGGAAACGCGGCAGGTCAGCCGTGTCCCCCGCGTCCATCCTCGCTGGTATGTCCGATGTCTTCCGCGGCGGATTCCGCCTGCGGGCCGTCCGACGGCCCGTGGTGCGGCCCTTCGTCCTGCGGGGCGGAGACCAGCATGGGCCGCTGCGGCGGGGGGAGGTACGTGGTGGGCAGCGAAGGGGCGTTCTCCCGGCCCGCGTTGGCGATGACCACCGCGATGTACGGCAGCAGCACGCCCAACACCAGCGCCACGATGGCCACATGGCGCTCCACGTTCCACAGCACCGCGGCCAGTACGACGGAGACGGTGCGCACGGACATCGAGATCACATAGCGCCGCTGCCGGCCGCGCACATCGTCGGCCAGCCCCTGCCGGGCACCGGTGATCCGGAAGACTTCCGCGTCGCCCTGCTTCCGCATCACGTTCCACCACCTGCTCGAGGAGCGGGCCACCCCGCTCCGGGACGTATCCCACGTTACGCCGCGCACCCGCCGGACTCGAGACCGGGGCACCCCGATGGGTGGCCACTCGGTTACGCCATGACATGGACCCGACGCTCCGACGTGCGCCGTAACCGAAACGGTCGAACACTGGAGGGAAATGCGCATCCCCCACCGCGTCAGGAGGCGACATGAACTGGCTGTGGGCGATCGTCGTGGGAATCATTCTTGGTGTGCTTGCCAGGGCGATCCTGCCGGGGAAACAGGACATCCCACTGTGGCTGACCTGTCTCTACGGCATTCTCGGGGCCATCGTGGGCAACGCGGTGGCCGGATGGATCGGGGTCAGACATACCGGAGGCTTCGACTGGATCCGGCATCTGCTCCAACTGGCCGGGGCGATCGTCATCGTCGCCCTCGGCACTCCGCTGTGGCAGACCATCCGCCACGGCGGCAAACGGGAACGGGCTTAGGGCCGACCGGCCCGGCCCGCCTCACGCGGCGGCGGCCGGCGCGCATGGTGGATGCGCACCGGCCGCCGCTTCGGGCTGGAGGCCCCCGAAGCCCGTGGGCCCGGCCTCCCCGCGTGTCTACAGCCCCTGGATGTGGGCGATCTTCCGCCCGGCCTTGAGGTAGACGGCCCCGGAGGACCCGGTGAGCCCCGCCTCCGCCAGGGTCTCCGCGACCACCTCGGCCAGCGGACGTACCGCCTGGGCCTCGGGCAGCACCACCGACTCCTGGCCGCCCTCGGTCTCCACCACCAGCCGCAGCCCGTTCTGCTTGGCCACCCGGCGGGCGGCTGAGGCGCTGGGCTGGAACTCCAGCACCTTGCTCAGCACGGTCGCCACCGTCTCCGAGCCGTGCTCGGCGGCGTCGACCACCGGGAGGGCGCCCAGGTCGGCGAAGGTCTTCTTGGAGAACTGGGCGACGAAGCCCGCACGGGCCTTCATGGCCGCCTCGATGCCGTACAGCGCCGCGACCACCTCGCCCGCCAGGACCTTCTTCAGGTCCATCGGGTGCAGCGAACGGTCCTCCACCCGGGCGGTCGCGGCGGCGATCTCCGCGTCCGTCCACTCCGTCCACGCCTCCAGGTACGGCTTCATCAGCCGGTCCGGAATCGACATGATCTTGCCGAAGACATCGTCGGCGGTCGCGGTGAGCGGCACGTAGTTGCCCTTGGACTTGGACATCTTGGCGCCGGTGCCGTCGGTGCCCTCGATCAGCGGCATGGTGACGACCAGCTGCGGGGTCTGCCCGCGCAGCTCCATCAGCTTGCGCCCCATCTGCAGGTTGAGCAGCTGGTCGGCGCCGCCCAGCTCGACGTCGCACTCCAGCGCCACCGAGTCCAGGCCCTGGGCGATGGGGTACAGCAGCTCGGACATGGTCAGCCCGGAGCCCGCGGCCAGCCGGTTGCGGAAGTCCTCGCGCTGGAGCAGCTGGGAGACCGGCACCTGGGAGAGCAGCGCCAGCAGCTCCGGGAAGGTGAACGGCGCCAGCCACTCGCTGTTCTGCCGGAAGCTGACCTTCTCGAAGTCGAAGAACGGCCGGACCTGCTCCTGGTAGCCCGCCAGGTTCCGCGCGATGTCCTCGTCGGTCAGCGGCGGACGCTCCGCCGTACGGCCCGACGGGTCCCCGATCTTGGCCGTGAAGTCACCGATCAGCAGGGTGACGTCATGGCCCATCCGCTGGAAGCGGCTGAGGATGATCATCGGCACGACATGGCCGAGGTGCACATCGGCCGCCGTCGGGTCGATGCCCAGCTTGATCCCCAGACCCCGGCCCTCGCCCCGCCGCCGCTCGATACGCCCGGCCAGCTCGGACACGCCCGGCAGCACCTCGACCGTGCGGGAGGCGATCAGCTCCGCCTGCTCCTCGGGCGACAGATCCGTCAGATCCAGATAGCGCCGCGAGCCCGTCTCACCGAGCAGCCGCTCGACGGTGCTGTCGGAGGAGAGGTCCTGGCTGAGGAGCTCGGTGGCGCGGGCGACGGATTCGCCGAGGCGTGTCATGGGGTTCCTGAGTGACTTATGGGTGGACGGATGGGCGGGACCAGTGTATTCGGCCGGTCACACGCCCTTGCTGACGGAGCTCATGTTGAAGTCCGGGATCCGCAGCGCGGGCATCGCGGCCCGGGTGAACCAGTCGCCCCACTCACGCGGCAGTGTGCGCTCGGTCCGGCCCGCCTCGGTGGCCCGGGAGAGCAGGCCCACCGGCGACTCGTTGAACCGGAAGTTGTTCACCTCACCGACCACCTCGCCGTCCTCGACCAGGTAGACCCCGTCCCGGGTGAGCCCGGTCAGCAGCAGGGTGGCCGGATCCACCTCACGGATGTACCACAGACAGGTCAGCAGCAGGGCCGGGCCCTGGCCGCCGGTGGCCGCCACCATCTCCTCCAGCGACCGGGTGCCGCCCGCCTCCAGGATCAGGTTGTCGACCGCCGGGGCGATGGGCAGCCCGGTGAGCGCGGCCGAGTGGCGGGTGGTGAGGAGCTGGTTCAGCACCCCGTCGCGCAGCCAGTCGGTGGCCGTGAGCGCCAGTCCGTTGTCGAAGACCGACGCGTCGTCCCCCGAGGAGTGCGCGATCACGAACGGCGCCGCCTCCAGACCCGGTGCCCGCGGATCGCTGCGCAGCGTCATCGGCAGTGCGGACAGCTTCTCCCCGATCCGGGTCCCGCCGCCGGGACGGCTGAAGACCGTACGGCCCTCCGCCGCGTCCCGCGCCACCGACGACCACATCTGGTAGATCAGCAGATCCGCCACGGCGGACGGGGGCAGCAGCGTCTCGTAGCGGCCCGCCGGAAGCTCCACCCGCCGCTCCGCCCAGGCCAGCCGCCCGGCCAGCTCGGCGTCGAGCGCGGCCGGGTCCACGTCCGTGAAGTCACGTGTGGCACGCCCGGCCCACGCCGAACGCGGCCCGCCGCCGTCCGCGGCCGGAGACTTGGCGTTGATCTCCAGGGTGCCGGTCGGCTGGTCATGGCGCAGCCGCAGCCCCGTGGAGGTGCCCAGAAAGGTCGAGACGACCTCGTGGTGGGCGAAGCCGTACAGCGCTCGACCGCCCGCGCGGGCCCGGGCGAAGGAGTCGCCGAGGGCGGGCGCGAAGGCCGTGAACACCGCGGAGGAGGTCTCGGCGGGGGAGTCGGTGAACCCGGGGGAGTCCGGCAGCGAGGCGTCCGGGGCGACCAGCGGCCGCGCGTCCTCGGCCGGACCCGCCTCCCGGGCCGCCGCCTCCGCCGCCCGGACCAGCGGCTCCAGCTCATCCGCCGTGACCGCGGACCGGGACACCACCCCCGAGGCGGTGCCCTGCGCGCCGTCCACGGTGGCCACCACGGTCAGCGAACGGCCGCGGGTGACCCCGTTGGTCGTCAGCGCGTTGCCCGCCCAGCGCAGATGGGCCGTGGACTTCTCGTCCGCGATCACCACACAGCCGTCCGCGCGGGACAGCTCCAGGGCGCGTTCGACGATCTCGTGCGGCTTGTACGACGCGGTCATCGCCCGGCCTCCTGGGTGGTGTTGAGGATGTTCACACCGCGGAACAGCGCGGAAGGACAGCCGTGCGACACCGCCGCGACCTGCCCCGGCTGCGCCTTGCCGCAGTTGAACGCGCCGTGCAGCACATAGGTCTGCGGTCCGCCGACGGCCGCCATCGACCCCCAGAAGTCCGTGGTGGTGGCCTGGTAGGCGAAGTCACGCACCTGCCCCGCCAGCGCGCCGTTGCGGATGCGGTACGCCCGCTGCGCCGTGAACTGGAAGTTGTACCGCTGCATATCGATCGACCAGGAGCGGTCGCCCACCAGGTAGAGACCGTTCTCGACACCGCCGATCAGATCCCCGGTCGACGGACCGCCCTCGGCCGCCGGTTGCAGCGACACATTGGCCATCCGCTGCACCGGAACGTGGCTCGGTGAATCGGCGTACGCACAGCCGTTGGACCGCTCGAACCCGGTCAGCCGGGCGATCCGGCGGTCCATCTGATACCCCACGAGCGTGCCGTCCTTGACCAGGTCCCAGGACTGGGCCGCCACGCCCTCGTCGTCGTAACCGGTCGTGGCCAGCCCGTGCTCGGCCGTCCGGTCACCGGTGACGTTCATGATGTCCGAGCCGTAGGCCAGCTTGCCCAACTGGTCGAAGGTGGCGAACGAGGTCCCCGCGTACGCCGCCTCGTACCCCAGCGCCCGGTCCAGCTCGGTGGCGTGGCCGATCGACTCGTGGATCGTCAGCCACAGATTGGACGGATCGATCACCAGGTCGTACGACCCGGCCTCCACCGACGGCGCCCGCATCTTCTCGGCGAGCAGCTCCGGCATCTCCGCCAGCTCGGTGTCCCAGTCCCACACCCCGGCCCCGGCCCCGGTACCGGTCAGGTACTCCCAGCCGCGTCCCACCGGCGGGGCGGTGGTGCGCATCGAGTCGAACTCCCCGGTCTGCGGATCCACCGCGAACGCGGTCAGCTGCGGATGCAGGCGTACCCGCTGCTGGGTGGTGGTGGTGCCCGCGGTGTCCGCGTAGAACTTGTTGTCCTGGACGGTCAGCAGATTCGCGTCGGCGTGCGCGACCCCCTCGGCCGCCAGCAGCCGCTCACTCCACTCCGCCAGCAGCGCGGTCTTCTCCGCGTCCGCCACGTCGAAGGGGTTGACCTCGTAGGACGAGACCCAGGTCCTGTCGGCGTGCACCGGCTCATCGGCCAGCTCCACCCGCTCGTCCGACCCGGCCGCCTGGATCACCCGGGCCGACAGCTTCGCCATCTCCACGGCCCGCGAGGCGACCCGCGCGGCGGCGTCCATGGTCAGATCCACCCCGGAGGCGAACCCCCAGGCCCCGCCGTGCACCACCCGCACCGCGTACCCCACGTCGGTGGTGTCCGACGCCCCCGCGGGCCTGGCATCCCGCAACCGCCACGCGGCGCTCCGCACCCGCTCGAACCGGAAGTCGGCATGCTCAGCCCCCAGCGCGCGGGCGCGCGCGAGCGCCGCGTCAGCGAGCGCCCGCAGCGGCAGCGCGAGGAAGGACGGATCGATCTCGTGCGCCACGGGCGACTCCCCTTCGTCGGTGTACGTCCTGTTGTTGGTGCCGGTGGGCAGTGAACCATGCCGATGTGGGGTGGGGCGCGACGATCGCCGGGGCGGCCGTGAAAACAACGTGGGCCGCCCTCGCCGTGGGGGGCGGCCCGAACGGTCGGCTACACGCCGAACCCGTCAGCCGTGAGGTGGCCGATGAAGGCGTCCCACTGGCGTATGGGGAAGGCAAGCTGTGATCCGTGACGGTTGGTGGAGTCCCGTACGTGGAGGGTGTCGGCGGTGACGGCCACCTCGACGCACATACCGCCTTCGCCGCTGCTGTAGCTGCTCTTGAACCACGACAGTTCCAGGTGGTTGTCGTTCACGTTTCTCCCCGCAGTTTCTCTATGAATCCCAGCGACTCCCGTGGAGTGAGAGCCTGGGCCCTGATGATCGCGTAGCGCTGTTCAAGAGTGCGGACCGCTTTGCGATCCGTCAGCAACCTGCTGATGTCCTGAACCTCTGTGTAGGCCATCATCTGGCGCCCCTTGGGCTCCAGCAAGGCAAATGGGCCACCCGCTCCGGCATGCTCTTCCAGCCTTGTCGGCATCACTTGAAGATCTACGTTCCGCATCTGGCCGATGCGCAGCAGGTGTTCCAGTTGCGCGTGCATCACCGACGGTCCGCCGCACGGTCGGCGCAACACCGCCTCTTCGGTCACGAAGCTCATAAGGGGCGGGGGCCGCCGAGCGATGAGTTCCTGCCGGGCCAACCGGGCGGTGACCCGCTGTTCGACGGTCTCCTCGTCCAGTATGGGACGTTGCATGGTGAAGACCGCGCGGGCGTAGTCCTCGGTCTGGAGCAACCCATTGATCACCTGGTTCTCATACGCGTGGAACTCGACCGCCTGCGCCTCCAGCCGTGCCGCGCCTCGGAAGAACGCCGGGAGCTGCACGTTGGCGACTTCCTCCTTGGCGGCCCGCAGGACTCCGAACGCCTCAAGTGCCCCATCAGCCGCGTCCAGGAAATCCGGTTGTGGCACCCGGCGTCCCTGCTCGACCGAGGAGACCTGCTCCTCGCTGTATCCGATCGCCTCACCCAACCGAGCCTGTGTGAGCCCCGCCCGTTCGCGGAAGAGCTTCACCTGCCTGCCGATGCACTTGACGATGTCGCCTGCCATGGCCCGCCCACCTCCCTTGCGCCTTCCTTGCGCGAGAACGCCGCGCGGTCCCTCGGTGTCACGCCATGACTCCCGTACCAACACCAGCCGTGCCCGTACCGCGACCCTGCGTACCCGCCGACCGTCTGGTCAGGCTAGGCACGCTTGGCCACGCTCGGTGATGTGAATGGTGAAAATCCCCCTGGCGATACGTTCGAGATGTTCTTCACCTCTTCCCGACGGGGTGCCCGGCTCGCCCGGCGCCTCGTCGTTCGCAGACTGGAGGAATGGGGCGTTCCCCGGGACAGCGACGCCTCACAGGGCCTCGCGCTGATCGCGGGCGAACTCACGGCGAATGCCGTGAGCCATGGGCATACGCCTGGCCGGAACTTCCATCTACGGCTCAGCGTGCAGCCGTCGCCCGGCCGGGACGGGTGCCACACCCCTGTCTCGGCCCGTATCGAGGTGTCCGACGCCCGCGACGAGCGGCGCCCGGTGCTCCGCGACCGGGATGACGAGGCGGAGGGCGGACGCGGGCTGCTGCTCGTGGACGCGCTCGCCTCGAAGTGGGGAGTGGCGGAGCGGGGCATCGGCAAGACGGTGTGGTGCGAATACGCTCTCGCTCCCGGCGGAGAGGGGTGCCGGTCGCAGCAAGTCACGGGAGACACCGGAGCCGGCGAAGCGCGATGATGCGGGAGACGGGCGAGCAAGCCCGCCGTGGTGAAGGAGCGTCGGCCGTGGAGTACGGACGTCTACGGGAAATCGCGGAGCGGCTCACCGAGCGCGCCCCGGACCCGTTTCGGGGTTATGAGATCTCAGTGGTGACGAGATCGTCATGCTGATGTCGCCCCCGCGCCCGCATGAGTTCATCGCTCTGCGTATCCGCCAGCAGCTCGACCAGCAGATCCCGTCTTTTCTGGTCGCTCATACGGGCGGTGAGGTGGAGGATGCCTCTCTCGGGAAACTGCGGCGCCCTGATCTGATCGTCGTTCCGGACGCGGTGTTCGCGGAGAACACGATGGCGCCGTTCCATCCTCGCGATGTCGCTTTGGTCGCCGAGGTCGTGTCGCCGTCGAATCACTCCACCGACTACGTCGAGAAGATGCATGACTACCCGGCGATGGGTATCCCCCTCTACCTTCTCGTCGACCCGCGGAAGGGCACGATTGCGGCCCTTTCCGATCCGGGTCCGGGGCTCGGGGGTGAAGGTCCCCGTTACCGAACCCGCAGCGATTACGCCTTCGGCGACGAGGTGACCATCGGGGACTGGACGCTCGCCACCACGGACCTGCGTACCTATCCCGAGGCCCGCTGACCGCCGCCGACGGCCGACAGCGCGGTCTTCTTCGCGTCCGCCTCGCAGGGCGAGACCCAGGTCCGGCCGGCGTGCACCGCCTCACCGGCCAGTTCCACCTGCTTATCGGAGCTCGTCCCGCAGCCGCCGCGCGGCGGCTGCGCACCCGCTCGAACCGGAAGTCGGCATGCTTAGCCCTGATTCTACCCCGCGGTTTTTTCTGGCGGTTGAGGGAAATTCGGGTCACGACATCGCTCGCTCTAGCCTACTGATCCACCGGGAGCATGTCTCCGTGTTGATTGCATCAAATAGTTCCGGAGTGGAGATCTCAAAAAGGAACTGAAGCAGCAGATCCTCATGCTCTTCGGTTACTCCAATCGCGTCCACTGAATGCACAACCTCTGCCCAGTCGATGAGCTCTTGTGCCGAGATGTCGCCCGCCATGAACTTTTCGAGCGCCGCAATCGCGCTATCCGGGCTTAGCTGAACGACCTCATCGATTTGACCATGGCTGGCCGATTGTGCGGCGGTTGCTAGGTCGTGTACGCGTCCGTTCACGTCAAGGAGGTCGAGAAGTTTTTGAATGTCCTGCTGGCGCACATGACCACCCCAATCAAAGTGTTATCGAATCTACTTCGGCTTCACGTGTACCACATTTCCGTCTGGATCCAAAGTGGTTTTATATGCTTTAACTGTATTGCCATCCACATCGACTTCCTTCGCGTATATGGCGCAGGACCCAGGAACCCTGCCGGGTACCCTGTAGCTGAACTCGACATTTCCATCGTCAAGACGTTTGATGATGGGAATTTCTGCTGCGCCAGAGCTGCCCTTCATGAACCGCTTGAGGTTTTTCAGCTGAGCTTCATTCAGTTCGCCCAATCCTTGAGCCCTTCGCAACTTCTCGCCACGAGTTAGCTTTTCCGGGCAATCCGGCGCCAGCCCCAGCGGGTCGATCCAAAAGTAGGGGCTTTCGATGTATGCATGATGGTTGGATGCAGGTTCTAGGCCCAACGGGTCCGGCGATGCGTACCGGGCGGTTTCGGGGTCGTAGTAGCGGAAGTAGTTGTAGTGCAGGCCGGTTTCGGGGTCGGCGTATTGGCCGGGGAAGCGGAGGGGGCAGTCCACCTCCGGGGTGCCCGGTGGGGCCGGGAGAGGCGTGCCCCAGAGGGTGGTGCGGGGGTGCCAGGCCAGGGTGCCGTCGGGGGCGATGAGTTCGGTGGGGGTGCCGACCAGGTCCGTGACGATCGCGTGGAAGCGGGTGTCGTACTCGGTTCCGGCCAGTGCCGACGTCGTCGTCTGGGATATCGGGCGGTGGGTGCCTGGGGCGTAGTCCCAGGTGGTGGTGTGGCCGTCGGCCGTGGTCTGTTCGGCGACGCGGGTGCCGTCCCAGGTGAAGTCGATCCGGTCGGTCACCGTGTCGTCCGCCGCGAGGCGGCGCTTGGCGGTGCGGCGGCCCAAGGGGTCATACGTGTAGCGCCACCGCGCGCCGTCCGGGGTGGTGGCCTGGGTGAGGCGGTCCTCCGTGTTCCAGGTGTAGGTCCAGGTGCGGCGCTGGCCGTTGAGGAGGCGGCGGGTGCGGCGGATCAGACGGCCCTGGGCGTCGTGTTCGTAGGTCGTGCGGTCGCGCTCGCCGCCCGCGGTGCGGATGAGCGTGCCGCTGAACTCGCGCGGACCGGGGGAGGGGTGCTCGGGGGCCCCGGCCGTGGTGAGGTTGCCCGCGCTGTCGTACGCGTAGGTCTCGGTCCAGCCGTTGGCGTGGACGGCGGTGACCCTGCCGACCGGATCGAGGTCGAAGGTCCGTGTGCCCGAGGTGAGTTCACGGATCTCGGTGAGGTGGTCGTCCGCGCGGTAGGCGTAGGCGCGGTGCTGGATGAGGGCCGAGGCCGGGCCGGTGACGGTCTGACCCGTCATGCGGTCCAGACCGTCCCAGGTCTGGGAGAGCGTCACATCGGCACCGAAGGTGCGGGACGTCTCGCGGCCCGCCGCGTCATAGCCGAAGCGCAGCGAGTTGTCCGCGGTGGTGAGCGACACCGGACGGGACGCCGCGTCGTGGGTCCACGCCGAGCGCACCCCCGCCGGGGTGATGCGCTCGGTGCGGTGGCCCGCCGCGTCGTAGGCGTAGGAGGTCGTACGACCGTCCACCGTCTCGGTCAGGATCCGGCCGAGGGCGTCGTAGCCGCGGGCCAGTTCCGTGTCCGGATTCGTCGCTGCCGTCAGACGGCCCACGGCGTCGTAGGCGAAGGTCGTCTCGGTGCCGTCGTCGGCGCGGGTGGCGACCGTACGGCCCAGGGCGTCCCGCCGGTAGTGCAGCCGCTCGCCCGCGCCGTTGGTACGGGAGCTGACCCGGCCGGCGGCGTCATGCTCGTACGTCAGCGTGCGGTCGTTGAAGTCGGTTTCGGAGATCAGCCGCCCGGCACCGTCGTAGGTGTAGGTCCAGGTGAGGCCCTGGGGGTTGGTGACCTGGGTCAGTTGTAGCTGGCTGTCATAGGTGAAGCCGTATTCGGCCCCGTCGGGGTCGGTCCGGGTGGCGAGGAGGTCGAAGTGGGTGTGGGTGTGGCGGGTGGTGTTACCCGCCGGATCGGTGTGCTGGAGGAGGTTGCCTTCGGCGTCCCACGCCCAGGTCTCGCGGCTGCCGTCGGGGCGGGTGCGCCAGGCGGGCTTGCCCTCGATGGTCCAGCCTTGGCGGGTGATGTTGCCCAGGGGGTCGGTGACGCGCGTGATCCGGCCGTGGGTGCCCCGGCGGACGGTGGTCGTGTTCCCCAGGGGATCGGTGACCTCGACCGGCAGACCGGCGGCGTCGCAGACCACGGTGGTGGTGTTGCCCAGCGGGTCGGTGACCGAGGTCAGGCTGCCGGAGTCGGCGTCGTAGGCGTAACAGGTCTCCGCGCCCGTCGGGTCCGTGGCCCTGGTGAGGTTGCCCCGCTCGTCGTACGCGTAGCGCCATACCGCGCCATCCGGTTCGCATACCTCCAGCGGTCGGCCGTAGGCGTCGTAGTCGGCCGTGGCCGCCGTGCCGTCCGGGCGGTCGACGCGTATGAGGCGGTCGGAGCCGTCGTACGCGTAACGCGTCGTGTGCCCCAGCGGATCGGTCACCGACAGCGGCAGGCGACGGCCTTCAGGAGCCCACTCGGTGTGAGTGGTGTTCCCCAGCGCGTCGGTCTGGGCCACGGTCCGGTAGTCGTCGTCGAAGACGTAGGTGGTGCGGTGGCCGAGTGAGTCGGTGTAGACCGTGGTGCGGGACGCCGCGTCGTAGTGGAAGCGGCTGGCCATCATGTCGTCGGAGCCGACGGTGCGCAGTACGCGGCCGCGGTGGTCGTAGACGTAGGCGAAGCGGGTGCCGTTGCGGTCGGTCCAGGACGTGACGCGGTGCTGCTCGTCGTAGGTGAACCGCATCGGGTCCGCCGAGGAGTTGTAGACCTCGGTGAGGTCTCCGGCGTCGTCGTAGCCGAAGGACACCAGGGTGGTGCCCGTCTCGGTGTCACCGACGCCCAGCAGCCGAAGCGCGGTGACGCGCAGCAGTTCCGGATCGGTGTCGATCACGATGCGGTAGCCGCCGGAGTGCGCCACCTCCCGTGGGGCGCCCTCCTCGTCATAGGAGAAGGTGAGAGACCTGTCGTTGCGGTCCTCGATCGTCCGGAGAGGGAGCTCGTTGCCCTCCGCACCTTCCAGGGGCGCGAAGTGGAGGGTGGTGCCCTGCTCGGGGATGTCGATCCGCATGGTGCCGCCGACCGTGCCGTCCCAGCGCAGCGGCCAGTGCGGGCCCCGCACCGGGTAGGTGTCCTCCCCGGGAAGAGGAACCGCGTAGCGCAGCACCATGCCGTCGGCTGCGACGAACACAATCCCCTCGGCGTCCAGCTCCAGTCGCTGGTCGAGGGTGGCGGCCCAACTAGGGCCGAACCAGCCGCCGCAGGTGTGTCCGGAGACGAAGGTGCGCTCCAGAACCAGCGGCAGTGCTCCGGGCAGCGACACATCCGTGGCGGGCAGGACCATCTCGCCGGTCGCGACGTCGACCGGGTCGTGATCACAAGTCCTGTGCTTGGTTTCCTGGTTGTGGCTGCCCTTTCGGCCGGCCTTCCCACGTGCCTCGCCGTCCCGCCCGAGCGCCTTCCGCCGCGCGGCCAGCCGGCTCGCGGCCCCCTTGCCGCTCTTCAGACCCCTGCGCAGCGCGCTCGCGCCGCCGGTGGCCAGGGCCAGCAGCACTGACGGGCCGATCTCCCCCGCCGTACGCAGCGGATCCTGGGACCAACCCTTCCAGTTCTGGACGGCCTTTGCGAACTCCTCGGGGTGCTGGGCCAGGTACGCCGCACCGTCCGCCATGCCCGCGAGCTGCATCGAGGCACCGGCCAGGTCCCCCTTGACCAGCGAGGCGGGGAGCTCAGCCATACCGAGGATGCCGTGATGGGCCTTCCACAGCCCGTCCTTGAGGCTTTCCTTGCGCTTTTCCCAGTTGCTCGGCTTGTCCGGAGCCTTCTTCGTCGCCTCGTCGATCTTCTTCTTCGACGCGTCGACGACCAGTTGCAGCTCTTCGATCAGCTTGTCCAGCCGCTCGACACAGTGCTCCATCGCCGAGACGCCGGGATCGGTCTCCGAGGGCCGGTCCGGCAGCTGTTCATCGCCGCGCTTGACCGCGTCGTTGTAGGTCTCGACCTTCTTGTTGTGCGCTGTGGACGCCGCCCGTGCCGCCTCCGCGTCATCGATGATCGGCTGACAGCGCTTCTGCACCGAGCGCAGCTTGCGGGCGTAGGAGGCCAGCGCACTGGCCGCATGGGTGAACTCGTCGTGACCCGACGTCAGTTCCTTAGGCAGCCGGTCGACCGCCTTCCGGAACTCACCCGCGCCCAGGCCCTGCCAGCTGTCCGCGCCCAGCGGCCGCAGCTTGTCCTTTCCGTCCTGGAACGCGCCCGCGTACGCGCGCAGTTCCACCACCAGATCGTCGATATCGCCCGGCTTCCCGGGTATCAGATCCTCGACCTCGGCGTCGGCCGGTATGCGTACCTGCGGGGTCCGCCCCGCGTCCGGATCCCCCATCAGGACTCATCCTCATACTCACGCACGATCTCGTCCCTGAGCTTCTGCAGGCCCGAACTCTCCGGACGCTTCTCCATCTCCGGCGCGCCCACGTGCTCCCAGGACCAGTTACCGGCCGCGCCCTGCGGGAGTTTGGCCATGTTCGCGTCCGAGGGCCAGAAGTCCTTCACCCGCATCAGATCCGCCAGCATGTACCCGGCGATCGCCTCGTACAGCCGCTCGACCACCACATCCGCGTGGTCCGCGAGCTCACCCATCCCGAACCCCCACGCCTTGATGAACCCCTCACCCGAGGACAGGAGTTCGGGCGCGCCGCAGTGCTTGAGATAGGCCGACAGCTTCTCCTGGCCGTTCTTGACCGCCCGGGCCCCGACCACCGACTCCTCCAGCGGAGCGATCACGCTCTTCACCGAAGCGATCTCGATCTTGTAGCCGTCGGCGCCCTCGTCGCCGCCGTACTTACCGTGCTCACCACCCTCGGACGGGGCACGGTTCACATTCCTCGCGTCAGGGTCACCCACGACCCTCCCCCTCCCGCTGAACCTCCGCCTCGCTCAGCACCCCCGCGTCCAGCAGGAACGGCCGCTCACCCAACGGATCCACCAACGCCCGAACGCCCTCCGGCAACAACCCCACCAGGTCCTCGGCCGTCGTCGACGCCCAGGAACACGCGCCCGCGAACCGGGCCAGACCCCCTACCGTGGTGAACACCGCGACCAGCGGGCCGCCCTCCGGTGTCTCCGAGACCAGGAAGCCCGGGCTCTCCGGACGCTGGAAGTACAGGCGCGTCGCGCGCAGCGCCGCCCACTTCTCCCGCTCCGACATCCCCGCCGCGGTCTCCGCGCGTACGAGATCCGCCAGTGATTCCCCGCCGCCCCGACCTGGCGAACGCTGATTCCCGCCCCCAAACATGCGCGCCATCATCACACAGATGATCGATACCTTGCGTGACCGACACGCCGCTCTTCGCAGTCGTCCCGCGGGAGCGCGCCACGCCGGTGGCGTCGGGCGCGCTCTCCCCGGGGCTTCTGTAGGAAGTCGACAGGGACCGACTGGCGGCCCTGTGCGTGATCGATTCTCCGAAGCGGCTTCCGGCCCGATAGTTTTTCTGCAACAAGGGTCGGCACATGTGTGGCGTCCAGTACGACATCAATAAGAGAAGGTGGTCCCTTGAGCCGCTCGGTTCTCGTCACCGGAGGCAACCGCGGCATCGGCCTCGCCATCGCGCGTGCCTTCGCCGACGCTGGCGACAAGGTCGCCATCACCTACCGGTCCGGTGAGCCGCCGGCCGGGTTCCTCGCGGTGAAGTGCGACATCACCGAGCCCGAGCAGGTCGAGCAGGCCTACAAGGAGATCGAGGAGAAGCACGGCCCGGTCGAGGTCCTGATCGCCAATGCCGGGATCACCCGCGACCAGCTGCTGATGCGGATGACGGAGGAGGACTTCTCCGCCGTCCTCGACACCAACCTCACGGGCACCTTCCGCGTGGTCAAGCGGGCCAACCGCGCCATGCTGCGCGCTCGCAAGGGCCGTGTCGTACTGATCTCCTCCGTCGTCGGACTGCTGGGCGCGGCGGGACAGGCCAACTACGCGGCCTCCAAGGCGGGCCTGGTGGGCTTCGCCCGTTCCCTCGCCCGTGAGCTGGGCTCGCGCAACATCACCTTCAACGTGGTAGCGCCCGGTTTCATCGACACCGACATGACGCGCGCGCTCAGCGACGAGCAGCGCGAGGGCATCGTGCAGCAGGTGCCGCTCGCCCGCTACGGACAGCCCGAGGAGATCGCCGCGGCGGTCCGCTTCCTGGCCTCCGACGAGGCCGCGTACATCACTGGAGCCGTCATCCCTGTCGACGGCGGATTGGGCATGGGTCACTGAACGTCATGAGTGGAATTCTCGCCGGTAAGCGCATCCTGGTCACGGGCGTCATCACCGAGGCCTCCATCGCCTTCCACGCCGCGAAGCTGGCCCAGGAGGAGGGCGCCGAGGTCATCCTCACCGGCTTCGGCCGGGTCTCCCTCGTCGAGCGGATCGCCAAGCGGCTGCCCAAGCCCGCCCCCGTGATCGAGCTGGACGTCCAGAACCAGGAGCAGCTCGACGGGCTGGCCGACAAGGTGCGCGAGCACCTCGGCGAGGGCGTCGACCTCGACGGTGTGGTGCACTCCATCGCCTTCGGCCCCCAGGGCGCCTTCAACTTCCTCGAGGGCAGCTGGGAGGACGTCTCCACCGCGGTACAGGTCTCGGCGTACAGCCTCAAGGCGCTCACCATGGCCTGCCTGCCGGTCATGCCGCGCGGCGGCTCGATCGTCGGCATGACCTTCGACGCGCAGTTCGCCTGGCCGAAGTACGACTGGATGGGCGTGGCCAAGGGAGCCCTGGAGGCGACCAACCGCTACCTCGCCCGTGACCTGGGCGCGAAGAACGTGCGCTGCAACCTGGTCTCGGCCGGGCCCATCAAGTCCATGGCCGCGAAGTCCATCCCGGGCTTCGAGGAGCTCGCGGACGTGTGGAACCACCGCGCCCCGATCGGCTGGGACCTCACCGACCCCGAGCCCGCCGGGCGTGGCGTCGTCGCCCTGCTCTCGGACTGGTTCCCGCGCACCACGGGCGAGATCGTGCACGTCGACGGCGGTGTGCACATGATGGGCGCCTGAGCCCGTCCCGTAGCGCATCGCACGGCATGACGGCCGTCGCCCCGCCTCCCGCACCGCGCGGGAGGCCGGGGCGGCGGCCGTCCGGCGCACCGGGGCGTTAGCCCGAACGGGCGCGCCGGACGGGCGTCCGGGTGGTGCTCCGCGCACGGTGGATTGCGTACGAGGACGAACGTACGAGGACGACGACGTACGACGAACCGACTCCCGGAGCGACAGCACGGCCGAGGAGGTCCCGCCATGCGTACGACCAGGCGCGTCGCCGCCGCAGTCCTGATCGTCGCACTGGCCGGATCCACCGTCGTCGCCTCCCGCTCCGCCGCCCTGGAACGCCCCCGCACCGCCGCGTGCAGCACCTGGGTGAACGGTTCGCACGCCACGGCGAGCTGCTACAACCCCAATCCGCGCGCGGACCGGGTGCAGCTGCACGTCGAATGCGCCCGCTGGTGGGATCCGGACATGGATGCCCGCCCGGTCGAGGTCGGCCCGGCCCAGCACGTACGGCTCGCCGAGCGGTGCTGGAAGGAGATCCGCAAGGCGTGGGTGAGTCACCGCTGACGGTGGACTGCGGAAGGGTGCGGCGGGCGCGGCCCGACGGCCGCTCCGGAAGCGTGCGGCAGGCGGGTCAGCCGCCGGTGAGCTGACGGCAGCCGAACGGATGCGTGCTCGCCTCGGCCGCCGCCCGCTCGCCGTCCCGCTCCCGGATCGCCTCCACCAGCCGTGCGTGGTCCACATGCAGCTCCGGCCGCATCGCGCCGTCCACGTCCGCCCGCAGGAAGTCCCGCACCACCGCGCCCAGGTCCGCGTACAGCTCGGCCAGGACGGGGTTGTGGGAGGCGGCCACCACCGCCATGTGCAGGGTCGCGTCCGCCTCGACGAACGCCTCCAGATCGCCCGACTCCCAGGCCCGCTCCCGCCGGTCCAGCTGGGCGTCCAGCCCCTTCATGTCCTGCGCGGTGCGGCGCTCGGCGGCCAGCCGCGCCGCCTTCGTCTCCAGGGCGCTGCGCAGCTCGGCCACGTGCTGCGGATCGGCGGCGGCGAAACGGCGGTGCATCACCCCGGCCAGCTCACTGGTGGTCAGGACGTAGGTGCCCGAGCCCTGCCGGATGTCCAGCAGACCGTTGTGGGCGAGCGCGCGCACCGCCTCGCGCACGGTGTTGCGGGCCACGCCCAGCTGCTCGACCAGCTCGGGTTCGGTGGGGATCCGCGAGCCGACCGGCCACTCGCCCGAGGTGATCTGGGCACGCAGCTGGGCGATCACCTGATCGGCGAGGACGGAGCGCTGGGGCGAGGTCAGCGGCATGACTCTCCTGTGCCTGGGGCGGGGAAGCGGGCACTTCCATGATGCCGCCCTGCCGTCACGGGGCGGTCATCATCAACTGGACAGGTATTCATCCCATCATTCTATGATGGGCCACATGCCAGCACGCGACGACCTCACCACCCTCGACAGCCCTCCGGCTGCCACCCGCACCATCCCGGAGCCCGCGGCCCGCGCCACCGGTTCCCCCTGGCGCGGACGTCTCCTGGTCGTCGGACTGCTGCTCGCCGCCCTCAACCTCCGGCCCGCCGTCACCAGCCTCGGCCCGCTGCTCGAAGAGGTCCGTGACGACCTCGGCATGAGCGGCACCGTC
The DNA here is from genome assembly GCF_056431485.1 of Streptomyces sp. NPDC045899. Lineage (NCBI taxonomy): Bacteria > Bacillati > Actinomycetota > Actinomycetes > Kitasatosporales > Streptomycetaceae > Streptomyces > Streptomyces sp. NPDC045899. The sequence continues at coordinate 18,894 of NZ_JBWKKP010000043.1, forward strand.
GCCGGGTTCCTCACCTCCGTGCCGGCCGTCTGCTTCGCGCTCTTCGGGCTCACCGCACCCCGGCTGGCCCGGCGCTGGGGGCCCGGCGCCGTCGTCTGCGCCGGACTCGTCGCGATCACCACGGGTCTGGTGCTGCGCCCCTTCGCGGGTGGCACCCCGGCCTTCCTGGGCGCCAGCGCGCTCGCGCTGGCGGGTATCGCGGTCAGCAACGTCCTGATGCCCGTGATCGTCAAGCGCTGGTTCCCCGACCGGGTGGGCGCGATGACCGGTCTGTACTCCATGGGTCTCTCGCTCGGCACCGCCGCCGCCGCGGCGGCCACCGTTCCCATGACCACCGCGCTGGACGTCAGTTGGCGGGCCGGACTCGGAGTGTGGGCGCTGCTCGCCGCGATCGCGCTGGTGCCCTGGCTGTTCCTCGCCCGTGACCGCGGGAAGGACGCGGGGGAGACACGGGGCGCCGGGGATGCGGCAGCGGGCTCCGCCACGTCCCAGCCGTCGACCGCGGACGGGGCCGGGACGGCCGGACGGCAGCGGCCCATCACCCGCAGCCCCATCGCCTGGGCGATGGCCGTCTTCTTCGGCCTCCAGGCCACCGCCGCGTACATCACGATGGGCTGGATGCCGCAGATCTTCCGGGACGCGGGCGTCTCGGCCTCCACCGCCGGGGTGCTGCTGGCCGTGATCATGGCCATGGGGGTGCCGCTGTCGTTCGTCCTGCCGCCGATCGCCGCCCGGCTGCGCCACCAGGGCGTACTGGCCGTGATCCTCGGGGTCTTCGGGCTCAGCGGCTACACCGGGCTCTATCTGGCCCCGGCGGAGGGCGCCTGGGCCTGGGCCCTGCTGCTGGGCGTCGCCAACTGCGCCTTCCCGCTGGCACTCACCATGATCGGAATGCGGGCGCGGACCAGCGCGGGTGTGGTCCGGCTGTCCGCCTTCGCCCAGAGCACCGGCTATCTGCTGTCCATACCGGGCCCCCTGCTGGTCGGTGTGCTCTACCAGCACAGCGGCGGCTGGGGACTGCCGATCGCGCTGATGGCCGCGCTGATGGTGCCGCAGATCGTGGCGGGTGTGCTGGCCGGGCGCAACCGCATCCTCGAGGACGAGGTCTGACCCGCACGCCCGAGGACGGGGTCCGACCGGCATCGACGCATACGAGCCCCGACCGTGCCCCCGGTCCTGGCCCCCGGACCGGGGGTGGGACACTCGGAGCATGCCTGTGCTCGATGAGAACCCCCCGGACGGCCAGAAGAAGCTGCTGATCATCCTCGGCGTGATGCTCGGCATCACCGTGGTCATCGGTGTGGTCGCCACCATCGTCTCGCCCTGACGGAAGGGCCTTTGGGGCACGAGGGACCCGTGCGGCGGCGCCCGGAGCGCCGGGGTGGGGCTAGCACCACCATCCCCTAGGGGGCCAGGGTCAGGGGTAAGTGGGTGGATCACCGGATGGGAGCGCCCGCGCCCGCTCCGTAGGGTCGGAGCATCCGACGCACCGCTCCCCGATCCGCTGTTCCGGAGGCGATCCCCATGCCCGCCCGCAGCCACACCCGGCCCGTCCCTCCGGTGCACAGCGGCGTGGAGATACGGCTGCCGTGGTGGGCCATCGCGCTGCCCGCCATCGCCTTCGCCGCGCTGCTGCTTCTGCTCACCGGGCCCACCGACGCCCACGCGGCCGCCGACCCGGGCGCGGTCTCGCAGGTCCTGGGGCTGGTGCGGCAGGTCGCCCTGCACGACGCGGGATGATCGCCGGAGCCGTGGCGATCTTCCACGCCCGCCACCGGCCCGTGGTTGCTCACCTTTGATCAGGTCGTTCCCGCACCCTGCGCCTGGACCACTGTTTCATGCGAAGCTGGGACGCATGAGCGTCGATGTGCCCCGCAGGATTGTGCTTCTCCGACACGCCAAGGCCGATTGGCCCCAGGTGGCAGACCATGACCGGCCGCTCGCAGAGCGCGGTCGCAAGGACGCCCCGATCGCCGGGCGACGGCTCGCCGAAGCCGGACTCACCCCCGAACTCACCCTGTGCTCCACGGCCGTACGCACCCGCGAGACCTGGAAGCTGGTCGTCCACGAGCTTCCCCAGCGCCCCAAGACCGTCTACGAGGACCGTCTGTACGACGCCTCGCTCGGTGAGCTGCTCGCGGTGCTCAACGAGACCTCCGACGACGTCACCGATCTGCTGGTCGTCGGCCACAACCCCGGGATGCACGCCCTCGCCGACGCCCTCGCGGGCGAGGCCGAGCAGGGCACCCGGGAGCGGATGTCCCGCTCCGGCTTCCCCACCTCCGGATTCGCGGTGGTGACCTTCAGCGGCTCCTGGAAGTCCGTCGAGCACGGCGTCGGCCGCCTCACCACCTTCTGGGCGCCCCACGAGTGAGCCACCGCCGAGTGAGCCACCCCCGCGCGTGAGCCGCCACCGGCCCCCGCCCCGCCGTCGGAGGACGGGGCGGGGGCCGAAACCCGTCCGACCGCCCCTGACGCCTCTGAGGTCCCTCGCGGCCGGTCAGTCCACGTGGGCGTCGGCCGCCTCGACCTCTTCGCGGGTCACGCCCAGCAGATACAGCACGGCGTCCAGGAACGGCACGTTCACCGCCGTGTGCGCGGCCTTCCGCACCACCGGCTTGGCGTTGAAGGCCACCCCGAGCCCGGCCGCGTTGAGCATGTCCAGGTCGTTGGCGCCGTCGCCGATCGCCACGGTCTGCACCAGCGGCACCCCGGCCTCGGCCGCGAAGCGCCGCAGCAGCCGTGCCTTGCCGGCCCGGTCCACCACCTCGCCGATCACCCGGCCGGTCAGCTTGCCGTCGACGACCTCCAGGGTGTTGGCGGAGGCGAAGTCCAGCCCCAGCCGCTCCTTGAGGTCGTCGGTGACCTGGGTGAAACCGCCGGAGACCACGCCCACCTGGTAACCGAGCCGCTTCAGGGTGCGGATCAGCGTACGGGCGCCGGGCGTCAGCCGGACCTCCGCGCGCACCTTGTCCACCACGGACTCGTCGATGCCCTTCAGCAACGCCACACGCGCGTGCAGCGACTGCTCGAAGTCCAGCTCACCGCGCATCGCACGGGCCGTGACCTCGGCGACCTCGGCCTCGCACCCCGCGTGCGCCGCGAAGAGCTCGATCACCTCGTCCTGGATCAGCGTCGAGTCCACGTCCATCACCACCAGCCGTTGCGCCCGGCGCTGGAGCCCCGACGCCACGACCGCCACATCGACCCCGATGTCCGCGGCCTCGGTGGCCAGCGCGGTGCGCAACGGCTCCGTCTCGGCGCCGGACACCTCGAACTCCACGGCGGTCACGGGGTACTTCGCCAGCCGGAAGATCCGGTCGATGTTGCCGCCGGTCCCGGTGATCCGGGAGGCGACGGCCGCGGCGGCCTCGGCGGTCAGCGGATGGCCCAGCACGGTGACGTGCGACCGTCCGGTGCCGCGCGGCCGGTTGTCACCCCGGCCGGAGATGATCTCCGCCTGCATCCGCATGGACTCGGCCCAGCTGTGCACGGTGGCCCGCAGGTCCCCCTCCGTGCCGTCACCGGCCGTCGGGGCGGTGACCAGGACGCACAGCACGATGCGGCCCCGGGTGACGACCTGCTCTATATCGACTATGTCCACGTCGTAGGCGGCGAGGGTGTCGCAGAGCCCGGCGGTGATACCGGGGCGGTCCTTGCCGAAGATCTTGACGAGGAGCGTGGGGACATCGTCGCCCGGAACGGCGGTGGCAGGTGGCATCTGCGGTGTGCTCATGGTCTTCCCACCGTATCCGGCCGCCGGTGGGGTGCGCGCGGCAGCCCGACTGCTGGACAGCGGCCCGGCGCCCGACGTTCACACCCCGGCCGCCCCGGCGTCACCCCGATGTCGCCCCGGGCCCCGGCTCCGCCCCTGCCGCGCTCCGGGCCCGCGGTGTCGCCCAGCGGCCCGCCGCGCCCGTGGCGCGGGCGATCAGGGCGCCGAGGGCACCTGACACCGCGCCCCAGGCCGCTCCCAGGAGCAGGGCGAACGGCACGCTGCCGTGCAGTTCCAGCCCGGCGCCGAAGGCGTCGAAGCCGAACACCGACAGGCTCGCGCCCGCCGACACCCCGGTCAGCCGGACCAGCAGCGCCAGCACCGGGGCGGTCACCAGTCCGAGCCACAGGGCGCAGCTCCCCGCAGCCGCGCCGAGCGTCCGGCGTCCGGTGCCCCCGGCGGGTGTGCGGACCGCCGTCAGCACCCCGGCCACGAGCATCATCAGCACGCTCGCCACCACCAGCAGCCACACCTCACCGTCCAGTTCGGCCAGCCGCCCCACCGTGATCGGCTCATCGCCGCGTCCGGTGAGCAGTTCACCGAAGGGGTCGGGCAGCACCCGCACCAGTGCACCGGTCACACTGCCGTGCCAGGGCACGAACAGTCCCAGCGCGGTGCCCAGCCACACCCCGTTGGGGGCGGTGAGCAGCGCCGTGCCGAGCACCAGCCGGGGGTGGTCGTCACGGGCGGCGGCGTAGACCGACACCGCGAGTCCGGCCACCACCGCGAGCACCAGCACCGCGCACAGCGCGGACATCGCGGGCCGGACCGTACGGTGCAGCGCCTCCGCGCCCGGCGGGAGCGGCGTACGGCGCGAGACGAGCAGCGCGAGCAGCAGTACGGCCACGATCCACACGGCACCGCCCAGCAGTGAGCGCCCGGCCTCCACCGTGAAGCCGACGGACGCCTTGGCGTCGACGAGTCCGCTGATCCGGTCCGGCAGCAGTCCGGCGCCGATCTCCCCGAGATCGCCCAGCTCGTCGGGGAGCCGGTCCAGCAGCTCCCGCTCCGCGCGGCGGCCGAGTTCGTCCAGACCGAGCTCCGCGCCGTCGATCGTGATCGTATCGTTGCCCACCCAGGTGAGCCCGGTGAGCAGCAGCAGGAAGACGACGACCACCAGACCCGCCCGCAGGGCGAGTTCGGCCCCCGGTACGGTCGCCCCCGCGGTGCGCAGCGAACGCAGAAACACCCATCCCAGCAGCAACGCTCCGACCAGGCTCAACCCAAGTGGCGCGATATCGATGGCGCTATGGGCTTCGGCGCCTTTCAGTCCGAACGTCTCGATATCTCCGGACGGACTCACCGTGCCACCGAGCGCGAGCACCATCGCCGCGGCGGTCATGGGGCCGAGCGCCCCGGCGCCGTCGGCCCCGGTCAGATGCAGACCGAGCGCCGCGATCCCCGCCATTGCCAGAAAGGCCCAGCTCACCGCCGCGACGGCGGTGAGCAGCGCATGCCCCCAGGGCATGCGGCGGCGGTCGCTCGCGCTCATGCCCTCGACTCCTCAACGATGCGAGTTGCCCGGATAACCCATGATCTGCACTATCCGTCAGCGCCTACCACTTTCCGGGGGCCTTTCGGATGAGTCGGCGGTGTCCCGGACACGGTCTTGTCAAAACCCGACTTCCGGTTCAGGGACTGAGCCTGAAATAGTTCCTCACGATGTTCGCCATCCCTAGACTCCCTCTAGCGCAGGGGGTACCTCGGGGGACAAGTAGTGGGGCATGGAGTGCCGGAACTCGTACTGGAATTGAACGGACAGACCTGGACGCTTGACCCGTCCAGGTCATACAGCCTGGGGCGCGACCCGCAGGGCGACATGGTGCTGGACGACGCGAGAGTCTCCTGGCGGCATGCCACCGTGCGGTGGGGTGGGCGTAGTTGGGTCATTGAGGACCAGGGCAGTACCAACGGCACCTATGTGCAGGGCCAGCGCGTCCAGCAGATGGAAATCGGCCCCGGTTCGGCCGTCCACCTGGGCAATGCGACCGACGGTCCGCGGCTGAGCATCTCCGGCGCCGGAGCGGGCGCCGCACCGGCGGGCGGGCCGGGGGTGCACGGCCGGCAGGCCGGTGGTCAGCAGGGCGCGATGGGCGTGCCCCAGCAGGCCGCGATGCCTCCGGCCCAGCAGCCACAGCAGCCCCCGGCTCAGCAGCAGCCTCAGGCGCCGCAGCAGCCTCAGGCGCAGCCGCAGCAGCCCGGCCCCGGCTGGCCGCAGCAGGGCGGCCAGCAGCCGCCCCAGGGCTGGCAGCAGCCGCAGACACCGCCGCAGCAGCCCTTCATCCCGCAGCAGCAGGCCCCGCAGCAGCAGGCTCAGCAGCCGTCGGCCCCGCACCAGCAGGTTCCGCCGCAGCAGGTGCCCGCCTCCGGCCCCACCGGTCCGGTGCCCGCCCAGGGCGACCGCAGCCCGACCACCTTCCACCAGGTGGCCGTCGGCCGGGTGATGCGCATCGGCCGTGCGCTGGAGAACGAACTGGTCGTCTCCGACCTCCAGGTCTCCCGCAACCACGCGGAGTTCCGGGCCCTGCCCGACGGCCGCTTCGAGATACGCGACCTCGGCAGCCACAACGGTACGTACGTCAACGGCCAGCCGGTCCGGCAGCAGATCATCGGCCCTGCCGACACCGTCGGCGTCGGCCACTCCACCTTCCGGCTGGTCGGCGACCGCCTCGAGGAGTTCGTCGACACCGGTGAGGTTTCCTTCTCGGCCCGCCACCTGACGGTCACCGTCGACGGCGGCAAGCAGATCCTGAAGGACGTCTCCTTCAGCGTTCCCGAGAAGTCGCTCGTCGCGGTCATCGGCCCGTCCGGCTCCGGTAAGTCCACGCTGCTCAAGGCGCTCACCGGCTACCGCCCCGCCAACCAGGGCGATGTCCTCTACGACAACCGGAACCTCTACAAGCAGTTCGCCGAGCTGCGCCAGCGCATCGGTCTGGTGCCGCAGGACGACATCCTGCACAAGGAGCTGACCGTCCAGAAGGCCCTGCGGTACGCGGCCAAGCTGCGGTTCCCCGGTGACACCGCGGAGGCCGAGCGCGAGGCCCGGATCGACGAGGTGCTGCGCGAGCTGAAGCTGGACATCCACCGGGACAAGAAGGTCACCTCGCTCTCCGGCGGTCAGCGCAAGCGTGTCTCGGTCGCGCTGGAGCTGCTCACCAAGCCGTCGCTGATCTTCCTGGACGAGCCCACCTCGGGTCTGGACCCGGGCATGGACCGCGATGTGATGCAGCTGCTGCGCGGTCTGGCCGACGACGGCCGCACCGTGCTGGTGGTCACCCACTCGGTGGCCGAGCTGGCGCTGTGCGACAAGCTCCTGGTGATGGCGCCCGGCGGTGCGGTCGCCTACTTCGGCCCGCCGGACGAGGCGCTCAACTTCTTCGGCTACGACACCTGGGCGGATGTGTTCTCCGCGTTCGAGAACTACCGCGACTACGACTGGGCGGGCCGCTGGCGCGGTTCGCAGCACTACCAGATGTACGCCGCCGACCTGGACTCGGTCGCCCCGCAGTCGGTCCACGTCCAGCGGCCACCGACCCGGGTGCAGAAACCGCAGAGCTGGGGTTCCCAGCTGTGGACGCTGATCCGCCGGTATCTGTCGGTGATCGGCTCCGACAAGGGCTTCATGGGACTGATGGTGATCCTGCCCGCGGTGCTGGGCTCGGTGAGCGTCGTCATTCCCGCGAAGTTCGGCCTGCAATTCGCGCCGAAGGGCTCGTTCAATCAGGCCGCCGGGACGATTCTGCTGATTCTCGTGGTCGGCATGTGCTTCACCGGAGCGGCCAACTCCGTACGAGAACTCATCAAGGAACGGGTGATCTACGAACGGGAACGGGCCGTCGGCCTCTCCCGCTCCGCGTATCTGATGTCCAAGGTGATCGTGCTCGGCGTGATCACCGCCCTGCAGGGCGTCATCATCTGTGCCATCGGTCTGTCGACGCGCAAGATGCCCAGCGAGGGGCTGCTGATGCCGCCGGCCGCCGAGATCTGCCTGGCCGTGATCGCGATCGGTTTCACCTCGATGATGTTCGGCCTGGTCATCTCCGCGCTGGTGAAGACGGCCGAGAAGACCATGCCGCTGCTGGTCATGTTCGCCATCGTGCAGGTGGTCTTCACCGGTGTGCTGTTCAAGATCTTCGGTTCGCCGGGTGTCGAGCAGTTCGCATGGCTGATGCCGTCCCGCTGGGCCGTCGGCGCGGCCGGCGCCACCCTGGACCTCGGTCCCGGCTCCGGCCACATGATGGCCCCCTGGGACGGCAAGAAGCCCGATGACCTGGACCCGCTGTGGGAGCACACCACCACGCAGTGGGGGATCGACATGGTCGTGCTGATCGTTCTCGGTATCGCCTGCGGCTTCCTGGTCGCGCGGCTGCTGCGCCGCCATGAGCCGGAGGTCATGCGCAAGTAACGGAGCGTCGCGGCCCCTGTGGCCGCGCCGCCCGGCGACCGCGCCCGGACATGCCCGAAGGGCGGCGGCACCCCTCGCACACAGAGGGTGCCGCCGCCCTTCGGCGTTCATACGCCGGGCGTCACGCGTCAGGCGTCATACGCCGGGCTCGGTACGTACCGTCGTCGGCTCAGTACGGGCCGTTGACGTTGTCCATGGAGCCGTACCGGTCGGCCGCGTAGTTGCACGCGGCGGTGATGTTCGCGACCGGGTCGTAGGCGTCCCAGGCGGTGCCCTCGACGTGGTAGGCCTTGAAGGTCGGGGCTATGACCTGGAGCAGACCCTTGGAGGGCACGCCGTTCTGGGCGTTGATGTCCCAGTTGTTGATGGCGCGCGGGTCGCCGCCGGACTCACGGATGATGTTGCGGTGGATGCCCTCGTAGGAGCCGGGGATGCCCTTCTCCTTCATGATGTCGAGGGACTCGCGGATCCACCCGTCGAGGTTGTTCGGGTATTCCTTCTTCTTCTTTTCCTTGGCCTCGGCGACCGGCACGGCGCGGGCGGCGGAGCGGCTCGCGGCCTCCTTGGCCTCGCGCTCCTTGGCGGCCTTGGCCTCGGCCGCCTTCTTCGCCGCAGCGGCCTCGGCGGCCTTCTTCTCGGCGGCGGCGTCCTTGGCCTGCTTGCTGGCCAGGTCGGTCTGCTTCTTCAGGGTGTCCTGCTGGGTCTCGTGCGAGTCCCACGCGACCGTCTTGGCCGGGGCGTCCTGGGCGGTCGTCGAAGCGTCCGCGTCACCGCCGGGGACAACGGTGAAGGCGAGCGCTGCGGCACCCGCGGCGGCGATACCGGCGGCGGAGTACTTGTGCGTCTTGGTCAGTCGGTTGTAGCCGGGGATGCTGGGGAGGGGCATGGCGGAGTAGACCTCTTCCAATCGCTTTGTGTCGCAGGCCGAATCGGCGCCTGGTGCGCCGTTTCTCGATCTACGGCGCCGCGCGACTGGGAAATTCTTAGCGGTCGCAAAAACTTGTGGCAAAGGTGTGACGTACGATCCTCCTTAGTGGATACGTAGACCGTCCCTGCCGGGGCGAGCGCGCGTAGTCCCCGCTCACACCGCTTTAAAACATCCACTAACCTCGTTCGTAAGTGATATAGGTCCTGTGTCCGGGCTCACATTGCGGACCCTCTCATATGGCGCGGTGTGCCCGAGCAAATGCGCTCGGTGTTCGCTTTTCAGGCCCGAATTTCAGCCTCTCCGGCGGTGCGCTGTGCGCCGTTCGCCCTAGGGCTGAGGTCTTAATCAATGGCCTCCGACCGGCCGATACGAACCCTCTCGGGCCGCCGGTACGGTGAGCCCATGACCGACGGAGCGGGTGGGGGAGCGGGGGCCGGACTGGCCCGTGTCAGCGGCGCGCTGCTCGCCATGAGCAGGCATCTGGAAGTCCGGGATGTCCTAAAGACGATCGTTGTGTCCGCGCGTGAGCTGCTTGACGCCGAGTACTCCGCGCTGGGGGTTCCGGACGACCATGGGGGTTTTGCCCAGTTCGTAGTAGATGGGGTCAGTGATGAGCAGTGGAAGGCCATCGGGCCGCTGCCGCGTCAGCACGGGATCCTCGCCGCGATGCTCAAGGACGCCACCCCCCAGCGACTGGCCGATGTGCGCCAGGACCCGCGGTTCGAGGGCTGGCCGGACTCACATCCGGACATGTCGGATTTCCTTGGACTTCCCATTGCAGATGGGGATGAAGTTCTCGGGGCCCTCTTTCTCGCGAACAAGCGCTGCCCCAAGCCGGAGGGCAGCTGCGGGTTCACCGAGAGTGACGAGGAACTGCTCGGCATCCTGGCCCAGCACGCCGCCATCGCCCTCACCAACGCCCGGCTGTACGAGCGCAGCCGTGAGCTGACCATCGCCGGGGAGCGCGCCAGGCTCGCCCATGAGCTGCACGACGCGGTCTCCCAGAAGCTCTTCTCGCTCCGGCTGACCGCCCAGGCCGCCACCGCCCTGGTCGACCGGGATCCGGTCCGCGCCAAGGAGGAGCTGCACCAGATCACCCTGCTCGCCGCCGAGGCCGCCGACGAGCTGCGCGCCGCCGTCGTGGAGCTGCGCCCCGCCGCCCTCGACGAGGACGGCCTGGTGGCCACCCTCCGCACTCAGATACAGGTCCTGGACCGCGCCCACTCCGCCCGCGTCACCTTCTCCGCACAGGGAGTGCGGGCGCTCCCCGCGGCCCAGGAGGAGGCGCTGCTACGGGTGGCCCAGGAGGCCCTGCACAACGCGCTGCGCCACGCCGACGCCCGGCACGTCGGGGTTTCGCTCATCCGGCAGGGCCAGGGCGCCCGGCTGCGGATCACCGACGACGGCAGCGGATTCGACCCCTCGGCCGTCCGTCGCGCGGGACGCCACCTCGGCCTGGTGTCGATGCGCGACCGCGCCGGTGGTGTCGGCGGGGCGATGACCGTGGACTCGGCGCCCGGTATGGGCACCGTGATCGAGATGGAGGTGCCCGGTGGCTGAGCCGGAACGCACGATTCGGGTGCTGCTCGTCGATGACCACCAGGTGGTGCGGCGCGGCCTGCGCACCTTCCTCGAGGTACAGGACGACATCGATGTGGTGGGGGAGGCCTCCGACGGGGAGGAGGGGATCGCCCGCGCCGAGGAGCTGCGCCCCGACGTCGTCCTCATGGATGTGAAGATGCCCGGCATCGACGGCATCCAGGCCCTGCGCACCCTGCGTGACCTCGACAACCCGGCCCGGGTGCTGGTCGTCACCAGCTTCACCGAGAAGCGCACCGTCGTACCCGCCCTGCGTGCGGGCGCCGCGGGCTATGTCTACAAGGACGTGGACCCCGAGGCACTCGCGGGCGCCATCCGCTCCGTGTACGCCGGGCATGTGCTGCTCCAGCCCGAGGTGGCGCTCGCCCTGCTCTCCCAGGAGGACTCCGGAGGCGGCCAGGGACGCGGTGGCACGCTCACCGAGCGGGAGCGCGAGGTGCTCGCGCTGATCGCCGACGGCCGGTCCAACCGGGAGATCGCCCGGGCGCTCGTGCTGTCCGAGAAGACCGTCAAGACGCATGTCTCCAACATCCTGATGAAGCTGGACCTCGCCGACCGGACCCAGGCCGCGCTCTGGGCGGTCCGGCATGGGATCGGAGCCTGAACGGATCATCCCTGATCGAACTCGAGCTATTGGCTTATGAATTCAGATCACCGCTGGGCTGATCTGACGCTGATACAGGAATGCCGTCGTTTCGTGCGGGATTCATACCGTCGGGTGTATGTCACCCGAACAGCGCAACTTGATCGGCGGGTCGGCGTTCTCCACGGCGTACTGCGGAGTTCCACCGCGGTGACACGCTATGGAGGGTTTTACACAGTGAAGAACATCAAGAAGCTCGCGGCCATCACCATCGCTGCCGGCGGTCTCGCCATGGCCGGTGCGGGTGTCGCCTCCGCCGACACCCCCCAGGCCGAAGGTGGAGCTGTGATGTCCCCCGGAGTCGTCTCGGGCAACAACGTCCAGGTGCCGGTCCGCGTGCCGGTGAACGCCTGCGGTGACACCATCACCGTCATCGGCGGTATGAACATGGCCATGCCGACCCCGTGCGTCGCCCAGTGACCATGGTTCACCGCACCATCGCGTGCTGAACCACCGACCGGCCCCGGAGGCATCGCCTCCGGGGCCGGTCGCCTGTCCGGGTCCGCGGTCCGCGGAGACTCCAGGCGGTCAGGAACCGCCCCGCTCCCGTTCCTCCACATACGCGTTGTACGCGGCCACCTGCGCCCGCCGCGCGGTGCGCTCCACCGGCCGCAGCGCCTCGGTCCGCGCCGCCATCTCGGACGCGCTCACCGCTCCGCCGTGCTCATGGGCGCCCCCGCCTGCCGTGTACGCGATGTCGATCAGCGCGCCCACCCGCTGCGCCAGCTCCAGCACCCGGATCGCCCGCGGCGGATAGCCCGGCGCCAGCACCTCGCGCCCGCCCTCCGCCCGCGCCCGGTACGCCTCCAGCGCCGCCTGGGCGACCGGCCCCGCCCCCGCCACGTTCAGCCGGGACAGCACCTCGGTGGCCTCCCGCAGCGCCTCGGCCAGCTCCCGCTCGGCCTCGCCCAGCGACGGCACGTCCGCGGGCGGTGCCTCCCGCACCGGCCGGCAGCGCCACACCACTTCGATGTGCTGGTCACCCTCGGGTCCCACCGCGGCCACCTCGGGCACCAGACCGAGCGCCACTCCGGTGGCGATCACCGCCTCGCCCGCGTCCAGCGCCTCCGCGTTGAACTCCGCGGGACCGCTCAGCCCCAGCGGATGCCCGGATCTCGGCAGCGCCACCCGCAGCCCCTCGGCCCCCAGCGCCCGCAGCCGTCCCAGCGCCAGTGTGAGACCGACCCCATCGGACTCGCCGGGGAGCCCGGCCACTCTGTGCGACGCGTCCTCACCCGCGATCCGCTGTGCGGCCTCATCGGGAGAGACAAGTCCGGCAAGTAGGGCATTTCCCCAGGCCGCGAGGCGCCCTGAACGTGGTTCATCGAGCATGGCACCAGCCTAAGGACTGGTACCGACAACGGGTGGCGTAGGTTTTCCCTGGGGGCTGCGTCCACAGGCGCACGCGACACTCGAGACTGCAATGGGAGACAACGCGCTCATGAGCGATGTTCTGGAGCTGGTGGACGTATCCGTGGTCCGCGACGGTCGGGCTCTGGTGGACGAGGTCTCCTGGTCGATCAAAGAGGGGGAGCGCTGGGTGATCCTCGGCCCCAACGGCGCCGGGAAGACCACCCTCCTCAACCTCGCCTCCAGCTACCTCTTCCCGAGCTCGGGCACCGCCACGATCCTCGGTGACCGCCTCGGCTCCGTCGACGTCTTCGAACTGCGCCCGCGCGTCGGCATGGCGGGCATCGCCATGGCCGAGAAGCTGCCGCGCAAGCAGACCGTGCTGGAGACCGTTCTCACCGCCGCCTACGGGATGACCGCCCACTGGCGCGAGGACTACGACGCCATCGACGAGAGCCGCGCCCGCGCCTTCCTGGACCGCCTCGGTATGACCGAGTACCTCGACCGGAAGTTCGGCACCCTCTCCGAGGGCGAGCGCAAGCGCACCCTGATCGCGCGCGCCATGATGACCGACCCCGAACTGCTGCTGCTCGACGAGCCCGCGGCCGGTCTGGACCTCGGCGGCCGCGAGGACCTCGTCCGCCGCCTCGGCCGCCTCGCGCGCGACCCGTACGCCCCCTCCATGATCATGGTGACGCACCACGTCGAGGAGATCCCGCCGGGCTTCACCCATGTGCTGATGATCCGCCAGGGCAAGGTGCTCACCGCGGGACCCGTCGAGACCGAGCTGACCTCCCGCAACCTCTCGCGCTGCTTCGGCCTCCCGCTGGTCGTGGAGACCAACGGCGGCCGCTGGACCGCGCAGGGCCTGCCCCTGGCCTGATGGCCTGATGTCCGCCCCCTGCGCCGGGTGTGCCCCGGCCAATTGATCTGTGCTCTGTCCCCGTCGCACCCCGGCAACTACCATGAACACGTGGATCCGTGGGTGTGGTGGCTGATCGCCGCCGTAGGTCTGGGCATTCCGCTCGTGCTGACCGCGATGCCCGAGTTCGGGATGGTCGCCGTCGGCGCGGTCGCCGGTGCCGTCACCGACGCGCTCGGTGGTGGTCTGGTCCTCCAGGTCGTCGTCTTCTGTGCGGTCTCGGTGGCGCTGGTCGCCGTAGTACGGCCGATGGCGCTCCGCAGCCGCCGGCAACAGCCCGGACTGCGCAGCGGGGTCGATGCGCTGAAGGGCCGTCAGGCAGTGGTGCTGGAACGTGTCGACGCCGGCGGCGACGGCCGGATCAAGCTGGCCGGTGAGATCTGGTCGGCCCGCTCGCTCGACCCCGACCAGGTGTACGAACCAGGGCAGCAGGTCGATGTGGTGGAGATCGACGGTGCCACGGCCGTCGTCATGTAGACGCCGTAGGCACCACGTCCGGCCAATGGCTGAGCGCCACTTGGTGGAGCTGCGGACCCGACCGCCGATCTGACAGACTCCACCTTCGGGAAGCGCCAGACCTGATCATCCCGACCAACCAGAGTCACGCATGAAGGGCACGGGGAGCCGCTGTGGAACCGATCATCATCGTCCTGATCATCCTGGTGGTGCTCGTCTTCATCGCACTGATCAAGACGATCCAGGTCATCCCGCAGGCCAGTGCCGCCATCGTCGAGCGCTTCGGACGCTACACCCGCACCCTCAACGCGGGCCTCAACATCGTCGTCCCGTTCATCGACTCCATCCGCAACCGCGTCGATCTGCGGGAACAGGTCGTGCCGTTCCCCCCGCAGCCGGTGATCACCCAGGACAACCTGGTGGTGAACATCGACACCGTCATCTACTACCAGGTGACCGACGCCCGCGCCGCCACCTATGAGGTCGCCAGCTATATCCAGGCGATCGAGCAGCTCACCGTCACCACCCTGCGGAACATCATCGGTGGCATGGACCTCGAGCGCACCCTGACCTCCCGCGAGGAGATCAACGCGGCGCTGCGCGGCGTCCTCGACGAGGCCACCGGCAAGTGGGGCATCCGCGTCAACCGTGTCGAGCTCAAGGCGATCGAGCCGCCGACCTCCATCCAGGACTCGATGGAGAAGCAGATGCGCGCCGACCGTGACAAGCGCGCGGCCATCCTCCAGGCCGAAGGTGTCCGGCAGTCCGAGATCCTGCGCGCCGAGGGTGAGAAGCAGTCCTCCATCCTCCGTGCCGAGGGTGAGGCCAAAGCCGCCGCACTGCGTGCCGAGGGCGAGGCCCAGGCGATCCGTACGGTCTTCGAGTCCATCCACGCCGGAGACCCGGACCAGAAGCTGCTCTCGTACCAGTACCTCCAGATGCTGCCGAAGATCGCCGAGGGCGACGCCAACAAGCTCTGGATCGTGCCCAGCGAGATCGGCGACGCCCTCAAGGGCCTCGGCGGCGCCATCGGCAACTTCGGTCCCATGGCCGGCGGTGGCAACGGCGGCGGCGCCCCCGCCCCCAGCGCCAAGACACCCGCCCCGCGCCGCGAGCAGCCCACGATCGACTGACACACCGAGGGGCCAACCCACCGCCGGAGGCGATGGGTTGGCCCCTCGGTGTGGGCAGCCTCAGGCGGGCAGCGCCAGCCACTCCGGCAGCCCGTCCCGCTCCGCCGCCCCCAGGGCCAGCAGCAGCGCATCGGACGGCGTGGGCTCGAACGGGGCCTTGAGCAGCCGCATCCCCGCCTGCTCCGGAGTCCGGTCCGCCTTGCGGTGGTTGTCCTCGGCGCACGAGGCCACCGTGTTCAGCCAGGTGTCCCCGCCCCCGCGCGACCGCGGCAGCACATGGTCCACGGTGGTGGCCCGGCGGCCGCAGTACGCGCACCGGTGCTGGTCCCGGACCAGCACACCCCGCCGCGACCACGGCGCCCGTCTTCGGAACGGCACCCGTACGTACCGGCAGAGCCGGATCACCCGGGGCACCGGAAGATCGACGTCAGCGGCCCTGATCCGCAGTCCGGGATGGGCGTGTTCGACCACGGCCTTGTCCTGGAGCACCAGCACCACGGCACGCCGCAGCGTCACCGTCGCCAGCGGCTCGAAGCTCGCGTTCAGAACCAGCGTCTCGCGCATCCCGACCACCCCCGCATCCCGGTGTCCCGGCCCGCCGCGACACGGGCGGGCCGGGATCAACTCTGGCCGGGAGCACGGCCGAGGACAACGCAATTTCGCGGCGTCAGCCCGCGGCCGGCACCTCGTACTCACCGATCAGCTGGGCACGTCCCAGCGTGTGGAAACGCAGGTTGAAGCCGACCACCGCGGGCGAGACCGCGGCGTCCGGGCCCAGCTTGTCGGAGTCCACCGCGTAGACCGTGAACACATAGCGGTGTGAACCGTCCCCGGGCGGCGGGGCCGCCCCGCCGAAGTCCCGGGTGCCGTAGTCGTTGCGTACGTGCACGGCGCCCGCGGGCAGTCCGGGGAAGTCACCGTTGCCCGCACCGGCCGGCAGCTCGGTGACGTTCGCCGGGATGTCGAAGAGCACCCAGTGCCAGAACCCGCTGCCCGTGGGCGCGTCAGGGTCGAAGCAGGTGACCGCGAAGCTCTTCGTCCCCTCCGGGAACCCCTCCCAGCGAAGGTGCGGCGAGGTGTTCCCCTCCGCCGCCACCTGGGCGGGTTTCAAGGTGCCCCCGGGCTCCACGTCATCACTCACCACGGTGAACGACGGCACCTGCGGATGGAAGTCATGGGGGAGCGGGCGCCGGTTCTGCTCGGACACGTCGAAACCTCCTGAAGGTCGCGCTGGATCAGCTGCGCGGCCAGCCTAACGAGACCGATGCCCGCGGTGCTGGCACCATGGCGCCCATGACCGGCCCGACCCCCGCCCTCTCCCTGAACCTCGACGGCGTGTCCGACAAGGACGGCCTCCTCGCCCGCTGCGCGCAGGACCTCCGGTTCCCCGACTGGTTCGGGCACAACTGGGACGCGCTCGCCGACTGCCTCACCGATCTGTCGTGGTGGGGCGAGGCCGGTGGCTACTTGCTGCATGTGCGGGGCTGGCCGGCCTTCCGCGACGCGGCCCCCGAGACCGCCGCCATCGCCTCCGACATCCTGGCCGACACGGTGGCGTACTGGGCCTCCCGCGGCACCCCGATGACCGTGCACTGCGCCGACGCCCTCTGAGCCGACGCGCCCTGAAACGCGCGGGGCGCGCACCGAGACGGATGCGGTGCGCGCCCCGTACGGGAACGGTGGAGGGCCGGGCGGCTCAGAACCAGCTGCGCTTGCCGCCGACCTCGGCGAGCCACTGGTTCAAGTAGGCGGCCCAGTCGGTCTCCTGGAAGGAGGCCAGGCTCACCGTGAAGGAGCGGAAGGAGTCGCTGCCCTCGGTGAACAGCCCCGGCTTCTTGTCCATCTCCAGCACGACGTCCATCTCGCGGTCGTCCGCGACGAAGGACAGCTCCACCTGGTTCAGGCCCCGGTACTGCTCGGGCGCGTAGAACTCGATCTCCTGGTAGAACGGCAGCCGCTGACGGGTGCCGCGGATGTGACCGCGCTCCAGGTCGGCGCTCTTGAAGCGGAAGCCGAGGGCGCCGAAGGCGTCCAGGATGGCCTGCTGGGCCGGGAGCGGATGCACATTGACCGGGTCCAGGTCGCCGGAGTCCACCGCGCGCGCGATCTGGAGCTCGGTGGTCACTCCCACGTTCATGCCGGTCAGATGACGGCCCAGGAAGGTGGTCACCGGGGTCTCCCACGGGATCTCCAGGCCGAACTGCACCGCGTGCACGGCGCCCGCCTGGACCTCGAAGGCCCCGCCCAGCTGCTGCCGGGTGAACTCGATGTCCTGCTTGTACTCCTGGTCATTGCCCTCGACCTCGACCCGTGCCTGCAGGCCGACGGAGAGTCCCTCGATCTGCTGCGCGACCGAGCCGCCCTGGATCCGGACCTCGCCCTGTACGACGCCACCCGGAACGACATTCTCCTCGGTCAGCACCGTCTCCACCGAAGCGCCACCGGCACCCAGACTCGCGAGCAGCTTCTTGAAGCCCATGTTCTCCCTCTCAAGGACACTGACCGTGTCCCCACTCGATCGCACTCGATCCCTGTTGAACCCTAGAAACGCGAAACAGCCAGCGGCGGTTCCGTCGGATCCACCCTCGCAGCGGACCGGTCCGGGTCCAACCACCGTGAGGTCTCCGTTCCACTACGCTCGGGCCGCGTGACTGCACGACCTGACCGTACGCCGCTCAGCCGGGGCTTCTTCGACCGGCCCGTCCTCGAGGTCGCGCCCGACCTCCTCGGACGGATCCTGGTGCGGCGCACCCCCGATGGACCGATCGAGGTGCGGCTCACCGAGGTAGAGGCGTACGCGGGACTCGCCGACCCCGGCTCACACGCCTACCGGGGCCGCACCGGGCGGAACGCCGTGATGTTCGGACCGCCGGGTCATGCGTACGTCTACTTCACCTACGGCATGTGGCACTGCCTGAACCTGGTCTGCGGCCCGGAGGGCACCCCGAGCGGGGTACTGCTGCGCGCGGCCGAGGTGCTGCACGGTCATGAGCGGGCCCATGAGCGACGGCCGAAGGCCCGCAACGATCAGGAGCTGGCCAGGGGCCCGGCCCGGCTGGCCACCGCACTGGGAGTGGACCGGCGGCTGGACGGTTCCGATGTCTGCGCGGGTCCCCACGGACCGATGGAGATCCTCACCGGCCGGCCCGCCCGCCCCGAGCAGGTGCTGAGCGGGCCCCGGACCGGGGTCGGCGGTGAGGGTGCCACCCACCCCTGGCGCTTCTGGATCGACGGCGAGCCCTCGGTCAGCCCGTACCGGGCGCACACCCCCCGCCGCCGGAATCCGACGAGCCGTCAGGTCGGAACTTGACTCCGTACCGGCGGACGCCTAACGTAGCCCGAGCCGCTTGAGACGGGCAGCGCTGTCACCACGACCATCAGGTCGGATGAGAGCAGTCCGGGAGCGGCCAACCACTACAGACGATTCCCATAACAGGGTCTCTTTTCGCTGTGCGAAATTATGACCTGGGACTCCGATTAGGAGCCCCGAGGGAAATCCGCTAAAGTAGTGATCACGCCGGAAGGCGCGAAACCCCGCTCCAACAGGGGGCCGGAAACGGAATTCGGACCGGAAACGGAACG
>NZ_JBWKKP010000044.1:0-36908 GCF_056431485.1 Streptomyces sp. NPDC045899
ACCCTCACCACCCCGCAGCACCGCCTCCAGCGACCACTCCACATACGGCGACAGCGCACGCTCACACTCCGCCATCCGCCCCGCGAACACCGGCGCGGAATCGAGCAGTTCCACCGCCATCCCCGCCCACTGCGACCCCTGACCGGGAAACACGAACACCGCCTTGCGGCCACCACGAGGGGCGGTGCCGCACACGGCGTCGGCGGATGTCCCACCGTTCGCCACCGCGGCCAGCGCGTCGAGCAGTCCGGCACGGGAGGTGCCCACCACCACCGCGCGGTCCGTGAACCGGGACCGGCCGGCGGCCAGGGACAGGCCGATATCGGCGGGGCGGGGCCACGGCCCGGCGGCCACATGCGCGTGCAGCGCGGCGGCCTGGGCGCGCAGCGCCCGCGCCCCCTTGGCGGACAGCGGCCAGGCGACGGGGCCGTGCGGTTCCGCCGACGGCGCCCCGTCCTCGGGGACCCGGTCCTCGGAGTCGTGGTCCGGGGCGGCTTCCAGGACCAGATGGGCGTTGGTGCCACTGGCTCCGAAGGAGGAGACTCCGGCACGGCGCGGCCGGCCGGTGTCGGGCCATGGTGTCGCGACGGTGAGCAGCCGTACGTCGCCCTCCTCCCAGTCCACCCGTGGTGTGGGCCGGTCGATGTGCAGGGTGCGGGGCAGCAGGCCGTGGCGCATCGCCAGGACCATCTTGATGACACCGCCGACGCCGGCGGCGGCCTGGGTGTGGGTGAGGTTGGACTTGAGCGAGCCCACCAGCAGCGGCTGTCCGGCGGGCCGGTCGGCGCCGTACGTGGCCAGGAGCGCCTGAGCCTCGATCGGGTCGCCGAGCACGGTGCCGGTCCCGTGCGCCTCCACGGCGTCGATCTCGGCGGGCGCCAGCCGGGCGCTGTCCAGGGCCTGGCGGATGACCCGCTGCTGGGAGGGGCCGTTGGGCGCGGTCAGCCCGTTGCTCGCGCCGTCCTGGTTGACGGCGGAGCCGCGGACGACCGCGAGGACGGGGTGGCCGTGGCGCCGGGCGTCGGACAGCCGCTCCAGCAGCAGTACGCCGACGCCCTCACCGAAGCCCGCGCCGTCGGCGGCGGCGGAGAACGACTTGCTGCGCCCGTCCGGTGCCAGTCCCCGCTGACGGCTGAACCCCACGTACAGGCCAGGGGTGGACATCACCGTCACACCGCCGGCCAGCGCCAGGTCCGTCTCGCCCGCGCGGAGCGCCTGGCAGGCCAGGTGGACGGCGACGAGCGAGGAGGAACAGGCGGTGTCGAGGGTGACCGCCGGACCTTCCAGACCGAGGCTGTAGGC
Source organism: Streptomyces sp. NPDC045899 (assembly GCF_056431485.1). Taxonomy (NCBI): domain Bacteria; kingdom Bacillati; phylum Actinomycetota; class Actinomycetes; order Kitasatosporales; family Streptomycetaceae; genus Streptomyces; species Streptomyces sp. NPDC045899. The sequence continues at coordinate 1,303 of NZ_JBWKKP010000044.1, forward strand.
GATGCGCCCGGACACGACGCTGGAGATGCTGCCGGTCCCCAGGAAGCCCTCGAGTTCATCGGGTACCCGGGTCAGACGGGAGCCGTACTCGCTGTAGATCACCCCCGCGTAGACGCCCGTACGGCTTCCCTTGAGGGTCAGCGGGTCGATCCCGGCCCGTTCCACCGCCTCCCAGCAGGTCTCCAGGAGCAGCCGCTGCTGGGGGTCCATGGCGAGCGCTTCGCGGGGCGAGATCCCGAAGAACGCGGCGTCGAACGCGCAGGCGTCGTGGAGGAATCCCCCCTCACGGGTGTACGAGGTGCCCGGCGCGTCGGGGTCGGTGTCATAGACGCCGTCGAGGTCCCAGCCGCGGTCGGCCGGGAATCCGGTGACCGCGTCCCGTTCCTTGACCAGCAGTTCCCACAGCTCCTCCGGGGAGCGCACCCCGCCCGGGAAGCGGCAGCCCATCCCCACGACGGCCACCGGTTCGCGGGGTTCCTCGGCGAGCCTGCGGTTCTCCTGCCGCAGTCGCTGGTTGTCGAGGAGCGAGGCGCGCAGCGCCTCGACCACCTGGTCCGTGGTCATGTTCGTCCTTTCGTTCCCTTCCGGTTCAGCCACGTCCGTCACCGCCCAGAGCCAGCCGGACCAGTCCGTCCACATCCATGCCGCGGATGGCGTCCCGGTCGCCGTCGTCGTCCGCACTCCGGTGTGCCGTGGCCGGTGCGGACGAGGTGTCGTCGCCACCGGTGGCGGGAGGTGTCAGGCGCAGCAGGGGGTCCAGCAGTCCGGCGTCACGCAGCCGGGCCAGGGGGATGGTGGCCAGCCGTCGGCGCAGTTCCCCTTCGTCGTCCCGGTCCACCGGTGGTGCGGGAGGGGCCGCGGGGGCGATCCGTCCGGCCAGGTGTCCGGCGACGGCGGCCGGTGTGGGGTGGTCGAAGACGAGGGTGGCGGGCAGTCGCAGACCGGTGGCGGCTTTCAGCCGGTTGCGCAGGTCGACGGCGGTCAGCGAGTCGAAGCCGAGGTCCTTGAAGGCCCGTTCCGGGTCGATCGCGTCGGTGCCGGCGTGGCCGAGGACCTCGGCCACCTGGCCGCGCACCAGCTCCACCGTGCGTTCCAGACGCTGGTCGGCGGGCAGGGCCGCCAGCCGGGTGCGCAGGGACGCGGTATCGGCCGCGCCGGCGGCGGACGCGACCGGCCGGTGGCGGGCCGGGAAGAGGCCGCGCAGCAGGGGCGGGACGGGGGCGGCAGGTGTCGCGGCGCGCAGCCGGGCGGTGTCGAGCCGTACGGGTACCAGGAGTGGTTCGTCCAGCCGCAGCGCGGTGTCGAAGAGGGCGAGGCCCTGGTCGTCGGTGAGCGCGCCCACTCCTCCGTGGGTCATCCGCCGCAGTCCGGTGGCGTCGAGGGTGCCGGTCATCTCGCCGCGCCGTTCCCACAGGCCCCAGGCCAGTGACTGGGCGGGCAGCCCGAGGGAGTGGCGGTGCTGGGCGAGTGCGTCCAGGAAGGCGTTGGCCGCCGCGTAGTTGCCCTGGCCCGCGTTGCCGATGATGCCCGACGCGGAGGAGAAGAGGACGAAGGCGGACAGCGGATGGTCGCGGGTGGCCTCGTGGAGGTGGAGCGCCGCGTCGACCTTGGGGCGCAGGACACGGTCGAACCGCTCGGGGGTCAGCGAGGTGACCACTCCGTCGTCGAGGACCCCGGCGGCGTGGACGACGGCGGTCAGCGGATGCCGCTCGGGCACTCCGGCCACCAGGGCCGTGACGGCGGCCCGGTCGGCGACGTCGCACGCGGCGAACTCGGGCCGGGCACCGAGGGCTTCCAGTTCGGCGCGGAGCGCTGCGGCCCCGGGCGCCTCGGCGCCGCGCCTGCCCACGAGGAGCAGGTGGCGGACACCGTGCCGGGCCACGAGGTGACGGGCCACCAGACCTCCGAGGGCGCCGGTGGCGCCGGTGACGAGCACGGTGCCCTCGGGATCGAGAGGCCGGGCCGGCCCGTCCTCCGGAGCCGGAACACGGGCCAGCCGGGCGGCGAGCAGCGTGGTGTCCCGGACGGCGAGTTGGGGTTCACCGAGGTCGAGGGCGCCCCGCGGCAGGTCCGTCAGGGTGCGGCGGCTGTCGGCGGCCTCGTCGGTGTCGACCAGGAGGAACCGGTCGGGGTGCTCGGACTGGGCCGAGCGCATCAGGCCCCGGGCCGCGGCGGCGGCCGGAGCGGTGATGTGCTCGTCCGAGGTGGCCCGGACGGCGCCGCGGGTGAGGAACACCAGCCGGGTGTCGGTGAGCCGTTCCTCGACGAGCCAGTCCTGGAGGAGCGCCCGGGTCGCGTCGACGGTGGACCGCACCGCCTCGGCATCGTCCCCGTCGGGGACGCAGGCCACCAGGACCGCATCGGGCACCGGGGCGCCGCTCCGGACCGCGCTGACGAGCGCGGCGAGGTCCGGATAGGTGTCGGGAAGACCGTCCACGGGAGCGAGCGCGGCCCACCGGACGGTGTCCGCGCGGTCCGTGGCCGGTACGGGCACGGGGGTCCACTCCACGCGGAAGAGGGAGTCGTGTGCCGGGGTGGCGGAGGTGTGCAGGGTCGTGGTGTCGACCGGCCGGACGGTCAGTCCGCCGACGGTGACCACCGGCCGGCCGGAGGGGTCCGTCGCGTGGATCGACACCGGCCCCTCGGTGTCGCACACCAGCCGGACACGCAGCTCGGTGGCGCCGGAGGCGTGCAGGGTCACCCCGGTCCACGCGAACGGCAGGCGCGCGGTGCCCGGGTCGAGGCCGGGGTCGTCGTTCCCGTCGCGGGCGCCGAGCCAGAGGCCCTGGAGGGCCGCGTCCAGCAGTGCGGGGTGGATGCCGAAGGCGGCGGAGTGCGGCTGCTGGCCGGCGTCGAGGCGTACCTCGGTGAAGAGTTCGCCGCCGCGCCGCCACGCGGCGCGCAGTCCGCGGAAGGCCGGGCCGTAGCCGTAGCCGGATGCGGAGAACCGCTCGTAGAGGTCCTCGACGTCGACCGGTTCCGCTCCGGCGGGTGGCCATTCCCTCAGGGGACCGGGCAGCGGCTCGGCCCGCTCGTCGGCGAGGGCGCCGGTGGCGTGAAGGGTCCAGGGCGCGTCGGGGGCGTCCTCCGGCCGGGAGAAGACGTCCACACCGCGGCGGCCGGTGTCGTCCGGGGCGCCGACGCGCAGTTGGAGTGCGACTCCCCCGCTCGCGGGCAGCACCAGGGGAGCCTGGAGGGTCAGTTCCTCCACCAGGGAGCAACCCGCCTGATCCCCGGCGCGCAGGGCGAGTTCCACGTACGCGGCGCCGGGGAGCAGCAGGGTGTCCGCCACGGCGTGGTCGGCGACCCAGGGGTGGGAGTGCGCCGAGATCCGTCCGCTGAGCAGCAGTTCACCGCTGCCCGCGACCTCGGCGGCGGCGCCCAGGAGCGGGTGGCCGAGGGCGCCGAGACCGGCGGCGGCGACATCGGCGCCGCCCGCGGCCGGGTCCGGCAGGGCCCAGTAGGACCGGTGCTGGAAGGCGTACGTAGGCAGCTCCACCCGCGTGGCCGGGTACCGCGCGAACAACGGCGCCCAGTCCACCGGCAGTCCGTGCGCCCATGCCGCGCCGAGCGAGGTGAGCAGGCGCTCCATCCCGCCCTCGGCACGGCGCAGGGTCTCCAGGACGACGCCGTCGCTGTCCGCGGCCTCCTGGGTCTCCTGGACGGCCGTGGTCAGCACCGGGTGCGGACTGAGCTCGACGAAGGTGGTGAACCCGGCGTCGGCCAGGGCCCGGATCGCGGTGGCGAAACGCACCGCGCCGCGCAGATTGCCGTACCAGTACTGGGCGTCCATGGCGGAGGTGTCCAGCCGGGCGCCGGTCACGGTGGAGTACAGGGGGATGGCACCGGTCCTCGGTGCGATGCCGTCCAGTGCGGTGACGAGCGTGGTCTCCAGGGCTTCCACGTGGTCGCAGTGCGAGGCGTAGTCCACGTCGATCCGCCGGGCGCGGACCTCCTCCCGCTCGCAGGACACCAGGAGTTCGTCCAGCGCGGCGGTGTCACCGGAGACCACGACCGACGCCGGACCGTTGACGGCGGCCACCGCGAGGCGGTCGTCCCAGGCGGAGATCCGGTTCCGGGCGTCCTCCTCGCAGAGGGCGAGCGACGCCATGCCACCGTCGCGGCCGAGGGAGGCGATGGCGCGGCTGCGCAGTGCCACGACGGTGGCGCCGTCTTCCAGGGACAGCGCTCCGGCGACGACCGCGGCGGCGATCTCGCCCTGGCTGTGGCCGACGACGGCGTCCGGGACCAGGCCGTGGGAGCGCCACAGCGCGGCCAGTGACACCATCACGGCGAACAGGACGGGCTGCACCACGTCCACCCGGTCCAGCTCGGCGCCGGAGTCCACGACGTCCAGCAGCGACCACTCCACGTGCGGGGCCAGGGCGGCCGCGCAGTCACGCATCCGGTCGGCGAACGCGGGGGACGCGACGAGCAGTTCCCGCGCCATTCCGGCCCATTGCGCGCCCTGCCCGGGGAAGACGAAGGCGACGGGCCCCCCGGTGTGCGCGATACCGCCCACCGCGGGGGTGGCTCCGGCGACCAGCTCCTCCAGGGCGGCGGGCAGTTGGTCGCGGTCGCCGACGAGGACGGCGCGGTGTTCGTATGCGGTGCGGCCCGTCAGGGACAGGCTGACATCGGCCACGTCGCACCCCTCGGTGCCGGCCAAGTGGTCGAGCAGACGCGCGGCCTGGGCGCGCAGTGCCTCCGCGGACCGGGCGGAGAGGAGCCAGGGCAGCACGGGGCCGGGCTGATCGTCGTGGGTCTGCGGGTCCTCGTGCGGCAGCGGTGGCCGCGGGGCCTGTTCCAGGATGACGTGGGCGTTGGTGCCGCTCAGCCCGAACGAGGACACCCCCGCGCGGCGCGGCCGGTCGGCTTCCGGCCAGGGTGTGGTGTCGGTGGCCAGGGCCAGACCTCCCTGGTTCCAGTCGACATGGGTGGTGGGCCGGTCGACGTGGAGGGTGGCGGGAACGGTGGCGTGGCCCAGGGCCAGCACCGTCTTCATCACTCCGGCGAGTCCGGACAGGGCCTGGGTGTGGCCGATGTTGGACTTCAGCGAACCGACCAGCACGGGCCGGTCGTCCGGCCGGTTCCGTCCATAGGTGGCCAGGAGCGCCTGGGCCTCGATGGGGTCGCCGAGGGTGGTGCCGGTGCCGTGGGCCTCGACCACGTCGACGTCCGTGGTGTCGAGTCCGGCGTCGCTGAGCGCGGCCCGGATCACCCGCTGCTGGCTGGGTCCGTTCGGCGCGGAGAGACCGTTGCTGGCGCCGTCCTGGTTGACGGCCGAGCCGCGCAGCACCGCGAGCACCGGGTGGCCGTTGCGGCGGGCGTCGGCCAGCCGTTCGACGAGCAGGACACCCGCGCCCTCGCTCATGCCCATCCCGTCGGCGGCGTCGGCGAACGCCTTGCACCGGCCGTCGGGGGCCAGACCGCGCTGCCGGGAGAAGCTGGCCAGCGCGCCGGGCGTGGACATCACGGTGACACCGCCGACGAGGGCGAGCGAACAGTCCCCGGCGCGCAGCGCGCGGGCCGCCAGATGCAGGGCGACCAGGGACGAGGAGCAGGCGGTGTCGACGGTGATGGCCGGGCCCTCCAGGCCGAGGGTGTACGCCACCCGGCCGGAGACGACGCTGGGCGCGCTGCCGGTGAGCAGATGTCCCTCGGCCTCCGCGGAACGGGCCACGGCGGTGGCGTAGTCGCTGTAGTTGACCCCGGTGAAGACACCGGTGCGGCTGCCGCGCAGGGCGGTGGGGTCCAGGCCCGCGCGTTCGAGCGCCTCCCAGGAGGTCTCCAGCAGCAGGCGTTGCTGGGGGTCCATGGCGCGGGCCTCGCGGGGCGAGATGCCGAAGAAGTCCGCGTCGAAGTCGGCGGCGTCGTGCAGGAAGCCACCGTGCCGGGTGGTGACGGTGCCGGGGCGGTCGGGGTCGGGGTCGTAGAGCGCGTCGAGGTCCCAGCCGCGGTCGGTGGGGAACCCGGAGACGGCGTCGCGGCGGTCGGTCAGCAGCTCCCACAGGGCACGGGGGGTGCTGACACCACCCGGGAGCCGGCAGCCCATGGCGACCACGGCGATCGGTTCGTCGGTGGCGGCGGTCGTCCCGTGGTCCCCCTGACTCCGTCGGTCGTCCTTGTTCCCGTCCCCCTTCCCGTCGTCGTCGCCGTCCGCCTCGCCGAGCAGACACTCCCTCAGATGGGTCGCGAGCGCGGTGGCCGAGGGGTGGTCGAAGACCACGGTCGACGGCAGTCGCAGTCCGCTCGCGGTGTTCAGCCGGTTGCGCAGTTCGACGGCGGTCAGTGAGGCGAACCCCAGCTCCTGGAAGGCCTTCGCGGGCGGGACGGTGTCGGTGGAGTCGTGGCCGAGCACGGCCGCCGCGTGGGTCCGGACCAGGTCGAGCAGCAGCCTGGACCGTTCCGCGGGGCTGAGCATGGTCAGCCGCTGCCGCAGTTCCGACGCGGCCGGTGCCGGGGCGACGGTGTCCGGCGCCGCGAGCGCGCGCCGGGCCTCGGGGACTCCGGTCAGCAGGGGGCTGCGACGGCTGGAGGTGAACACCTCGGTGAAGCGCGGCCAGTCCACGTCGGCGACGGTGATGAGGGTGTCGTCGTCATCGAGGATCTGTTGCAGGGCGGCGATCGCGGTGCCGGGGTCGATCCGCGGCAGTCCGTGCTCTTCGAGGTTGAAGAGGTCGGCGACGGGTCCCTGGGCCGCCGGGGCCGCGGGGTTGTGCGCCCGCCAGATGCCCCAGTCGACCGTGGTGGCGCTCAGGCCGCGCGCCCTGCGGTGCTGGGCCAGCGCGCCCAGATAGGCGTTGGCGGCGGCGTACGCGCCGTGGTCACCACTGCCCCACACGCCCGCGATCGAGGAGAACAGGACGAAGGCGTCGAGTTCGCGGTCGAGCAGGGCGTCGAGGTGTCCGGCGCCCGCCGCCTTGGCGGCGACGATCCGCTCGAACGCCTCCAGGGGCATGGCATCCAGCGGGGCGAGGGCGATGTGCGCGGCCGCGTGCACCACGGCGGTGACGGGGGTGCCCTGGGCGTCGAGCCCGGTCAGGAGCGCCTCGGTCTGGGCACGGTCGGACAGATCGCACATGGGCAGGGTGAGACGGGTGCCCAACCGGGCGAGTTCGGCCGTCAGCTCCGCCGCCCCGGGCATGTCCGGGCCACGACGTCCGGGCAGCACGAGGTGTTCGGCGCCTCCCCGGGCCAGCCAGCGGACGAGGTGCGGGCCGACTGCTCCGGTACCCCCGGTCACCAGGACCGTGCCGCGGGGCCGCCAGGAACGGCCGGGGCGGGCGGAGGCGCGGGGTGCCCGGACGAGGCGGCGGGCGAGCAGACCGGTGGACCGTACCGCCAGCTGGTCCTCGGCCCCCGTGCCGCACAGCGCGGCGCACAGCCGCTCACGCGCGCGGTCGTCGAGCCGCGCGGGGAGGTCGACCAACCCGCCCCAGCGGCGGGGGTGTTCGAGCGCGGCGACCATACCGGTCCCCCACACCAGCGCCTGCCGGGGCGCGGTGGGCGGATCGGCGGGGCCGGTGGAGACCGCGCCGGTGGTGGCGCACCACAGGGGTGCGGTCATTCCGAGGTCGCCCATCGCCTGGACGAGCGCGAGGGTGAGGGCGGTGCCCGTGGGCAGCGCCGGGTGGCCGGGGTGGGGATGCGTGTCGAGGGCGAGCAGCGAGAGGACGCCGGTGACGGGATGGCCCTCGGCCGCGGCGGCCAGTACGGCGGCGAGCGCGGTCCGGTCGGCGGTGGCGTGGGGCTCGGCGGTGACGACGGTGGCGCCGTGGTCGGTGAGCGCGCGGAGGACATCGCGCCCGGTGGCGTCGGTGCCCCGGCCGGGCGACAGGACGACCAGCCAGCGGCCGGTGAGGGTGGTGGCGGGCGGGTCGGACACCGGCCGCCAGTCGACGCGGTAGCGCCAGGAGTCGGCGACGGTGGCTGCGTCCCGGCGTCGGCGCCAGTCGCCGAGGGCGGGGAGCACCCGGCCGAGCGCCTCCGCGTCCACGGTGAGCGCGTCGGCGGCCTCGGTCACGTCACCGCGTTCGACGAGGTCCCAGAAGGGCGCGTCGTCACCGGCGGGTGGCGTCGTGGGGGCGCTGGGCTCCAGCCAGTGGCGGCGCTGCTGGAACGGGTAGGTGGGCAGGTCGATCCGGCGGGCCCCGGAGCCCTCGTAGACCGCGCGCCAGTCCACCGCTGTGCCGTGGACCCACAGTTCGGCGGCGGAGGTCAGGGCGCGCCGGGGGCCGCCCTCGTCCCTCCGCAGGGTGCCGGTGACGAGGGTGTCGGCCGCGCCGGTGTCCTCGGCGACGTCCTGGACCGGCACGGTCAGCACGGGGTGGGGCGACACCTCGAGGAACACCCGGTGGCCCTCGCGCACCAGGGAGCGGACGGCGGTGTCGAAGCGGACGGTCTCGCGGAGGTTCCGGTACCAGTACGCGGCGTCCATGCCGGCGGTCTCCAGCCGCTCACCGGTGACGGTGGAGTACAGCGGTACGCGGGGCGCGGCCGGGGTGATGTCCGCCAGCGCGGTGAGCAGGCCGTCGTGGACGCGCTCGACCTGGGCGGAGTGGGAGGCGTAGTCGACGGGGAGGGTGCGGGCGCGGATGTCCCGGGTGCCGCAGAGGGAGACGAGTGCGTCGAGGGCCGTCCGGTCGCCGGAGACCACGACGGCGGCGGGCCCGTTGACGGCGGCGATCGACAGCCGGTCCGTCCAGGGAGCGATCAGCTCCTCGGCCCCGGCGAGCGGCAGCGCGAGCGAGACCATGCCACCGTCACCGGAGAGGGCGGCGACGGCGCGGCTGCGCAGGGCGACGGCCTTCGCGCCGTCCTCCAGCGAGAGCGCTCCGGCGACGACCGCGGCGGCGATCTCGCCCTGGCTGTGGCCGACGACGGCGTCGGGTTCGACGCCCCAGGACCGCCACAGCGCGGCCAGTGACACCATCATGGCGAACAGCGCGGGCTGGACCACATCGACCCGGTCGAGCGAGGCGGCGCCGGGCGATCCACGCAGCACATCGCGCAGTGACCAGTCCACCAGGCCGGACAGCGCCTCCTCGCAGGCGTCCACGGAGGCGGCGAACTCCGGTGAGATGTCCAGGAGTTCACGCCCCATACCGGTCCACTGGGCGCCCTGTCCGGGGAAGACCCAGGCGATCCGCCCGGTGGGCACTTGCTCGGTGTGGCCGGTGACGACCGGGCCGGTGTCCCCGCGGACCAGCGTGGACACGCCGTCGAGGAGTTCGGTCCGGTCCGCGGCCAGGACGACGGCACGGTACTCGAAGGCCGTCCGGGTGGTGGCGAGGGAGAACCCGATGTCCACCGGGCGTGCCTCGGCGGTGCCGTCCAGCCGTGCCCGCAGGCGTACGGCCTGGTCGCGCAGGGCGGCGGCGGTGCGCCCGCTCAGGAGGCAGGGTACGACGGCCGGGGTGGTGACCTCGGGCGCCGGGGACTCCTGCGCACCGGGGTCCACGGCTTGGGGGTCGGGCGCCTGTTCGAGAATGAGGTGGGCGTTGGTGCCGCTCATACCGAACGAGGACACGCCCGCGCGGCGTGGTCTGCCGGTCTCCGGCCACGGCGTGGCCTCGGTCAGCAGCGCGACCGAGCCCGCCGACCAGTCCACGTGTGGGGTCGGCTCGGTGATGTGCAGGCTCCGCGGCAGCACCCCGTGGCGCAGGGCGAGGACGGTCTTGATGACCCCGGCGACTCCTGCGGCGGCCTGGGTGTGGCCGATGTTGGACTTCAGGGAGCCGAGCCACAGCGGCCGTTCGGCGGGGCGGTTCCGGCCGTAGGTGGCGATCAGGGCGTCGGCCTCGATGGGATCGCCGAGGGTGGTGCCGGTGCCGTGCGCCTCCACGGCGTCCACATCCGCCGGGGCCAGGCCCGCGTCGGCCAGCGCCGCCTGGATGACGCGCTGCTGGGAGGGTCCGTTGGGGGCGGTCAGCCCGTTGCTGGCACCGTCCTGGTTGACGGCGGAGCCGCGCAGGACGGCGAGCACCGGATGGCGGTTGCGGCGCGCGTCACCGAGACGCTCCAGGAGCAGTACGCCGATGCCCTCGCCCCAGCCGGTGCCGTCGGCGGTGGCGGAGAACGGTTTGCAGCGTCCGTCGGCCGACATCGCGCCCTGGCGGCTGAACTCGGTGAAGACGGAGGGCCGGGACATCACCGTGACCCCCGCGGCCAGCGCGAGGGAGCACTCCTCGTCACGCAGGGCGCGCGCCGCCTGGTGAACGGCGACGAGCGAGGCCGAACACGCGGTGTCGACGGTGACGGCGGGGCCCTCCAGCCCGAGCGCGTAGGCCACCCGGCCGGAGGTGACGCTCATCGAGTTGCCGGTCATCAGGAAGCCCTGGACGGTCTCCGGGGCACCCGCGCCGAGTTGGGCGTAGCCCTGGTCGATGGCCGCGGCGAACACTCCGGTACGGCTGGCGCGCAGCGAGGCGGGGTCGATGCCCGCGCGCTCGACGGCCTCCCAGGCGGCCTGGAGGAGCAGGCGCTGCTGCGGGTCCATGGCCACGGCCTCGTGCGGGGAGACGGCGAAGAACCCGGCGTCGAAGTCGGCGGCGCCGTCGATGAACGCGCCCTGGCACGGTACACCGCCCTCGGTCAGCCGCCCGGTGTCCCAGCCACGGTCCCCGGGGATGCCGGTGACGGTGTCACGGCCCGCCACCAGCAGCTCCCACAGCTCCTCGGGGGTGCGCACACCACCGGGGAAGCGGCAGCTCATCGAGACGACGGCGATGGGCTCGTGGCCGCGGGCCTCGGCCTGGCGCAGCCGTCGGCGGGTGTCCCGCAGGTCGATGGTGACGCGGTTGAGGTAGTCGCGCAGTTTCTGCTCGCTCACCGGGCACCTCCGGCGGTCCGTCGGGCCGGCTCGGTCTGCGGGTGACTCACGAGATGCCCAGCTCCTTGTCGATCAGGTCGAAGATCTCTTCGTTGGTGGCGGCCGCGATGGCGGCGTCGCCGTCCGGGCCGTCCGTCGCGTCCGGCCGGCCCTCGGCGGGCTCCAGCCGGGCGAGCGCGCCACGCAGCCGCCGGACGAGCTCGGTGTGCGGCGGGGTGCCGGTGTGGTCCGCGCCGGACAGCTCGGCGACGAGCCCGTCGAGGCGGTCCAGTTCGGCGAGGGCGAGCGGCGGGCCGTCCGTGTGCCCGGGGGACACCCGCGTGGCGAGGTGCGCGGCGAGGGCTTCGGGGGTCGGATGGTCGAAGACGAGTGCCGCGGGCAGGCGTTCACCCGTCACGGCCGCCAGCCGGTTGCGCAGTTCGACACCGGTGAGGGAGTCGAATCCCAGCTCCTTGAACGGACGTGTGGCGCCGATCAGCTCCGTGGAGGTGTGGCCGAGGACGGCGGCGGCGTTGCCGCGCACCAGGTCCAGCAGGACCCGGTGGACCTCCGCGGGCGGCAGGCCCTGGAGCCTGCCGGTGAGCGTGGCGGGCGGTGCCGCGGGGGCGGTGGCGGCGGCCCGTCGCGCGGGCCGGATCAGTCCGCGCAGCATCGGTGGCGGGTCCTCCCCCGCCGACACGGCGGCGGTGAGCGCCACCGGGTCCACGGCGGCCGCCAGGACGTACGGGGTCTCGGCGCGCAGGGCGGCGTCGAAGAGACCGAGCGCCGCGCCGGTGGACAGGGCGCCGATGCCCCGGTCCGCCATCGCTCGCAGATCCGCCCCGGTGAGATGTCCGGTCAGTTCGCTGCGCTCCTCCCACATGCCCCAGCCGATGGACACGGCGGGCAGCCCCTCCGCGCGGCGCTGTGCGGCCAGGGCGTCGAGGGCGGCGTTGGCGGCCGCGTAGTTGCCCTGGCCGGGCGTCCCGAGGAGGGCCGCGCCGGAGGAGAAGAGCACGAACGCCGCTAGGTCGCCGTCCCGGGTCAGCTCGTGCAGGGTGTACGCGGCGTCCGCCTTGGGCCGCAGGGTGGTGGCGATGTGCTCGGGGGTCAGCGAGGAGAGGACGCCGTCGTCGAGTGTGCCCGCGGCATGCACCACGGCGGTCAGCGGATGGTCCCGGTCCACCCGGGCCAGCAGTCCGGCCACCGCGGCCGGGTCGGACAGATCACAGGCCATCACGGTCGCCCGCGCCCCGGCCGCGGCGAGGTCCTGGACCAGCTCCGCGGCTCCGGGCGCGTCCGGGCCCCGGCGCCCCGCCAGCAGCAGGTGGCGCACCCCGTGCACGGTGGCCAGATGGCGGGCGACCAGGGCGCCGAGGGTGCCGGTGCCGCCGGTGACCAGCACCGTGCCGTCGGGATCGAGCGGGGCCGGGAGCGTCAGGACGTTCTTGCCGATGTGCCGGGCCTGACGCAGGTGGCGGAAAGCCCGGGGAGTCTGCCGGATGTCCCAGCAGGTGACCGGCGGCAGGGTGAGGACACCCCGCCCGAACAGGGCCAGGATCTCGGTGAGCATGGCGCCGATCCGGTCCGGCCCGGCTTCCATCAGGTCGAACGCCCGGTAGTGGACCCCGGGGTGGTGACGCGCCACCTCATCGGCGTCCCGTACATCGGTCTTGCCCATCTCCACGAACCGGCCGCCGCGGGGCAGCAGACGCAGCGAGGCGTCCACGAACTCCCGCGCCAGACAGTCGAGTACCACGTCGACGCCCTTGCCACCGGTGGCGTCCAGGAACGCCGTGGCGAACTCGGTCGTGCGAGAGGAGGCGAGGTGTGACTCGTCGACACCACGGTCCCGGAGCACATCCCATTTGGCGGGGCTTGCCGTGGCGTACACCTCGGCACCGGCGTGCCGTGCCAGCTGTACGGCGGCCGTGCCCACCCCACCGGTGGCCGCGTGCACCAGAACGGACTGGCCGTCACACAGCCCGCCGAGGTCGAACAGCCCGTACCAGGCGGTGAGGTAGGCGATCGGCACCGAGGCCGCCTGGGCGAACGTCCATCCGGCCGGGATCGGGGCGAGGGTGCGCCGGTCGCTGACGGCGGTCGGGCCGAACGCCCCGCCGAACACCCCCATCACCCGGTCCCCGATGGCCAGGTCGTCCACACCGGGGCCGACTTCGAGGACCGTACCGGCCCCCTCGCTGCCGAGCACCGGCTGATCGGGGTCGAGACCCAGGGAGACCACGACATCGTGGAAGTTCAGACCGGCGGCGCGCACGGCGACCCGCACCTCGCCCGGCCCGAGGGGTGCCAGGGCGTCGGGGGCGGGGACGGCCACCGGCCCGCCTTCGGTGCCCGCGGCGCCGAGGCCGACCCGCCACGCCGGGCTGTCGACCGGCGGCACCACGCAGTCCCGGTGCGGTGTGGCGGTGAGCCGGGGAACCAGCGCCTCACCGTCGCGTACGGCCATTTGGTGCTCCCCCGCCGCCAGGAGCCCGGGCAGCGTGGAGACGAGGGCGGCCGCGGAGCCGGGACGGTCGTCGAGGTCCACCACCGCGAAGCGCCCCGGGTGCTCGGTCCGCGCGGTCCTCAGCATGCCCCACACCCCGGACTGGGCCAGGTGGGGGCCGGTGGTGTCGCCGGGGCCGGTGCGCAGCGCGCCCCGGGTGACGACGACGAGGGTGGACGCCGCGTGGCGTTCGTCGTCCAGCCACTCACGCACCAGGCGCAGGCATGCGGTGGTGGTGGCGAGCAGTGCGGCGGCGGGGGTGTCCGCCGGTGGATGCGGGCAGTCGACGACGACCAGGTCCGGTGTATCCGCTGCCTCCGGTACGTCCGGTGCCGACGCCGTGTACGGCGCGGCCCGTCCGGACCAGGACACGGCGTCGGGCAGGGCCTCGCACAGGGTGTCGCCCAACCGTCCCCAGCGCGCTGCCGTGGGTTCCGTGGCGGGCGCGGGGAGCCACTCCAGCCGGTGCAGTCCGTCGCGGCCGGAGTCGGCCGGTCGCAACCGGTCCGCCGAAACGGGTCGCAGCACGAGCGAACCGGCGGACAGGACCTCCTGACCCGCGAGGTCGTGGACGGTGAGCGCGACGGCGTCCGGCCCGTCGGCGGTGAGCCGTGCCCGGACGGCGGTGGCACCGGTGGCGTGGACGGTGACATCGGTCCAGCTGAACGGCAGCCGCGCGGCGCCGTCCTGCTCGGGCAGGAGCGCGGCGGTCTGCAGTGCGGCGTCCAGCAGCGCCGGGTGGAGGAGATATCCGGCCGCGTCGGCGTGCTGCCCCTCGTCGAGGACGAGGTCGGCGAAGACCTCGCCGTCGCCGCGCCAGGCGTTGCGGATCCCCTGGAAGGTGGGCCCGTAGGCGTATCCGGCCGCGGCGAAACGCTCGTACAGATCACCGGTGTCGACCGGTTGGGCGCTGGCGGGCGGCCAGCTGATGACGGCGGGGCCGGGCCGCCGGACGGTGGGCACGACGGTGCCGGTGGCGTGGAGGGTCCACAGGTGTCCGCCGTCGGGAGCGGTTGTGTCCCGCTCCGGGCGGGAGTACAGGCTCAAGCCCCGGTCGCCGTCGTCGCCGGCCGCGGCGAGGCGGATCTGGACGTGTACGGCACCGTCATCGGGCAGTACGAGGGGTGCCGCCAGAGTGAGTTCACCGACCGTGGCGAGGTCGGCCTCGGCGGCAGCGCGCAGCGCCAACTCCAGGAAGGCGGTGCCGGGAAGCAGAGTGGTCGACTGGACGCGGTGTTCGGCGAGCCACGGATGGGTCCGCAGGGAGAGCCTGCCGCTGATGAGGATCTCGCCCGTGTCGGCGATCTCCACGGCGGCGCCCAGCAGCGGGTGTCCGGTGGTGGCGAGACCGGCGGACGCGACGTCCCAGCTGGTGGTCGGGACGTCGAGCCAGAGCCGCCGTTCCTGGAAGGGGTAGGTGGGGAGCTCGACGCGCCGGGCACCGGTCTTCTCGAAGGCGGGCGTCCAGTCCACCGGAACACCACGGACATACGCCTCGCCCAGCGACAGCAGCATCCGCTCCATACCGCCCTCGCCACGACGCAACGTGCCGGTGACAACCGCTTCCGCGCCCACCCTCTCGACGGTCTCCTGCACGGCTGCGGTCAGCACCGGATGCGGACTCACCTCGACAAACGCACCGAAGCCCTCCTCCACCAGCACACGCACCGCAGACTCGAAACCCACCGGGCTGCGCAGATTCGCATACCAATAGCCACCATCCATCAACGACGTGTCCAGCCAGCCACCCGTCACCGTGGAGAAAAACGGAACATCACCACTCTGCGCCGTGACCCCCTCCAGCGCAGAGCACAGCTCCTCCTCGATCCGCTCCACCTGCGCACAATGCGAGGCATAGTCGACATCGACCCGGCGCGCACGCACCCCCCGCCCCGCACACGAAGCGACGAGTTCATCGAGCGCCTCGACCTCACCCGCCACCACCACCGACGAAAGCCCATTGACCGCAGCCACCGACAACCGGCCACCCCACGGCTCCACCAACACCCCGGCCTCGGCCGCCGAACACGCCAACGACACCATCCCGCCAGAACCCGCCAACCGGCACAGAGCACGACTGCGCAACGCCACCACCCGCGCCCCATCCACCAACGACAGACCACCCGCCACCACAGCCGCCGCGATCTCCCCCTGCGAATGCCCCACCACCGCATCCGGCACCACACCAAACGAACGCCACACCCCCGCCAACGACACCATCACCGCAAACAACACCGGCTGCACCACATCCACCCGGTCCAACCCCAACCCCGAACGAACCACCTCACACAACGACCACTCCACACAAGGCGCCAACGCCACCTCACACTCACCCATCAACGCCGCGAACACCGCACACTGATCCAGCAGCTCAGCCGCCATCCCCACCCACTGCGACCCCTGCCCCGGAAACACCAGCACCGTTCCGCCCGACACCACACCACGGCCGGTCACCACCACCGGCGACGGCACACCACCGCTCAGCGCCTCGACACCGCCCAACAGCGCGCCACGGTCACCGACCACCACCGCACGGTGCTCCAGCCGGGACCGGGTGGTGGCGAGGGACAGACCGATGTCATCGGGGCGGATGTCCTCGGCGCACAGCGCCAGCAGCCGGGTGGCCTGGTCGCGCAACGCTTCAGGGGTCTTGGCGGACAACAGCCAGGGCACGGGACCACGGCCGTCCTGAGCGGGGCGCACCGTGGCCGGTGGCTCGACCGGCTGTTCCAGGATCACATGGGCGTTGGTGCCGCTGACGCCGAAGGACGACACCCCCGCCCGGCGGGCACCGCCGGACACCTTCCAGGGCTGAGCATCCACCAGCAGCCGTACGTCACCCGTCGACCAGTCCACCTCCGGGGTGGGCCGGTCCACGTGGAGCGTTCGGGGCAGTACCCCGTGGCGCATGGCCAGCACCATCTTGATGACTCCGCCGACACCAGCCGCGGCGGAGGTGTGGCCGATGTTGGACTTCAGCGAGCCCAGCCACAACGGCCGGTCCTCCGCCCGCCCCTGCCCGTAAGCGGCCAGCAGCGCCCCCGCCTCGATCGGATCACCCAGCGTTGTACCCGTGCCATGGGCCTCCACCACGTCGACGTCCCCCGCCGCCAGCCCCGCGTCGGACAGAGCCGCCCGGATGACGCGCTCCTGGGAGGGACCGTGGGGTGCGGTGAGACCGTTGCTGGCACCGTCCTGGTTGACAGCCGAACCCCGCACCACCGCCAGCACCGGATGACCGTGCCGACGCGCGTCGGACAGCCGCTCCAACAGCAGGATCCCCGCGCCTTCGCCGAACCCGGTGCCGTCCGCGGCGGCGGCGAAGGACTTGCAGCGGCCGTCCGCGGCCAGCCCGCCCTGACGTCCGAACTCGACGAAGAGTTCCGGGCTCGACATGACGGTGACACCGCCCGCCAGGGCGAGCGCGCACTCGCCCCGGCGCAGTGACTGCACGGCCGTGTGCAGGGCCACCAGGGAGGAGGAGCAGGCGGTGTCGATGGTGAGTGCGGGACCCTCGAAGCCGAAGGTGTAGGCGATACGGCCGGAGACGACGCTGCCGGAGTTGCCGGTGCCCAGGAAGCCTTCGACGTCGTCGGGGATGTGCGGCAGCAGCCGGACGGCGTAGTCCTGCTGCATCAGACCGATGAACACCCCGGCGGCGGCGCCACGGAGTGTGGCCGGGTCGATTCCGGCGCGTTCGAGGGTCTCCCAGGTGATCTCCAGCAGCAGCCGCTGCTGCGGATCCATCGCGAGGGCCTCGCGCGGCGAGATGCCGAAGAAGTCGGGGTCGAAGTCTCCGGCGCCGGAGAGGAAACCCCCTTCCTTGACGGGTGAGTTGGCGGCCCGGGTGGGGTCGAGGGCACTGAAGGCGTCGAGGTCCCAGCCGCGGTCCGTGGGGAAGTCGCCGATGGCGTCGGTGCCGGAGGCGAGCAGCCGCCACAGATCCTCGGGGGCGCGTACTCCACCGGGGAAACGGCAGCCCATGGCCACGATCGCGATGGGATCGGCGGTGTGGACGGGGGCGGTGCTGCGGCGCGCGGCGGCGGGCGCCGCCTCCACCGTGGTGAGCCGGTCGCGCAGATGGGTGGCCAGCGCCTCCGGTGAGGGGTGGTCGAAGACCAGCGTGGCAGGAAGGCGCAGTCCGGTGGCGCCGGTGAGCCGGTTGCGCAGTTCGACGGAGGCCAGCGAGTCGAAGCCGAGATCGCGGAAGGCCCGGTGGGGTTCGACGGTGTCGCCGGGGCCATGGCCGAGGACACCTGCCACCTGGGCGCAGACCAGCCGGACCAGGGTGCGCAGCCGCTCGGCCTCCGGGAGGGCGGCGAGCCGTTCCGCCAGCGGGAGTTGTCCGGCCGGTGCGGACGTGGTCTCCGTGGTTCCGCGGCGGGGTGCCGGGACCAGTGCGCCGAGCAGCGGCGGTACGGGATCGTCGGCGGCGCGGGCGCGCAGGGCGCGGAGGTCGAGCCGCATCGGGACGAGGGCGGGGGCGTCGACGGTCAGCGCGGTCTCGAACAGGGCGAGCCCCTGCTCGGTGGTCAGCGGCGGCATCCCGGAGCGGGCCAGCCGGCGGACGTCATCGTCGTCGAGATGGCCGGTCAGCGCGGAGCGCTGTTCCCACATCGTCCAGGCCAGGGACTGGGCGGGCAGACCCCGTGCGTGGCGGGCCTGGGCCAGGGTGTCCAGGAAGGCGTTGGCGGCGGCGTAGTTGCCCTGTCCCGCGCCGCCGAAGGTGCCCGCCGCGGAGGAGAACAGGACGAAGGCCGAAAGGTCCATGTCCTGGGTGAGGTGGTGCAGATGAAGAGCGGTGTCGGCCTTGGGCCGCAGAACGGTGTCGAGGTGGCCGGGGGTCAGGGAGGTCAGCACCCCGTCGTCGAGGGCCCCGGCGGTGTGTACCACCGCCGTGAGGGGGTGTCCGGCGGGAATGTCGTCCAGCAGGGCGGCGAGCGCGGCGCGGTCGCCGGTGTCGCACGCGGCGATGGTGACCTCGGCGCCTTGCGCCGCCAGTTCGTCCGAGAGGGCGGCGGCACCCGGGGCGCTGGGGCCGGAGCGGCTCACCAGCAGCAGGTGGCGCACCCCGTGACGGCTCACCAGATGGCGGGCGATCCGCGAACCGAGGAGCCCGGTCCCTCCGGTGATGAGGACCGTGCCGGAGGGGGCGAGGGTGACGGGCGCCGGTTCGGTGGCCGGGACCCTGGCGAGGCGGGGTACGCGTACGGTGTGGCCGCGTACGGCGAGCTGGTGCTCACCGGAGCCGAGGGCGGCGGCCAGGGCCGGGGCGCCCGAGCCATCCGGGTCGGTGTCGCCATCCGGGAGGTCCACCAGGGTGAAGCGGCCTGGGTGTTCGGACTGCGCGGAGCGCACCAGACCCCACACCGCGCCGAGGGCCGGATCGGGCTCCTCGCCGGGGACCGCGGCCACGGCACCGCGCGTGGCGAGGACGAGGCGGGTGGCGGCGAGGCGTTCGTCGTCGAGCCAGGTCTGGAGGGCGCGCAGCGCCCGGTGGACCGCGGTGTGCGGCTGGTACGGCTCCCCCGGGCCGCTGCCCGGATCCGTCCGCAGGGGCAGCACGGCCAGGTCGGGGGCCGGTGCTCCGGCGTCCAGCGCGGCAGTGAGTCCGCCGGTGTCCGCGTAGCGGGGCGCGGTGGCTCCGGCGGCGGTGAAGGTGGCGGCGAGCGCGTCCTCATCGGGGCCGAGCACCGCCCACACCGCGTCGGAGGGCACCGCCGGGCGGTCGAGGGACGTCCACGCGACCTGGAAGAGCGAGTCGTGGTGACCGCGCGGCGTGACCGAGCCCGCTGAGGGAGCCGGACGCAGGGTCAGGGAGTCGACGGACGCGACGGGTCGGCCGGTCTCGTCGGCGGCCTCCAGGGCGAGGGTGTCGGGTCCGGTCGGGGTGAGCCGGACGCGTACGGCGGTGGCGCCCGGAGTGTGCACCGTGGCACCGGTCCAGGCGAACGGCATCCGCCCGCCCTCACCTTCCCCCGACCGCCGGGCGAGGCCGGTGGCGTGCAGGGCCGCGTCGAGCAGCGCGGGGTGCAGGGCGAAGTGTCCCGCGTCCGGGCGCTGTCCGGAGGGCAGTGCGGCTTCCGCGTAGAGGGTGTCGCCCACACGCCACACGGCGGTCAGGCCCTGGAAGGCGGGGCCGTAGCGGAAACCGCCGTCGGCGTAGCGGTCGTACATGCCGTCGAGGGCCACGGGCGTGGCGCCGGGCGGCGGCCAGGCCGTCGGATCGAGTGCCGGGGGCGCCTCCGGCGGGGCGGGGGCGATCAGCCCGGTGGCGTGCCGGGTCCACTCACCGTCCGCGTCGGGCTCGTCGGGCCGGGAGTGCAGGGTGACCCGGCGGGTGCCGTCGGCGCCGGGTGCCGCGACGGACAGCCGTAGCGCCAGGGCACCGAGCGGCGGCAGCACCAGCGGTGTTTCGAGGGTGAGGTCCTCCACGCGGGCGCAGCCGGTGCGGCCCGCCGCCAGGACGGCGAGTTCGAGGAAGGCGGTGGCGGGCAGGAGGGCGCTGCCGTACACGGCGTGGTCGGCGAGCCAGGGGTGGGTGCTCAGCGACAGCCGTCCGGTGAAGAGCAGTCCGTCGCTGTCGGCCAGGGTGACGATGGCGCCGAGCAGCGGGTGGCGGGACGGCAGCAGTCCGATCGACGCCGGGTCGTGCGTGGTGCCGGTGTTCTCCAGCCAGTAGCGCTGCCGTTGGAAGGGGTAGGTGGGCAGGTCGACCCTGCGGGGGCGGGGCTCGCCGAAGACCGCGTCCCAGTCGACGGCCACACCGCGGATGTGCAACCGCGCGAGGGACGCCATGAAGCACCCGGGGCCGCCGTCGTCGCGGCGCAGCGTCCCGGTGGCCAGCGCGTCGGTGCCGGTGGCGTCGATGGTGTCCTCGAGCCCTGCGGTCAGTACGGGATGCGGGCTGACCTCGAGCAGCACCCGGTGGCCGTCCGCGAGCAGGGCCCGGGTGGCCTCCTCGAACCGTACGGTGGTGCGCAGGTTCTGGTACCAGTAGGCGGCGTCCAGGCCGGCGGTGTCGAGCGGACCGCCGATGACGGTGGAGTAGAAGGGGACCTCGGCGGCCCGGGGCGTGATGTTGGCCAGTGCCGTGAGGAGTTCGTCGCGGATCGCCTCGACCTGCGGGCCGTGGGAGGCGTAGTCGACGGGGATGGTCCGGGTGCGGACACCGTCCGCGTCGAGCGCGGCGAGGAGTTCCCCGAGCGCCACGGGGTCGCCGGACACGGTGACGGCCGCGGGCCCGTTCACGGCGGCCACGGCGAGTGCGTCGCCCCAAGGGGCCATCTGCTCGCGCAGCCGTTCCGCGGGCAGGGCCACCGAGGCCATCGCGCCGTCCCCGGCCAGCGCTCGCAGCGCCTTGGCGCGGAGAGCCACGACGGTGGCGGCGTCCTCCAGGGTGAGGGCACCGGCGACGCACGCGGCGGCGATCTCGCCCTGGCTGTGGCCGACCACGGCATCGGGTACGACCCCGTAGGAGCGCCACAGCGCGGCGAGCGAGACCATCACCGCGAACAGGGCGGGCTGGACGACGTCCACCCGGTCGAGTCCGGGAGCCCCCGGCACCCCACGGATGACGTCCGGCAGGGACCAGTCGGTGTGCGGGGCCAGCGCCTCGGCGCACGCGGCCATCCGCGCGGCGAAGGCCGGTGAGGAGTCCAGGAGTTCACGGGCCATCCCGGGCCACTGACCGCCCTGGCCCGGGAAGACGAAGGCCACCGCCTCACCGGGGCGGGCCGGTCCCGGGGGCAGGTGGTCGGTGCCCTCGGCGAGTGCGGCCAGCTGGTGGCGGAGGGCGCGCGGATCGTCCGCGACCAGCGCGGCCCGGTACTCATGTGCCGCCCGGGTGGTGGCGAGGGAGTGGCCGATGTCCACCGGGTCGTCTTCCGGATGGCGTTCCAGATGGGACAGGAGCGCGGTGGCCTGGGCCCGCAGCGCGTCGGCGGTGCGGCCGGAGACCGTCCACAGCAGCGGTCCGCGGGCGCCGTCGGCAGTGATCCCGGCGGGCGGCTCCGGCTCCGGCTTCTCCGGAGGGCCGGCCTGCTCCAGGATGACATGGCCGTTGGTGCCGCTGACGCCGAAGGAGGAGACGGCGGCACGCCGGGGACGGCCGGTGTCCGGCCAGTACGTGACATCGGTGACCAGCCGTAACGTACCGGCGGACCAGTCGACTTGCGGGGTCGGGCGCTGCGCGTGCAGGGACGGTGGCACCGTCCCGTACCGCATGGCCAGCACCATCTTGATGACTCCGCCGACCCCGGCCGCGGCCTGGGTGTGGCCGATGTTGGACTTGAGCGAACCCAGCAGCAGCGGCTGCTCGGCGGTGTGTTCCCGGCCATAGGTGGCCTGGAGGGCCTGTGCCTCGATGGGGTCGCCGAGCGGGGTGCCGGTGCCGTGTGCCTCCACGACGTCGATCTCGGCGGCGGAGAGGCGGGCGCCGGCCAGCGCCTGTCGGATCACCCGCTGCTGGGAGGGGCCGTGCGGGGCGGTGAGCCTGCTGCTGGCGCCGTCCTGGTTGACGGCGGAGCCACGGACGAGGGCCAGTACCGGGTGGCCGTTGCGGCGTGCGTCGGACAGCCGTTCCAGCAGGAGCATCCCGACGCCCTCGCCCCAGCCGGTGCCATCGGCGCCGTCCGCGAAGGATTTGCAACGGCCGTCGGAGGCCAGACCGTTCTGGCGGCTCATCTCGACGAAGGGCACGGGGGTGGACATCACCATGGCGCCGCCCGCGAGCGCGAGGGCACAGTCGTCCTGCCGCAGCGCCTGGCAGGCCAGGTGGAGCGCGACCAGCGACGAGGAGCAGGCGGTGTCGACGGAGACCGCGGGGCCCTCGAGGCCGAAGGTGTAGGCGATGCGCCCGGAGGCGACGCTGTCGGAGCTGCCGTTGCCGAGGTAGCCCTGGATGTCGTCGGGTACCTCGCGCAGCCGGACCGCGTAGTCCTGGTACATCACTCCGGCGAACACACCGGTGCGGCTGCCGCGCAGGGTGTGCGGGTCGATCCCGCCCCGCTCGAACGCCTCCCAGGTGGTCTCCAGCAGCAGCCGTTGCTGCGGATCCATGGCGAGCGCCTCACGCGGCGAGATCCCGAAGAAGGCGGGGTCGAAGGAGGCGGCGTCGGCCAGGAATCCGCCCTCGGCGGAGTAGGTGGTCCCCGGGCGCTCCCCCGCGGGGTCGTGCAGGGCCGCCAGGTCCCAGCCGCGGTCGCCGGGGAACGCGGTGATGGCGTCGGTGCCCGAGACCACGAGCCGCCACAGGTCCTCGGGCGTGCGGACACCGCCGGGGTAGCGGCAGCTCATCGCGACGACGGCGATGGGCTCGCGGTCCTTCGCCTCGGCCTCGGCGAGGCGCTGTTTGGCCCGGTGGAGATCGGCCGCGGTGCGCTTGAGGTAGTCCCGGAGCTTGTCGTCATTCACCGTGCATCGTCACCTTTTGTGCGCGGGGTCGAGGGGTTGGGTGTCCTTCGGCGGACCGTCGGCGGTGTCACGGTGTGCCCAGTTCGTTGTCGAGGAAGTCGAAGAGTTCGTCATCGGTGGCGGAGTCCATCCGCTGTTCGACGCCGTCGCCGGGCCCGGTGTCCGGCAGCAGGCTCTTCAGGAGGTTCTGGAGCCGGTCGGCCAGGGCGGCCCGGGTGTCCTCGTCGGTGGCGCCGTCACGGAGCGCGGCCTCCAGCCGGTCGAGTCCGGCCAGTGCCGCCGGGTCCGGTGTGCCGGACGCCGGACCGAGTTCCGTATCCAGGTGGCGGGCGACCGCTCGAGCCGTCGGATGGTCGAACAGCAGGGTGGCGGGCAGGGCCAGACCGGTGGCGGTACGCAGCCGGTTGCGCAGTTCCACCGCGGTCAGCGAGTCGAAACCGAGGTCCAGCAAGGGCTGTTCGGTGTCCACGGCGGCCGGGTCGGGGAATCCGAGGACCAGGGCCGCGTGGCCGCGGACCAGGTCGGTGAGGACGCGGTCGCGCTGCGGGGCGCTCAGACCGGTCAGCCGCCGCTGGAGGGCGTCGGCGCCGTCCCCTCCGGTGTCCTCGCCCGCGGCGGCGCGGCGGGCGGGGGGCCGCACCAGGCCGCGCAGGAAGGCCGGGATGTCCTCGGCCGCGTTCTGTGCCGCGATGGCCCCCACATCCAGCCGCAGGGGCAGGAGCACCGGGGCGTCCAGAGCGGTGGCCGCGTCGAAGAGGGCGAGTCCCTCGTCGGGGCCGAAGGCGACGATGCCGCCGCGGGCGATACGGGCGAGGTCGGCGTCGGTCAGATGGCCGGTCATCCCGCCGGTGCCCGCCCACAGCCCCCAGGCCAGCGAGGTGGCCGCGCGCCCCCGGGCGCGGCGCCGGTGGGCGAGCGCGTCCAGGAAGGCGTTGGCCGCGGCGTAGTTGGCCTGGCCCATCCCGCCGAAGACACCGGCGATGGAGGAGAAGAGGACGAACGCGGACGGGTCGAGCCCCAGCTCGTCGGTCAGCTCGTCCAGGTTCACCGCGGCCTCGGCCTTGGGACGCAGCACCCGCTCCAGCTGCTCATGCGTCATATCGGCGATGACACCGTCCTCGATGACACCGGCGGTGTGCACCACCCCGGTCAGCGGACGGGGCAGGGAACCCAGCACCTTCCGCAGCGCCTGCCGGTCGGCGGCGTCGCACGCGACGATGTCCACCTCGGCCCCGAGGGAGATCAGTTCGGCACACAGCGCGTCCGCGCCGTCGGCGGCGGGACCGCTGCGGCTGGTGAGCACGAGATGGCGCACCCCATGGGTACGGACCAGATGGCGGGCGGTCAGGGAGCCCAGGGCGCCGGTGCCACCGGTGATCAGCACGGTGCCGTCGGGGTCCCACGGGGTGTCACGACCGGGCACGGACCGGGGCACCCGGGCCAGCCGGGCGGCGAGCGGCGTTCCGGCGCGCAGCGCGATCTGCGGTTCGCCGGTGGCGAGCGCGGTGGCGAGCGCGGTGTGTGAAGCCGGGTCGTCGTCGGTGTCGAGGAGGACGAAGCGGCCGGGGTTCTCGGTCTGCGCGGACCGGAGCAGGCCCCAGACCGCCGCGTGTGCCAGGTCCGGTACGTCGTCCTCGGGAGCGGTGGGCACACCGCCACCGGTCACCACGGCCAGCGTGGCGTGCTCGTGACGCGGATCGGCGAGCCAGGCCCGGACCAGGGCGAGGGTGCGGACGGTGGTGTCCCGGACGGCGTCGGCCGGATCGTCCGCGGTCGCCGTGCCCACCGCCGTCACGACGAGGCGGGGAACGGAGGCTCCCGCGTCCACCGCCGCTCCGAGGGCATCGAGGTCCGGGTACACCCCGCACGGGGTCAGGGCGGTGGTGAGCCAGCCGGGCAGGTCCGCTCCCAGGAGGGCCGGGGCGTCGGACAGGAGGGGGCTGGGGGCGAGAGCCGGCCACTCCAGGCGGAACATGTCCGGGTGCGTCCCGGTGCGCGCGCCGCCGACCCGCTCGGCCGACACCGGCCGGAGGACGAGCGAGCGTGCGGAGGCGACCGGGGCACCGGTCGCGTCGGCCACGGCCAGGGCGACCGATTCCGGTCCGGCAGGCGTCATCCGCAGCCGCAGCACGGTGGCTCCCGACGCGTACAGCCGGACCCCGCTCCAGGAGAACGGCAGCCAGCCCTGTTCGCTGCCGTCGAGGACGCCGAACGCCAGCGAGTGCAGCACGCTGTCCAGCAGCGCCGGGTGGAGCCCGTAGTGGGCCGCGTCCGTCCGGTGCTCCTCGGGCAGCCGGGCCTCGGCGTACACCTCGTCGCCCAGGCGCCAGACGGCGCGGAGCCCCTGGAAGGCCGGACCGTAGCCGAACCCGCCGTCGGCCAGGCGCTGGTAGAGGCCGTCGATGCCGACGGGCTCCGCTCCGGCGGGCGGCCAGGCGGTGAGATCGCCGGGCACCTCCGGGCCGGTCGGTCCGCCGGTGGTCAGCCTGCCCCCGGCGTGCCGGGTCCAGGGGTCGCCGGGAGCGGCGTCGGCGGGCCGGGCGTGGACCGCGAAGGCACGGCCTCCGTCACCGCCGGGCGGCTGGACGGTGAGCTGGAGGGTCACGGCGGTGTCGGCGGACAGGGTCAGCGGCGCCTCCAGGGTGAGTTCCTCCACCTCGGGGCAGCCCACCCGGTCCCCTGCGTGCACGGCCAGTTCGAGGAAGGCGGTGGCCGGGAACAGGGCGCCGCCGTACACGGCGTGGTCGGCCAGCCAGGGCTGGGTGGCCACCGACAGCCGCCCGGTGAAGAGGTGACCGCCGGTGTCGGCGAGCGGGGAGCCCGCGCCGAGCAGCGGGTGCCCGGCCGGTTGCAGACCCGCGGCGGGCATATCACCGGCGGGCGGGGTGGCGGGGAGCCAGTAGCGGGTGCGCTCGAAGGGGTAGGTGGGCAGATCGGCGGGGTGGCCGGTGCCGATGCCGCGGAACAGCGGCTCCCAGTCCACGGGTACGCCGTGGACGTGCAGCCGGGCCAGGGCGGTGGTGACCGCGACGGACTCCGCCGAGCCCTTGCGCAGCAGACCGACCATGGCGGTGCCGTCGCCGGGGGCGGTCAGACAGTCCTGGCCGAGGGCGGTCAGCGCCCCGTCGGGCCCCAGCTCCACGAAGGCGGTGACCCCTTCGGACTCCAGCGTCCGTACGGCGTCCAGGAAGCGCACGGTGCCGCGGATATGGCGGACCCAGTGGCCGGGGGACGCGAGCTCGGCGGGATCCGCGAGGGCTCCGGTCAGATCGCAGACCACGGGGATCTCCGGCGCGCGGAAGGTGATCCGCTCGGCGACGGCGCGGAAGTCGTCCAGGACGGCGTCCATATGCGGGGAGTGGAAGGCGTGGCTGACGGTGAGCCGCTTGGTCTTGTGGCCCGCGGCCCGCCAGTGCGCCTCGAACTCCGCCACCGCCGGTGCGTCACCGGACAGGACGGTGGCGGCGGGTCCGTTGACGGCTGCCACCGCGATCTCCCCCTCGTGGCCCTCCAGCCGGGGCAGGAGTTCCGCTTCGGGTACGGTCAGCGCGACCATGGCACCGCCGGCGGGCAGGGCCTGCATCAGCCTGCCGCGCGCGGCCACCAGGGCGGCGGCGTCCGGCAGGGAGAGCACTCCGGCCACATGGGCCGCGGTGAGCTGGCCGATGGAGTGGCCGGTGACGAAGTCCGGCAGCACCCCGTAGGACTCCACCAGCCGGTACAGCGCCACTCCCACGGCGAACAGCGCGGGCTGGGTGAAGGCCGTGGTGTTCAGCAGCGCCGCGTCCTCGGTGCCGGCGGCGGCGTGCGCCACCGCGCGCAGCGGCCGGTCGAGGAGCGGGTCGAACGCCGCGCACACCTCGTCGAAGGCATCGGCGAACACGGGAGAGTCCGCGTAGAGCGCGGCGCCCATCCCGGGCCGCTGACTGCCCTGTCCGGGGAAGAGGAAGGCGGTCTTCCCACCGGTGCGGGACGCGCCGGTGAGGACGCCCGGGTGGGGCGCGGCGGCGGCGATCGCCTTGAGCCCGTCGAGGAGTTGCGCGTGGTCCTCGCCGACGACGGCGGCCCGGTACGTCAGGGCGCCGCGGCCGGTGGCCAGCGTCCGGCCGATGTCGGCCGGGTCCGGTCCGGGCCCACCGGTGACCTCGGCCAGCAGCCGTTCCGCCTGGACGCGCAGGGCCTCGGTGGTGCGGGCCGACAGCAGCCAGGGGACGACGGCGCGGGTGGTGGACGGGGGTGCCACGGCGGGCCGTACCGGTGCCTGTTCCAGGATGGTGTGCGCGTTGGTGCCGCTGACGCCGAAGGAGGACACCCCGGCCCGGCGCGGACGGTCGCCGTCGGGCCAGGCGGTGGACTCGGTGAGCAGCCGCACCGCCCCGGCCGACCAGTCCACGTAGGGGGTGGGTGCGTCGATGTGCAGCGTGGCCGGGAGGGAGCCGTGGCGCATCGCCAGCACCATCTTGATGACCCCGGCGATACCGGCGGCGGCCTGGCTGTGGCCGATGTTGGACTTCAGCGAGCCGAGCAGCAGCGGCCGTTCGGCGGGGCGCCCCTGACCGTAGGTGGCGAGCAGCGCCTGAGCCTCGATCGGGTCGCCCAGCCGGGTGCCGGTGCCGTGGGCCTCCACCGCGTCGACGTCTTCCGGGGCCAGTCCGGCACCGGCCAGGGCCTGGCGGATGACCCGTTGCTGGGACGGGCC
The DNA here is from genome assembly GCF_056431485.1 of Streptomyces sp. NPDC045899. NCBI lineage: Bacteria > Bacillati > Actinomycetota > Actinomycetes > Kitasatosporales > Streptomycetaceae > Streptomyces > Streptomyces sp. NPDC045899. The sequence goes on from NZ_JBWKKP010000044.1 coordinate 28,738, forward strand.
GTTGGGGGCGGTGAGGCCGTTGCTGGCGCCGTCCTGGTTGACGGCCGAGCCGCGTACGAGGGCCAGTACGGGGTGGCCGTTGCGGCGTGCGTCCGACAGCCGCTCCAGAAGCACCAGACCCGCGCCCTCGGCCCAGGCGGTGCCGTCCGCGGCGGCGGCGAACGGCTTGCAGCGTGCGTCGGCGGCCAGTCCGCGCTGACGGCTGAACTCGACGAATGCGCCCGGTGTCGCCATCACGGTGACACCTCCGGCGAGTGCCAGGGAGCACTCACCGCCGCGCAGCGCCTGGGCGGCGAGGTGGACAGCGACGAGCGAGGAGGAGCAGGCCGTGTCCACCGTCACCGCCGGGCCCTCCAGTCCGAAGGTGTAGGCGATCCGGCCGGAGGCGACACTGCCCGCGCTGCCGATGCCCAGGTAGCCCTCGAACTCCTCGGAGGGTTCGGTGACCCGGGAGCCGTAGTCACGGTAGCTGGAGCCGACGAAGACACCGCCGTCCCCGCCGCGGACGGACCGCGGGTCCACGCCCGCCCGTTCGAACGCCTCCCAGGCGAGTTCCAGGAGCAGGCGCTGCTGCGGGTCGATGGCCAGGGCCTCGCGGGGCGAGATGCCGAAGAAGGCGGGGTCGAAGTGGTGGGCGTCGTAGAGGAACCCGCCCTCGCGGGCGTAGGTCCGGCCGACACGGTCGGGATCGGGGTCGTAGAGTCCGGCCAGGTCCCAGCCGCGGTCGGCGGGGAACTCCCCGATGGCGTCCCTGCCGTCGGTGAGGAGCTGCCAGAACTCCTCGGGGGTGCGGACGCCGCCGGGGAAGCGGCAGCTCATCGCGACGATGGCGATGGGGTCGTCGTCGGGGGCCGGTGCGGCCGCCGGCGGCGGGGCGGACGTCTCCCCCGTACCGGCGAGTTCCCGGTGGAGGTGGTCCACCAGGGCCGCGGTGGTGGGGTGGTCGAAGACCAGGGTCACCGGCAGCGGCACCCCGGTGGCCCCGGACAGCCCGTTGCGCAGTTCCACCGCGGTGAGCGAGTCGAAGCCGATGTCCTTGAACGCCCGCTCCGGTTCGATCGCGGTGGGGTCGGCGTGGCCGAGCACGGCGGCGGCGTGGGTGCGCACCAGGTCGGTGAGGTGGCGGACGCGCTCGGTGGCGGACAGCCCGGCCAGTCGGCGGGCGAAGGTGTCCGACTCCCCCGCGGCACCGTCTCCTGAGGCGCCGTCGGCGAGGGCGCGGCGTGCGTCGGGCAGTTCGCTGAGGGCGGCGCTCGGACGCAGCGCGGTGTAGGCGCGGGTGAAGCGGTCCCAGGCGATATCGGCGACGGTCAGCCGGGTCTCATCGTCCTGGAGCGCCTGCCACAGGGCGTCGAGGGCGAGTTCGGGGTCCATGGCGGGCAGTCCGTCCCGGACCAGCCGCCGGCCCACCGCACCCGCGGCGAGGCTGTCACCGCCCCACAGTCCCCAGGCCACGGAGGTGGCGGGCAGCCCGCGGTCGCGGCGCGCCCGGGCCAGGGCGTCGAGGTAGGCGTTGGCGGCGGCGTAGCTGCCCTGGCCGGTGCCGCCGAGGGTGCCGGCGAGCGAGGAGAACATCACGAAGGCCCTGAGGCCGGTGGTGTCCCGGGTGAGTTCGTCGAGGTGATATGCGGCATCGGCCTTGGGACGCAGGACGGCGGCCGCGCGCTCGGGGGTGAGGGTGGCGAGCACCCCGTCGTCGAGGACTCCGGCGGCGTGGAATACCGCGCGCAGCGGGCGGTCCGCGGGGATGGTGGCGAGGAGGCGGGCCAGGGCGTCGCGGTCCGCGGTGTCGCATGCGGCGAAGGTGAACTCGGTTCCCAGGGCGGTGAGTTCGGCGGCCAGCCGGTCGGCTTCGGGGGCGTCGGGGCCACGGCGGCTGACCAGCAGGAGATGTGCGGTGCCGCGGTGGGCGAGCCGGCGGGCCAGACGGATGCCGAGGCGGCCGGTCGCACCGGTGATGAGCACGGTGCCGTCGGGAATCCAGGGCGTGCTGTCGGCGTCGTGGGAGGAGGTGGCGCGGACGAGGCGCCGGGCGAAGACCCCGGAGGCGCGGAGGGCGAGCTGGTCCTCGCCGTCCTGGCCGGCCAGTGCTCCGGCGAGCCGGGCGCGCGCCCGGGTGTCGAGCCGGGCGGGGAGGTCGAGGAGGCCCGCCCAGCGTTCGGGGTGTTCGACGGCCGCGACACCTCCGAGGCCCCAGGTGAGGGCCTGGAGGGGGGCGTCGAGGGTGTCGGAGCGGCCCACGGCGACGGCGCCGCGGGTCGCGCACCACAGCGGGGTGCGCACCTCGGCGTCGCCGAGCGCCTGGAGCAGGGTGGTGGTGAGGGCCAGCCCGGCGGGCAGCAGCGCCCCGGCGCCGTGCGGGGCCTCGGCCAGGGCGAGCAGCGACAGCACGCCCTCGGCCGGGTCCTCCTCGGCGAGGCTGCGCAGCAGCGTGGCGAGCTCGGTACGCCCGGTGTCATGGCCGACTTCGACGAGGCGGGGGGCGGCGCCGTGGTCGCGCAGTGCGGTCAGGCAGTCGGCGAGGGCGGGGTGATGGCCGGCGGCGGGGACGACGACCCACCACGTACCGTCGAGGCGCGTGTCGCGAGCCCGGGGCAGCGCGGTCCAGATGACGCGGTAGCGCCAGCCGTCGAGGGTGGTCCGGCCGCGGTCGGCGAGCAGCCACCGGGAGAGGGCGGGCAGGACCGTGCCCATCGCGTCGCGGGTCGTGTCGTCCTCGACGCCGAGGGTCGTGGTGAGCGCGTCGAGGTCGCCCTCCGCCACGGCGTCCCAGAAGCGCGGACGGGCTCCCGCGGCGTCGTTCCCGTCGGCGCCGGACACGGCGGGAGGGGCGGGCTCCAGCCAGTAGTGGTCGCGCTGGAAGGCGTAGGTGGGCAGCTCGCAGGGGCGCGCTCCGGTGCCCTCGAAGACGGTGTCCCAGTCCACCGGGTGGCCGAGCACATGGAGTTCGGCGAGGGAGGTGAGGAACCTCTTGCGGCCGCCCTCACCGCGGTGCAGGGTGCCGACCGCGCCGCCGGACCCGCTGGCCGCCTCCAGGGACTCCTGGAGCCAGACGGTGAGGGCGGGGTGGGTGCTGGTCTCGACGAACAGCCGGTGTCCGGCGGCGACGAGGGCTTCGACGGCCGTGTGGAAGAGCACCGGCTGCCGCAGGTTGCGGTACCAGTACCCGGCGTCGAGGGCGTCGGTGTCGAGCACGCCGCCGGTCACGGTCGAGTAGAAGGGGACGCGGGAGGCGCGCGGGGTGATCCCGCCGAGGGCGGTGAGGAGTTCCCCGCGGACCTCCTCGATCTGCGGGGAGTGTCCGGCGAAGTCGACTCCGGGGATGGGCCAGCACAGGACGCCGTCGTCGGCGAGCCGGGTGTGGAGTTCCTCGAGCGACGCGGGGTCGCCGGAGACGGTCACGGTGGTGGGGCCGTTGACGGCGGCGACACTCAGCCGTCCGGTCCACGGGGCGAGCCGCTCCTCGACGTCCCGCTGCGGGAGCGGGATGTAGAGCATGCCGCCATGGCCGATCAGGGCCCGCAGTTCCTTGCTGCGCAGGGCCACCACACGGGCGGCGTCCTCGAGTGTGAGGGCTCCGGCCACGTGGGCGGCGGCGATCTCGCCCTGGGAGTGGCCCACGACGGCGGCGGGCTCGACACCGTGGGCGCGCCACACCTCGGCCAGGGACACCATGACGGCGAACAGGACCGGCTGGACGACGTCGACCCGGTCCAGCGGCGGGGCGCCGGGCGCTTCGCGCAGCACGTCGAGGAGGGACCAGTCGAGGTGCGGGGCGAGGGCGTCGGCACAAGCGGCGATGGCTGAAGCGAACACCGGTGAGGTGTCGAGGAGTTCACCGGCCATTCCGGCCCACTGGGAGCCCTGGCCGGGGAAGACGAACACCGGGCGCGGGTCCCGGACCGCGGTGCCGCGGACGGCCCTCTCGCCGGTCCGGCCGTCGATCAGCGCGTCGAGTCCGGCGAGGAGTGTCTCCCGGTCGTCGCCGACGACGGCGGCCCGGTGCTCGAAGGCGGTGCGGCCGGTGGCCAGGGAACGGCCGATGTCGGCGGGTGTCAGCTCCGGCCGCCCGGCGAGGTGGGCGCGCAGCCGCGCCGCCTGGTCGCGGACGGCGTCGGCGCCGCGCCCGTACAGCACCCAGGGCACACAGGTCTCCCGACCCGCGGAGCCGGGCTGTTCCACCCGCGGTCCGGCGGGCGGCTGTTCCACGATGACGTGGGCGTTGGTGCCGCTCAGGCCGAAGGAGGACACTCCGGCACACCGGGGGTGGCCGTCCTCGGGCCACGGAGTGGCCTCGGTCAGCAGCCGCACCTCACCGGCCGACCAGTCGACGTTCGGGGTGGGCTCGTCCACGTGCAGGGTGGCGGGGAGTTCCCCGTGCCGCATGGCGAGCACCATCTTCATCACGCCCGCGACCCCGGCGGCGGCCTGGCTGTGGCCGATGTTGGACTTCAGCGAGCCGAGCAGCAGCGGCCGTTCGGCGGGGCGCCCCTGACCGTAGGTGGCCAGGATGGCCTGGGCCTCGATGGGGTCACCGAGCGTGGTGCCGGTGCCGTGGGCCTCCACCGCGTCGACGTCGGCAGCGGTGAGTCCGGCGTCGGCGAGCGCCTCGGTGATGACGCGCTGCTGGGCGAGGCCGCTGGGGGCGGTCAGCCCGTTGCTGGCACCGTCCTGGTTGACGGCGGAGCCGCGCAGGACGGCGAGCACCGGATGGCCGTTGCGGCGGGCGTCGCTGAGCCGCTCCAGGAGCAGCAGTCCGACGCCCTCGGCCATGCCGAACCCGTCCGCGGAGGCCGCGAAGGACTTGCAGCGGCCGTCGGGAGCCAGTCCGCGCTGGCGGCTGAAGCCGGTGAACGTCAGCGGGGTGCCGATCACGGTGGCTCCACCGGCCAGGGCCAGTGCGCATTCGCCGCGGCGGAGGGCCTGGGCGGCGAGGTGGACGGCGACGAGCGAGGAGGAGCAGGCCGTGTCCACCGTCACCGCGGGGCCCTCCAGGCCCAGGGTGTACGCGACCCGGCCGGACAGCACACTGGTGGAGATACCCGCGACGAAGAGCCCCTCGAGTTCGTCGGGGACGTCCCGCATGCTGCCGCCGTACCCCTGGTAGGCGGCACCGGCGAAGATGCCGGTGCGGCTGCCGCGCAGAGTGGCGGGGTCGATCCCGGCCCGCTCCAGCGCCTCCCAGGAGGTCTCCAGCAACAGCCGCTGCTGCGGGTCCATGGCGAGGGCCTCACGGGGCGAGATGCCGAAGAAGCCCGCGTCGAACCGTCCCGCGTCGTAGACGAAGCCACCGGTGGCCGCGTAGCTGGTGCCGGGCCGTTCGGGATCGGCGTCGTAGAGCGCGTCGAGGTCCCAGCCGCGGTCGGCGGGGAGTTCGGCGACCGCGTCACGGCCGTCGGCGACGAGCCGCCACAGGGCGTCGGGGGTGTCGACACCGCCGGGGTAGCGGCAGCTCATGGCCACGATGACGACCGGGTCGTCGTCCGCCGCGGCGGCGCGGAGCACCGGGGGCGCCGCCGGTGCCGGCGACGCGGTCCGCTCGCCGAGGAGTTCGTCCCGCAGGTGGCGGGCGAGGGCGGTGGGCGAGGTGTGGTCGAAGACCAGGGTGACGGGAAGGGTGAGCCCGGTGGCGGTGGCGAGCCGGTTGCGCATCTCCACGGCGGTGAGCGAGTCGAAGCCGAGGTCGCGGAAGGCGCGGTCGGAGGCGATCGCGTCGGCCGAGTCATGTCCGAGTACCCCGGCGGCCTCGGCGCGGACGAGGTCGTCCAGCACGCGTTCGCCCTCGGTGTCGGGCAGTTCGCGCAGCCGGGCGCGCAGCGGTGCGGCGGCCGGATCGCCGTCGGCGCCGTCCGCCGCGGTGGCGGCGGCGGGCTCCAGCGCGGCACGGGCCGCGGGTACCCCGCTGATGAGCGGGCTGGGGCGGCCGGTGGTGAACACCGGGGCGAACCGGCTCCAGTCGATGTCGGCGACCAGGACCAGGGTCTCGTCGTGGTCCAGCACCTGGCCGAGGGCGGTCACACAGGTGGCGGGCGGCATGAAGACGACGCCCTGCGCCCGCAGTTGTTCCTCGACCAGGTTGGCCGCCATACCGGCGCCGTTCTCGGGGCTCCAGATGCCCCACACCACGGAGGTGGCGGCCAGACCGCGGGCCCGGCGGTTCTCGGCGAGTCCGTCCAGGTAGGCGTTGGCGGCGGCGTAGGCGCCGTGGATCGCGCTGCCCCAGACCCCGGAGATGGAGGAGAACAGGACGAAGGCGTCGAGGTCGTCGCGGTCGAAGAGGGCGTCCAGATGCGCCGCGCCGCCCGCCTTGGCGCTCAGGGTGTCGGCGAACTCCTCGAGACAGGTGTCGGCGAGCGGGACGAGTGAGCCGCCGCCCGCGGCGTGCATGACCGAGCGGATCCGGCAGCCGTCCGCCTCCAGACCCGACACCAGCGCCGACAGCGCGTCTCGGTCGGTGATGTCGCAGGACGCCACGGTGGTGCGGGCGCCCAGCGCGGTCAGCTCCTCGCGGAGCCCGGCCGCCCCCGGTGCCTCGGGTCCGCGTCGGCTGACCAGGACGAGGTGTTCGGCGCCGTTGCGGGCGAGCCAGCGGGCGACGTACGCGCCGAGGCCACCGGTGCCACCGGTGATCAGTGTGGTGCCGCGCGGGGTCCATGACCGCGGCGGCGGCGCGCCGTCCAGCGGGGCGGGGACGAGCCGGCGGGCGAGGACGCCCGTCTCGCGTACGGCCACCTGGTCCTCGTCGCCGCGTCCGGCGAGCACACCGGTGAACCGGGCGGCGGTGCGGCTGTCGAGCTCCGGGGGCAGATCGACCAGTCCGCCCCAGCCGCGCGGGTACTCCAGGGCGGCCACCCTGCCCAGACCCCAACTGGTGTGCTGGGCCGGGCTGACGGGGGCGTCGGCCGCGCCGACGGACACCGCGCCGCGGGTCGCCCACCACAACGGGGCGGACAGCCCGGCCTCCTGGAGTGCCTGGACGAGGGCGAGGCCCAGGGCGGTGCCGACCGGCACCGACGGATGGTCCGGATGCGGCCGTTCATCGGTGGCCAGCAGCGACAGGATGCCCGCGGGTGATGCCCCGGCGGTGGTGAGGGCGCCGGTGAGCTTGGTGGCCAGCGGCCGTGGCGCGGTGTCGGTGTGTTCGAGGGCGACGGTCACCACGACGGCTCCGGCGTCTTCGAGTGCCTGGACGCAGGCGGCCGTCCGCGGGTCATCGGTGAGCACGGCGGGCAGCACGACGAGCCAGCTGCCGGACAGCCGGGACACGACCGGGTCGGTCAGGGGCTGCCAGCTGAGCCGGTAGCGCCATGAGTCGACCGTGGCCAGTTCGGCGCGCCGCTCCCGCCAGGTGGCCAGCGCGGGCAGCACGGCGCTGAGCGGTTCGTCGGGGCCGACGCCGAGGGCCGCGGTCAGCCGTGGCAGATCTCCGGTGCGGACGGCTTCCCAGAACCGGTCCTCCTCGGGATCCACCGCCGGGGCCGGGACGCTCTCGGCGGGGCTGGTGTGCTCCAGCCAGTAGCGGCGCCGGGTGAACGCGTAGGTGGGCAGATCGGCGGCCGGACCGTGGCCGTCGAACACCCGTGTCCAGTCGGGTGAGAGACCCCGGGTATGGGCCTGGCCGAGTGCGAGCAGGAAGCGGTCGGGGCCGCCCTCGTCCCGGCGGAGGGTGGCGAGGACGGCGACCGGGTGCTCCGGGGCGGCGGCCTCGACGGTCTGCTCGACTCCGATGGTGAGCACCGGATGGGCGCTGGTCTCGACGAAGAAGCCGTAGCCCTGGTCCAGCAGCCCGCGGACGGCTTCCTCGAAGCGCACGGGTTCGCGCAGATTGCGGTACCAGTAGGCGGCGTCCAGCGTGCCGGTGTCACACCAGGCGGCGTCGACGGTCGAGTAGAACGGAACCGCGGACCGGGCCGGGGCGACACCGGCCAGCGAGGTCAACAGGGTGTCCCGGATCTCCTCGACCTGCGCGGAGTGCGAGGCGTAGTCCACGGGGACGACCCGGGCCGTGATGTCGCGGGCGACCAGCTGCTCCACGATCCCGTGGACGGCCTCGGTGTCACCCGACAGCACCGTGCTCGACGGGCCGTTGACCGCGGCCACCGACAACCGCTCACCCCACGGCTCCAGATACGGACCCAGGTCGGCGGCCGGCAACTGGACCGATGCCATCC
>NZ_JBWKKP010000045.1:0-36297 GCF_056431485.1 Streptomyces sp. NPDC045899
GCTATCTCCGCCGCGAACACCGGCGAGGAGTCCAGCAGACCGACCGCCATCCCCTCCCACTGCGCACCCTGACCCGGGAACACGAACACCGGCTTCACACTCGAACCGGCCGTCTGGCCCTCCGCCACGTTCGCGGCGGGCTCGGCCGAGCTCAGCTCGCTCAGACCGGTCAGCAGGGCGCCCCGGTCGGTGGCCACGACCACGGCGCGGCGCTCCAGATGGGCGCGGGTGGTCGCCTGGGCGAAGGCGATGTCCCGGTGGTCCAGTTCGGGGCGGGCGATCATATGGGCGCGCAGCCGGTCGGCCTGCTCACGCAGCGCGGCCTCGCCCCGGGCGGAGAGCGGGACGAGCACCGGCGGGCGGGCACCGGTGCCGTGATCCCCGGTCGGCTCGTCGTTCGCGGCCGGCTCCCCTTCGGGGGCCTCCTCTTCGGGGGCCTCCTCGAGGATCACGTGGGCGTTGGTGCCGCTCACGCCGAAGGACGAGACACCGGCGCGGCGCACCCGCTCCCCCGCGGCCCACGGCCGCGGTTCGGTCAGCAGCGCGACCTCGCCCGAGGACCAGTCCACATGCGAGGACGGCGCGTCCACGTGCAGGGTGGGCGGAAGCGTCTCATGACGCATCGCCATCACCATCTTGATCACGCCCGCCACACCGGCCGCGGCCTGGGTGTGGCCGAAGTTCGACTTGATCGAGCCGAGCCACAGCGGCCCGTTCTCCCGGTTCTGGCCGTAGGTGGCCAGCAGCGCCTCCGCCTCGATCGGGTCACCCAGCGGGGTGCCCGTGCCGTGGCCCTCGACCGCGTCGATGTCGGAGGGGGTGAGTCCGGCACCGGCCAGCGCCTGGCGGATCACCCGCTCCTGGGACGGGCCGTTGGGCGCGGTGAGGCCGTTGCTCGCGCCGTCCTGGTTGACGGCGCTGCCGCGTACGAGGGCCAGGATCCGGCGTCCGTTGCGCTTGGCGTCGGAGAGCCGCTCCAGGACCAGCAGGCCCATGCCCTCCGCCCAGCCGACGCCGTCCGCGGCCTCCGCGTATGCCTTGCAGCGTCCGTCCGGCGACAGCGCGCGCTGACGGCTGAACTCGATGAAGGCGCTGGGCCTGGCGAGCGTGGTGGCGCCGCCGACCACGGCGAGCGAGCACTCCTTGGCGCGCAGGGACTTGGCCGCCAGGTCGATGGCCACCAGGGAGGAGGAGCAGACGGTGTCCACGGTGACCGCGGGGCCCTCGAAGCCGAAGGTGTAGCTGATGCGGCCGGAGGCAACGCTGGGGGACGACGCGATGGAGAGGTAGCCCTCGATCTCCGGGCGCCGGTCGCTGAGTCCCGCGACGAACTGGTAGTCGGAGAACATGAGCCCGCAGAAGACCCCGGTGTCGCTCTCCTTGAGCGTCAGGGGGTCGATGCCCGCGTCCTCGAACGCCTCCCACGCGCCCTCGAGCAGCAGCCGCTGCTGCGGGTCCATCGCCAGCGCCTCACGGGGGCTGATGCCGAAGAACTCGGCGTCGAACTCCGCCATGTCGTCGAGGAATCCGCCGTGGCGGGTATAGGCGGTACCGGGGTGGTCCGGGTCCGGGTCGTAGAGGTTGCCCAGATCCCAGCCGCGGTCGTCGGGGAATTCCGAGAACCCCATGCGTCCCTCGGCGACCAGCGACCACAATTCCTCCGGTGAGGTCACCCCACCGGGAAAGCGGCAACTGATCCCCACGATGGCCAGGGGCTCGCCCGCCTGGTCGAGCAGCTGCTGGTTCTGCCGCCGCAGGCGCTCGGTCTCCTTCAGCGACTTACGCAGGGCTCCGACGATGTCGGGCTTCTCGAGGGCCATGCTTGTTTCCCCCACCTTCGGGCTCTTGCCGGCAACCATGTGGTCGACTGTTTAGATCCCGCGGTGGCCCGCCCAGATACAGCCATTCAAGAATTTTTTCCCGGGGAAGGTTTGAGAGACCGCCGATGCTGTTGGCCGACCGGTTCCGGGCGCTTCGGGACATGACGAAGCGGCCCGGCCGCGTCGGGTTCCGGGATGGTTGCCGAAACCCCGCGCGGCGGGCCGCCGGATGGTCAGGAGCTCACGGGTTCACGGCGAGCGTGTCGTTCAGTGCCCCGTTGACGGCAGCGGTCAGACGGGCGCCGTTGTCGGTGAAGAAGAAGTGGCCGCCCTCATGGGTCTCGAGGGTGAACTCCCCGGTCGTGCTGCGCTTCCACTCGGCCGCCTCCGGCTCGTTGACCTTGGGGTCCGCCCTGCCGATGTGCACATGGACGGGTACCGAGATCCGTGTGGCCGGCGAGGCGCAGTACGTCTCCGCCAGCCGGTAGTCCGCGCGCATGGGGGGCAGGATGATGTCGAGGATCTCCTCGTCCTGGAGCAGTTGGTGTCCCATTCCGCCGAGCAGCGCCATCTCCCGGAGAAAGGCGTCGTTCCCTTTGAGATGGGTGCCCTCGTCCTTGCGCAGCGTCGGCGCCACCCGGCCGCAGGCGAAGAGGGCCAGCGGCGGATTTCCCTTGGCCTCCAGACGGTGGGTCACCTCGAAGGCGACCAACGCGCCCATACTGTTTCCCATCAGGACGACGGGCAGGTCGTTCCAGTCGCCGATGAGTTCGGCGATCTCGTCGGCCAGTTCCTCGATGGTGTCCCGGAAAGGCTCATGGCGGCGATCCTGCCGACCGGGGTACTGCACCGCGTGGACATCCAGCTCACCGAATCCCCGCGCGAACTGGAAGTAGGAGTTCGCTGATCCTCCGGCGTGCGGCAGGAGAATCAGTCTGGCCTTGGGAGCGTCCGCGGTGTTCAGTTTGCGGATCCAGCGCCCGAAATCATCTGTGGGACCCATGGGAGACCCTCCCCGTTCATTTCCGAATGACGTCGACCGGTGTGAGGGTGTCAACTGGCGTCCTCCACCTTCCGCAGGGCGACGTCGCCGCCCTCCTTCGGTGTCTCCCGCGACGGGAAGCGGATGAACAGGGTGCAGGCGATCGCTCCCAGCAGCAGGAATCCGACGGGAAGGAGTCCCGTCTCGCTCAGCGCCGTGCTGTAGGGCTCCTTGAACATCTCGGGGATCTTGGTGACGCTGCCCTCGACATGGCCCCCGCCGCCACCGACACCCGGCAGATGCGCCTCCAGCCGGTCCACGAACAGCGCGCCGACCGCGGCGCTGCCGAGCACGGCGCCCACCTGGCGGTTGGTGTTGTAGACACCGGAGCCCGCGCCGGACTGGTCGATGGGGAGGTTACGGGTGGCGATGGCGCCCAGCGGGCCCCAGACCATGCCGTTGCCGATGCCGGTCAGGGCGGCCGTGGCCGAGAACATCCACAGGTGCGAGTCCGGCTTCATCAACTCGCTGTACGCGACGATGGTGATGCCGAACAGCACGAAGCCCGTGGTGGTGAAGGTGCGCGGATGCATGGTGTCGGACAGCTTGCCGACGAACGGCGCGCAGACACCGGTCAGGATCGCCAGCGGCGCGAAGATCAGCGCCGATTCCATCGAGGTGAGCCCGCGCACGCCCTGCAGATAGAAGTAGGTGGGCACGGTCATCGCGGTCACCGCGGCACCCATGGCCGCGATCCCCACGTTGGCCAGCGCGAAGTTGCGGTCCCGGAACAGGCTCAGCATCAGCAGGGGTTCGCCCTTGTTGACCGCCTGTGTCACGACGAACATCGTCAGGACGGCGAGACCCGCGCCGATCATCAGCCAGATGGTCGCCGACCAGTCCTTGTTGTTGCCTTCCTGAAGGCCGAAGACCAGCAGGAACATACCCCCGCAGGACAGCACGATGCCGACCACGTCGAACTTGTGCGGCGTGGTCGGGAGCGAGGGCACCATCTTCCAGGCGAGGAAGAAGGCCAGGACGCCGATCGGGACGTTGATCAGGAAGATCCACTCCCAGCCGGCGGAGTCCACCAGCAGACCGCCGACGACCGGACCCACCAGCAGCGCGACTCCCGCGGAACCGCCCCACGCGCCCATCGCGGCACCGCGCTTGTCCGCGGGGAAGATCCGGGTGACGACCGCCATGGTCTGGGGCGTCATCAGCGCGGCCCCGAGGCCCTGTACGGCGCGGGCCGCGATCAGCATGTCGATGCTCCCCGCCATACCGCACCACAGCGAGGCGAGCGTGAACACCACCAGGCCGACCAGGTAGACGTTCTTCGGGCCGAAGCGGTCACCGAGCCGTCCGGTGAACAGCAGCGGTGCGGCGTAGGTGAGCAGATAGGCGCTGGTCACCCAGACCACTGCGGAGACATCCGCCTCGAGCGACTCCATGATGGCGGGGTTGGCGACCGCCACCACGCTCATGTCCAGCAAGATGAGGGAGAATCCGACGAGCAGCGCGCCCAGAACGTGCCACGGATTTCGTTCAACGGTCACGGTTATCTTCCCACCCTCAAGCTGACTGGCCCCTTCTCCGGATCACAGATCCCGGCACGCCCGCTCCGGATACATCCGCGAGGAAATTCCCTCGCATATGTGGCGGAGGTCACACCAGCGCCCTGTCTCGGCGAAGACGATCGGTCCGTGGGAACAGACATCTACGGGTTCGTGGAGTGCCGCACCTGGGGGCCCGGCCTCGAAGTCGGGGAGACGGCCTGGTACTCCGCCATCGATCTGTCGCTGCTCGGAGTGGACCGGGACTACCCCGCCTTCGGCTGTCTCTTCGGGGTGAGGAGCCCCGAGGGGCACTGGCGGCCGGTCGCGGCCGGCCGCGGGCTGCCGGTGGACGTCTCGGAGGTGACCGGGGCGGAGCACGCGGCGCACGGGGCGGCGGTGTTCGGCACGACCTGGATCGACGGGGACGAGGTCCTCACCATCGACTGGGACGAACCGGCGATCCCCCGGGCCACCGATATCGCCCGGTACCGGCGGCTCCCGGACGGCACCCTGGAGTTGTCGCACCGCGGGGACTGGAGCCGTGGCTTCGCCCGCGCCAGCGGTGTCGACACCTTGTCCGTCGACCCGGACCGGGTGGGGGAGTTGTGGGCCGAGGGCACCGAATGGGACGTCGGCACCACCGTCTTCCGGGCCGAACGCGCCCGGCGCCGTGACGCGGTGCCCGCGGACGGCCCGTGGCAACCGGTGTGGACCGTGATGCGCGCCCTCGCGGGGGTCCACGGTGATGCCCATGTCCGCCTGGTGGTCTGGTTCGACGCCTAGCGCGTGTCCGGCACCCGGGTGGTCCCGGCATCACTCCAGCGCCTTGAGAGCGTCCTCCCCGCGGGTCCACCACACGCCGACGCGCAGGCGGGTCAGCAGCCAGCCGTCCGCGCCCCGGCGGAACTCCCACTCGTAGGGCCCACCCATGGAGTAGGGGGAGGCAATCTGCCCGGGCTCGGTCACGGCGACGAACCACATGTACCCGATACCGGTGGCGCGGTCGTCGTCCTCGATGGTGAAGTGCGCGTTCAGGATGTGGTGCTGCATGCTCGGGTAGGGCGCCTCCGCGCGCTCCACCGTGGTCCGGATCGCCTCCTTGCCCCGGACGGTCTCCCAGGGGCCGAACTCGAGGGTCGCGTCGTCGGCCCAGCACGCGGTCCAGGTCTCCCAGTCCCTGAGGTCCAGCGCCCGCCACCCCCGCATCATCAACCCGCGCAGCGCCTCCTTGTCCTCCAGGACACGGATCCTTCGCATCAGGCTCTGGTCGTCCCCGGTGGCTGATGGCACTTCGGCTCCGTACATCCCGGCCTGCTGTGTCCCGGTGTGCTGCATCGCGGTTCATTCCTTCCGGACGGACTGTGGTCGGCGCACGGGCCGCGCGCCGCCTCGGAGTCTGTCCGGCGGCGGGAGGGCCGACCAGGACGCACCGTCCCTGGGCGGCGCGCACCCCGTCACGCCCTCGCCCTCGCCCTCGCCCTCGGCGGAGACTTCGGCCACGGCGGAGACTTCGGCCACGGCGGAGGCGTCGGCCACGGATGACGCGGCCGATCCCGTACGACCTCAGAACCACACGCGGCGCCGGGCGTACCCCCGTGGTCGGACACCATTCCACCCCCTCGGTGGTTCTCCCGCGTCCGTCCCGTACGGAAGGGTGAACGCGTCCCAACACACCCTGCCCATAAGGACACCGCACGTGCGCAGCAGATCGTTGACTCATGTCCTGGCGGCGAGCACCCTCGCGGCGTTGGTACCGGCCTTCGCCCCGGGCAGCGCATCGGCCGCCGAGAACCCCCTGAAGCAGTACACCGAGCAGCGGCCGTCGTGGCACCGCTGCGACAGTGACTCCCCGGCCTCCTTCCAGTGCGCCACCATCAAGGTGCCGTTGGACTACGACCGTCCCGACGGCAAGAAGATCGGCCTCGCCATCTCACGGCTGAAGACCAGCACCGCCGCGGAGCGCCGCGGCGTGCTGCTCGTCAACCCCGGCGGACCGGGGGGTTCGGGCCTCTACATGCCCTTCGAGCTGGCCGGTGAACTGCCCTCGTCGGTGAAGAAGAAGTACGACCTCATCGGCTTCGACCCGCGGGGTGTCGGCCGCAGCTCTCCGGTGGGCTGCGGTCTCAGCGCCAAGGAGCAGAGCTGGGAACGCCCCTACCGAGCGGAGAAGTTCGCCAAGGACGTGAAGTGGGCCCGTACCGTCGCCGAGAAGTGCGACGCGAAGCAAGGGGACCGACTGCGCCACATCACCACCCGGAACACGGCCCGTGACATGGACGTGATGCGGGCCGTGCTGGGCCAGAAGAAGATCTCCTACCTGGGGTACTCGTACGGCACCTACCTCGGCGCCGTGTACACGCAGATGTTCCCGCGCCACGCCGACCGGTTCATTCTGGACAGCTCCGTGGATCCGGCGCGGATATGGCGCGGCATGATCCAGATATGGGCCGAGGGCGCCGAACCCGCCTTCACCCGGTGGAGCGAGTGGACGGCTCAGCGGCACGCCACGTACAAGCTGGGCAAGACGCCCAAGGCCGTCCGCAAGACGTTCTGGGACCTGGTCGCACGGGCCGACCGCAAGCCGATCGAGCTCGACGGCCAGAAGCTGACGGGGGATGACATCCGCTCCGGCAGCCGTGCCGCGTTCTTCAGCGTGCGTGAGGGCGCCGAGGGCATCGCCAAGCTCAAGAAGGCGGCCGACCGCGGCCCGTCCCGGACCGCCGAGCCCAAGGCGCCGAGCCGTACCGGCCAGCCGTCGTTCGGACGGGCCGTGCCGGACGACAACGGCACCGCCGCCTTCTGGTCCGTCGTGTGCGCGGACACCGGTGCGTGGCCGCGGGACCCCGAGGGGTACCGCGCCGACGCGGTGCGGGCGAAGAAGGAGTACCCGCTGTACGGCGACTTCGGCTCCACCATCAAGCCGTGTGCGTTCTGGAAGAAGGAGGGGAGCGAGCCCGCCACCACGATCGACAACGAGGTCGGGGCACTCGTCCTGCAGAACGAGTGGGACTCCCAGACGCCCCTCGCCAGTGGCCGCGGTATGCACCGGGCCATGAAGGGCTCACGGATGGTCACCGTCGCCGGGGGCGAGGGTCACGGTATCTACGGTTCCAAGTCGTGTGCGGACAAGACGGCCACCAGCTATCTGACCACCGGCCGTCTCCCGGCGAAGGACCTGACCTGCCGGACCTCCGCGGCACAGCGTGAGCGGGGCTTCAACAAGCTGCCGCTTCCCACGCCTCCGGGGCTCCCGGGCCTGACGGACGGCTCCTGAGCGGCCCGCTGACCCGCTGCGACCGCCGCTGAACCGGTCGGAGCGGCAGGTGGAACGACGTGGGGGTCCGGACCGGAGCCCCACGTCGCGCAGGTACGGCACGTCGCGCCTGTGCGGCGCGCGGTCCGGGTGTCACCCGGTGGTGGTCATGCGCCTCCGCCACCAGTCCACCGTCGCCCGGACCTGTTCGTCGAGGGGTGTGGCGCGTAGCGTGAAGGCGGCTTCGTAGGCACCTGAATCAGCCACGAACGGGCGGTCGAACTGGTAGCGGATCTCCCCCAGTTCGCGGATCTGCGGGGAGAACACGCCCAGCAGGCGCAGTACGGCCGGTGCCAGCCCGCGCACCGCGACCGGACCGGTGCCCGCCTCGGCGGCGAGGCGGTCGACCATCTGCCGGACGGACAGCGCGGGCAGTGTCGGAACGTGCCAGGCCCGGCCCCAGGCGCGCTCCTCGCCCGCCACCTCGACCAGGGCCCCGGCCACGTCGGGCAGATAGCTCCAGCTGTGCGGGGCGTCGGGATCCCCCAGCGCGGAGACCGGCTTGCCGCGCAGCACGCGCGGCACGACCCGCGCGGCGAGGTGGCCGCCGTCGGTCACCCCGGGGCCGAAGAAGTCCGAGGCCCGCACCTCGACCGCCCGGACGCGCCCCTGCTCGTGCAGGGTCCGTGCCCGCTCCCAGACGGCGGCGCGCACGCCTCCCTTGGGTCCGGTCGCCGCGAGCGGCAGTTCCTCGGTCAGCGGTCCGTCCACCGGTCCGTAGCCGTAGAGGTTGCCCAGCATGACGAGGACGGCCCCGGTCGCCTCGGCCGCAGCGCACATCGCGGAGGCCAGTGGTGGCCATTCGCGCGTCCAGCGGTGGTAGGGCGGTCCGGCACAGCCGTAGAGGGCGGTCGCCCCCTTGACCGCCTCGGTCAGCCGCCCGCTGTCGGCGGCGTCCAGGGCAAGGTGCTCGACACCGGGTTCCGGGGCGCGGCCCGACCTGGTGACGACCCTTACCGAATGGCCCTGTTCGGCCAGCAGCCGGGCGGTGGCGCTACCCGCGGGACCGGATCCTATGACGACATGAAGACTCACAGCCGCACACTAACGCGACGGTGTGGTGCGGCCCGTGGCGCACGGCGGCGGATTGCTCATGAATCGCTTATGGATCGTTCATGCCTCTTCCCGCTTGAACATGAAAGTGACATCCTCGCCGCCCGGATCGGTGCTTCGTTGAAACGTGCTCGAATTGTCCCTTTTCCCAGCGTTATCCGACCTTCCGGGAGAAGACATGGCGTCCGTTGCGCACACGGGGGATCTTGTCATCGGTGTCACCCCGTTCGGGGAACCGGACGCCAGACTCGCGGCGGCGTTCAGCCGCGCCGGCGGGCTCGGTGTACTCGATCTGGGGGCCGGTGGCCGTCAGGCGCGGGACGCGCTGGAACGTACCCGGAGTTGGGTGGGTGACGCCCGGTTCGGGGTCAGGGTGGCGGCGGGCTGCCGTCTGGCACCCGGCGATCTGATCGCACCGCCGACCGGTACGTGTCGGGGGGCGGACGGCGCGGACGACACGCGGCCCGTGGACGCGGATCCACGGGCCGCCGCCGTTGACGGACCGCACACCGTCGTGCTCTGCGGGGACGCCCCGTGGGCCGTAGGGGATGTCACCGGGCACCACCGGGTGCTCGTCGAGGTCACCTCCGCGGAGGAGGCCCTGGCCGCGATCACGGCCGGGGCCCACGGTCTGATCGCGCGGGGGAACGAGAGCGGCGGCCGGATCGGTGAGCTGACCACCTTCGTGCTGCTCCAACGGCTCCTCACCGACCCCGAGGTGACCGTGCCGGTGTGGGCGTGCGGTGGTATCGGTCCGCACACGGCGGCCGCCGCCGTCGTGGCGGGTGCGGCCGGGGTCGTCCTGGACAGCCAGCTGGCGCTGCTCGCCGAGTGCGGGCTCCCCGAGGAGCGCGTGGCCGCGATCCGTTCCATGGACGGCTCGGAGACCGTGGTCACCGACGGCCACCGCGTTCTGCGGCGGCGGGTGGCCGCGCCCGGTGAGCGACCACTCCCCGTCGGCCAGGACGGCTTCCTCGCGGCACGGTTCGCCGAACGCTGGCGGGACACCGGGCGCACGGTCCGGGCCCTGACCGACGCGATCCGCCACGCTGCGGTGGCACCGGACGAGGAGGCCGCCCGCGGGTCCGTCACGCCGGTGCCGAATGCCGCGTTACAGCCCGAGGTCGCGTTACGGCCCGAGGTCGCGTTACGGCCCGGTGCGGTGCTGCGCCCCGGCGCGCCGATGACGTCGACCACCGGCACCCGGCTGCCGCTCGCCCAGGGGCCGATGACCCGGGTCAGCGACCAGGCCGGATTCGCGACCTCCGTGGCGGACGGCGGAGCACTGCCGTTCATCGCGCTCGCCCTCGCCGGACGCGAGCAGGCCCGTACCCTGCTGGAGGAAGCCGGAGCCGCCCTCGCGGGGCGGCCCTGGGGCGTCGGAGTGCTCGGCTTCGCGCCCGAGGACATCCGTGAGGCCCAGCTCGAAGCCGTTCTCGAGGTCCGCCCCAGCCATGCCGTCATCGCGGGCGGACGGCCCTCCCAGGCCATGGCGCTGGAGCGGGAGGGCATCACCACCTTTCTGCACGTCCCCTCTCCGGGGCTGCTCGCGCAGTTCCTGCGGGCCGGGGCCCGCCGGTTCGTCTTCGAGGGTTCGGAGTGCGGTGGCCATGTGGGCCCCAGGAACAGCTTCCCGCTGTGGGAGGCGCAGTTGGGGGTGCTCGAGGACTTCCTCGACGGCGCCGACGCGGACGGTACGGGCCGAGAGCATCGCATCGAGGTGTTCTTCGCCGGTGGCATCCACGACGAGCGGTCCGCCGCGATGGTGGCCGCACTCGCCGCCCCGCTCACCCGGCGTGGTGGCGCCGTGGGCCTGCTGATGGGAACCGCCTATCTGTTCACCGAGGAAGCCGTGGCGCAGGGCGCCGTCCAGCCGCTGTTCCAGCGGCAGGTGGTCGCCGCGCGCCGCACCGCGCTGCTGGAGACCGCACCGGGGCACGCCACCCGGTGTGTGGTCAGCCCCTACGCGGACAGCTTCCACCACCTCCGGGACGGGCTGCGCGCGGGCGGTACGCCGGACCGGCGGATGTGGGAGGAGCTGGAGCGCCTCAACGTCGGTCGGCTGCGGATCGCCAGCAAGGGCGTCGAACGCGCCCCCGGTGGCGAGCTGGTGGCGGTCGACGAGGAGCGCCAGCTCACCGAGGGCATGTTCATGGCCGGGGACGTGGCGGTGCTGCGCTCCGCCACGACCACCGTCGACGCGCTCCACCACTCCGTCACCTCGGCGGCCGCGGACTTCCTCGACGGCAGCGCGGCAGCGCTCGCCGAACGGCTGGGTACGCACCCGGACGCGCGGCGGGGGGAGCCGCAGCCACCACCGCCCCTGGACGTCGCCGTGATCGGCATGGCGTGTATGTTCCCGCAGGCCCCCGATCTGGCCACGTTCTGGTCCCATGTGGTGGGCGGCGTGGACTCCGTGACGGAGGTGCCCGCCGAGCGGTGGGACCCGGCGGTCCACTACCGGGCGGAGGGGGACAGGAGCGAGGGTGGCACCACCTCCCGCTGGGGCGGCTTCCTGCCGCGGATCCCCTTCGACCCGTTGCGCTACGGCATCCCCCCGGCCTCGCTCGGCAGTATCGAGCCCGTCCAGCTGCTCGCGCTGGAGGCGGCGCGCCAGGCGCTGGAGGACGCCGGATACGGCGACGGGGAGGGTGGCCGCGCGTTCGACCGCTCCCGCACCTCGGTGGTCTTCGGGGCCGAGTCGGGCAGCGACCTGTCCCACGCGCAGACGCTGCGCGCCGTCCTCCCCTCGTACTTCGGCGAGGTGCCGCGTGGAGTGGCGGAGCAGTTGCCCGCGCTCACCGAGGACGGCTTCCCGGGGATGCTCGCCAATGTGATCGCCGGGCGGATCGCCAACCGGCTGGACCTGGGCGGGTCCAACTACACGGTGGACGCGGCCTGCGCGTCGTCGCTCGCCGCCGTGGACGTGGCGTGCAAGGAACTGGTCGGCGGCACCAGTGACACCGTGCTGTGCGGTGGCGCGGACCTGCACAACAGCATTACCGACTACATGCTGTTCTCGTCGGTCCACGCGCTCTCCCCGACCGGGCGTTCCCGCACCTTCGACGGCTCCGCCGACGGCATCGTCCTCGGCGAGGGGGTGGCGTGTCTGGTGCTCAAGCGGCTCGCCGACGCCGAACGCGACGGCGACCGCGTCTACGGTGTGATCAAGGGGGTGGGCAGTTCGAGCGACGGACGGTCGCTGGGGCTGACCGCGCCACGTCCCGAGGGGCAGCGGGCGGCGCTGGAGCGTGCGTACGGCAACGCCCGCGTGTCACCCGCGGACGTCGGTCTGCTGGAGGCGCACGGCACGGGGACGGTGGTCGGCGACCGCACCGAACTGGCCGTCCTCACTGAGGTGTTCGGGGAGGCGGGCGCACGGCCGGGCAGCTGTGCGCTCGGTTCGGTGAAGTCCCAGATCGGGCACACCAAGTGTGCCGCCGGTCTGGCCGGTCTGATCAAGACCGTGCTGGGGCTGCACACCGGCGTCAAACCGCCGACCCTGCATCTGGAGAGCCCGAACTCGGCCTGGGACGGGGACAGCAGCCCCTTCGCCTTCCCCGCCGAGGCGCGTCCATGGGTGGCACCCGCCGCCGAACGCCTCGCCGGGGTCAGTGGTTTCGGCTTCGGCGGCACCAACTTCCACGTGGTCGTGGCGGCCCATGACAGCGGCGCTCCCCCCGCGCAGGGGCTCCAGGGCTGGCCCGCGGAGCTGTTCACCTTCCGCGGCACGGACCACGCCGCGGCGCTGCGCGCCGTGGAGGACCTCCTCCGCCTGGCGACGGCCGCGGACACCGGCGCCACGCGGCCGTGGCGGCTGCGCGATCTGGCGCTGGCCGCGTCCCGGCGGTCGGACGCGGACCGCAGCCCGGTGCGGGTGGCCGTGGTGGCCGAGGACGTGGCGGGGCTGACGGCGCGGCTGCGCCGGGTGCTGGCGGGGGAACACGACCCGGCGGCCGGGATCCACGTGGCGGATCCCCCGGCGGCGGAGGGGGAGGTTCCCGGGAGCGGCCCCGGCGAGGTGGCATTCCTCTTCCCCGGCCAGGGCAGCCAGCGCCCCGGGATGTTCGCCGGACACTTCATCGCCTTCCCCGAGCTCCAGCACCATCTGGAACTCGGCCGCGCACACGCCGACGTGCTCTATCCACCGGCGGCGTTCGACGCGGCGGGGAGGGCCGCGCAGCGCGCGGCGCTGACCGACACCCGGGTGGCACAGCCCGCCCTGGGCATGACCGGGCTGGCCGCGTACGACCTGCTCACCTCCGCCGGTGTGGTGCCCGGCATGGCGGGCGGGCACAGCTACGGGGAACTGGTGGCGCTGTGCGCGGCCGGCGCCCTCACCCCGCGCGCGCTGCTGGAACTGAGCGCCGAACGCGCGGCCGCCATCGTGGCGGCCGCGGGGGACACTCCGGGTGCCATGGCGGCGGTGACGGCACCGGCCGAGGACGTCTCACGGGTGCTGCGGGACACCGGCCTCGGCGAGCGGGTCGTCCTGGCCAACCACAACGCCCCGCGCCAGGCCGTGGTCTCCGGACCGGAGGAGGCGGTGGCCGAGGCGGTGCGCGCGCTGCGGGACGCCGGGCACTCCGCCAAGACCATCCCGGTGGCCTGTGCCTTCCACAGCCCGCTGGTGGCGGCCGCCTCGGCGCGCTTCGCCGAGGTCCTGGACCGGTACGAGGTGGCGGCGCCGGAGTTCCCGGTCTGGGCGAACCGCACGGCCGCACCGCACGGCGCGGAGCCGGACGCGATACGCGCCGAACTGGCGGCCCAGATCGGTGCGCCGGTGCGTTTCGTGGAGCAGATCGAGGCCATGTACGCGGCGGGCGCCCGGGTGTTCGTCGAGGCGGGTCCCGGCACGGTCCTCACCCGGCTCGTCGGGGCGATCCTCGGCGACCGTCCGCACCGCGCCGTCGCCTGCGACGGCGCGCGGGACGGCGGAGGTACGGGCGCGCTGCGCGGTCTCCTCGACGCCCTCGCCCAACTGGCGGTGGCCGGGGTGCCGGTGCGCACCGGCCGGCTCCTCCGCGGCCGGGACGCCGTGGACGCCGGACGCGGTGATCCGCCGCGCCGGGCGGGCTGGACGGTCGACGGCCAACTGGTCCGCACCGCGGCCGGTGAACTTCTCCCCGGTGCGCTCGCACCGGCCCGACGTGTGGTGGAGGCAACGGTGAGCCAGGCGGAGCACACGGAGGGGGCGCGAGGGGACCGGGACGCCCTGATCTCCGAATTCCTCAGGACGAGCCGGGAGATGGTCGCGGCACAGCGCGATGTGCTCCTGACGTACCTCGGCGCCGCGCCGGATGCCCGGCCGTCAGCACCGGAGAGGGTTCCCGCGCCGGCCCCGGCGCCCCTGGCCGCGGCCGGCCCCGTGCACACGCCCGTCCCCGTGGAGACACCCGCGCCGATCGCCGATGACACCACGGCGCCCGCCCGGGGGCACACCGTCGAGGAGGTGCTCCGGGCCGTCTCGGACATCATCGGTGAACGCACCGGCTACCCCCTCGACATGATCGAGCCGGATCTCGATCTGGAGGCCGACCTCAGCATCGACTCGATCAAACGGGCCGAGATCGCGGGTGAGCTGGCCCGGCGTCTGGGCGTGGCCGGTTCGGGCGCGCTCGGTGACGAGGAGCTGGAGGAGCTGGCCAAGGCCCGTACGGCCATGGCCGTCGCCACCTGGCTGGCGGCGCGGCTCACCTCCGACGCCGGAGAGCCCGCGGCGGCCGCGCCGCCCGCCGGAGCCACCGACCCCGTCGGCCATGTCGAGGCCACCGCACCGACCGCCCCGACCACGCCCACCGACGCCACGGAGGGAACGGAGGGAACGGCACCCCGCCGCTTCGTGATGCGTCCGGTGCCGCTGGCCGTTCCCGACACCGACGCCACCGCGCCCGCCCTGCTCTCCGGCGCCCGGTTCGCCCTGCTCGGGGCCGCCGACGACACGGCCGACGCACTCGTCGCACGGCTGACCGGCCACGGTGCCGAGGCCGTGGTGTTCGGCCCGGAACACCTGCTGGACGAGGACGACGGCCCGTGGGACGGCATCGTCCTGCTCGACCCGTTCACCGGTTCCGGGGCACCCGTGCTGCCCGCCGCGTTCCCCGTCGTCCAGGCGGCGCTGCGCCGCCATCCGCGTTGGCTGCTGGCCGCCCGCCGGGCCGATCCGCTCGACCTCCGTACGGCCGGGCTGCACGGTCTGTTCCGTACGGTGGCCAAGGAGTACCCGAGGACCGCGGCGGCCGTCGTGGACTTCCCCACGGACGGGTCGGCCACCGCGGACGTCGTCGCCGACGCGCTGCTGGACGAGGTGGCCGCCGAGGTCCGCGCACCCGTGGTGCTGCGCACCGGCACCGGACGGCAGGGGCTCGAGGCGGTGGAGGACGCGCCGGGTGCGCTCGCCACCTCGGGTGCGGGCCCGGCGGGCGAGGGCGCGGCGGAGGCCATGGCCCTGGGGCTGGACCAGGACACGGTGGTCGTGCTGGCCGGCGGTGGGAGAGGCATCACCGCGCGGTTCGCCGCCGCCCTCGCGTCGGCCTCCCGTTGCCGGATCGAACTGCTGGGCCGTACCCCCGAGCCCGTGGGTCCGGAGGACCCGGCCACCGCGGGGGCGCGGGACGAGCCCGCGCTGCGTGCCGCGCTCGCCGCCCGGGGCGGCGGAACACCGGCGGAGATCCAGCGGGAGGCGGCCCGGATCCTGGCCGCCCGCGAAGTGGCGGCCACGATGGCGGAGTTGCGGGACCTCGGCAGCCGGGTGCGGTACCGGTCGGTGGATGTGCGTGACGCCGCCTCGGTGCTCCAGGCCGTCAAGGAGATCCACGCCGACCACGGTCGGCTGGACGGCGTCGTGTACGCCGCCGGGGTGATCGAGGACCAGCTGATGGAGGAGAAGTCGGCGGAGTCCTTCCGGCGGGTGTTCGGCACGAAGACCGAGGGTGCGAGCACCCTGCTGGACGCATTGGACAAGGTGTCGGCCGAGCCCTCGTTCGCCGTTCTGTTCGGCAGTGTGTCGGCGGTGTCCGGCAACCGTGGGCAGGCCGACTACGCGGCGGCCAACGACGCGCTGGAGGCCATCGGGACCCGGTGGGCGGTCCGCACCGGGCGCCGGGCGCTCACCGTGCACTGGGGTCCCTGGGCGCCGACGGGCGCGCACCACGGGATGGTGACCCCGGAGCTGGCGCGCGCCTACGCGCGTCGTGGCATCGCGCTCATCGACCCCGAGGAGGGCGCGCTGGCCCTGTTGCGCGAGCTGGCCTGGGGCGAGGAGTCCGTCCGTGCCGTCGTCCGCACCGCCTCGCGCTGGTGAGCGCGGCCACCGGCGGTGCGACGGACGGGACCGCCGGGGACGGCCGGGTCCCGCCGGTGGCGATCGTCGGGATGTCCGTGCTGTTCCCCGGCGCCTCCGGGCTCGCCGCCTACTGGCGGAACCTGCTGGACGGCGTGGACGCCATCACCGATGTCCCGGACGGCCGGTGGGACGCGGCGTACTACGCACCGGGGAGCGCGGCGGGCGGTGCGTCGGGCCCCGACCGGGTGTACTGCCGACGGGGCGGGTTCGTCGACGAGCTCGCCGAGGTGGAGGCCGTACGGTTCGGGATCACCCCGTCCTCGGTGTCCGGTACCGAACCCGACCAGCTGATCGCGCTGAAGGTGGCCGCGGAGGCCCTGGACGACGCGGGCGGCCGGGACCGGCTGCCCGCGCCGGAACGGGTGGGGGTGGTCCTGGGACGTGGTGGCTATCTCACCCCGGGGCTCGCCCGGCTGGACCAACGGGTGCGTACCGCACACCAGTTGACGCATACGCTCGCGGAGCTGCTGCCCGGGCTGGGGGACGAGGTCCTCGACCGGGTGCGGTCGGCGTTCACGGAACGGCTGGGGCCCGACCGCCCCGAGGCTGCCATCGGGCTGGTTCCCAACCTGGCGGCCTCCCGGGTGGCCAACCGGCTCGATCTGCGCGGTCCGGTGTACACGGTGGACGCCGCGTGCGCGTCCTCGCTCGTGGCCGTCGACCAGGCGGTGGGGGAACTGGCCTCGGGCCGCTGCGACATGGTGCTCGCGGGCGGAGTGCACCACTGCCACGACATCACGCTGTGGAGCGTGTTCGCCCAGCTGCGCGCGCTGTCGCCGAGTCAGCGCATCCGCCCCTTCCACCGTGCGGCCGACGGTGTGCTGATCGGCGAGGGCACCGGTGTGGTGGTGCTCAAACGGCTCGCCGACGCCCGGCGGGACGGGGACCGTGTCTACGCCGTCGTACGCGGTACCGGGGTGGCGGGCGACGGCCGCTCCGCGGGGCTGACCACTCCCGATCCGGACGGCCAGGCGCGGGCCGTGCGCCAGGCCTGGCGCACGGCCGGACTGGATCCGCGGGACCCCGGCGCCATCGGTCTGCTGGAGGCCCACGGCACCGGGACGCCCGCCGGGGACACCGCGGAACTCACCACCGTGGCCGAGGTGTTCGGGCCCGGTGGCGACGAAGCCGGTGGGGCGGTCATCGGTTCGGTGAAGTCCATGATCGGCCACACCATGCCGGCGGCGGGCGTGGCCGGGCTGGTCAAGGCCGCGCTGGCGCTCCACCACGGACAGCTGCTGCCGACGTTGCACTGTGATGATCCGCATCCGGCACTGGCGGCCACCCGTTTCCGCACCCTCGACAAGGCCGTGCCCTGGGAGACCGGGCCGGATGCGCGGACGCGCCGGGCCGCGGTGAACGCCTTCGGCTTCGGCGGGATCAACGCGCATGTGGTGCTGGAGGAAGCGCCGTCGGCGCCACGGCGCTCCTCACACACCCCCGCTCCCCCGCCGCGCCCCACGGCCACGGTGACGGAGCCCGAACCGGTACTCGCCCTGGCCGCCGCCACCCCGGAGGCCCTGGGGGAACTCCTCACGGCCGACGACGCCACGCTGCGCGCCACCGCCACCGCCACCGCCACCGCCACCGCCACCGCCACCGCCACCGCCACCGCCACCGACGGCCGTCACATGGCGGGCCGCGCCCGGCTCGGCCTCGTCGCGCCCACCGGCAAACGGCTGGCCCTGGCCAGGCGGGTGGTGTCGGGCGGCCGGGCGTGGCGCGGGCGCGGCGACCTCTGGTTCACCCCGGTCCCACTCCTCGGCGAGGGCGGGGAACGGGACCCCGGGGCCGGGGCCGGGACAGGCCGTCTGGCCTTCGTCTTCCCCGGTCTGGAGGCGGAGTTCGCACCCCGGGTGGACGGTGTCGCCGCGTACTTCGGGCTCCCCGGCGCGGTCGCCCGCCACTCCGCGGGAGCGGCCGAGGTCGGTGACGTCGGCCGTCACGGCGTCGGGGTGTTCGCCGTCGGACGGCTGCTCGACCGGGCGCTGCGGCGGATGGGTCTGGTGCCGGACGCGCTGGCGGGCCACAGCGTCGGCGAGTGGACGGCCATGGCGGCGGCAGGGCTCTGTTCCGGTGAGGCCGTCGACTCCTTCCTCGACTCCTTCGACCCCGACGCGCTCCGGGTGCCGGGGCTGGCCTTCGCCGCTCTGGGCGCGTCCGCCGAGCGCGTGGGCGCCGCCCTCGCCGCACGGCCGGACGCGGGAACGGTGCTCTCGCACGACAACGCCCCCAACCAGTCGATGGTGTGCGGACCGCGCGCCGCCGTCGAGGAGTTCGTCACCGTGATGCGGGCGGAGGGTGTCATCGCGCAGGTGCTGCCGTTCCAGTCCGGCTTCCACACCCCGATGCTCGCGCCCTACCTCGAACCGATCAAGGAGACGGTGGGGCGGTTCGATCTGCTGGCACCGGCCACCCCGGTGTGGTCGGCGACCACGGCCGCGCCGTATCCGCGCGCCGAGGCGGCGGTGCGGGAGCTGTTCGTACGCCACCTGCTGGAGCCGGTGCGCTTCCGTGCGCTGACCGAGGCCCTGTACGCGGCGGGTGTGCGGGCCTTCGTCCAGGTCGGTACGGGGCAGTTGGCCTCGCTCATCGGGGACACCCTGAGCGGCAGGGACCATCTGGTGGTGGCCGCGGGTTCGGCGCGTCGTGACGGTGTCGCCCAGCTCCGCCGGGTGGCCACCGCGCTGTGGACCGAAGGCGCGCGGGTGGACCCGGCGTTGCCGAGGCCCGCCGCGGTCGGCCACGGAAGGCTGCGGGCCACCGCGTCGCTGCCACCGGTGCGGCTGGACCTCGGCGGCGCCCTGGTCTCCCTGGCCGGTGAGGACGCGGCGGCGCTGCGGGCGGAGCTGTCCGCCGCCCGGCCGACCCCCGTCCCGGACCACGACCGGGCCGCGCACAACACCGACCGGACCGCGCGGGGCGAAGGGCGCCCAGCGCAGAACAGCCTCCGCGGCCAGGGTGACCACGAGGGCCACCGCGGCCTCGGAGCCCTCGCCGGACACCACCCCATGGCCGCCGAACTCGACGCGCTGCTGCGCGAGACGGCGGACACGGCGGCGGAGGTCATCACCGCGGCCGCCGCACGCCCGGCCCCCGTGCGCACACCCCCGGCCACCACCGCACCGCCACGCGTGACGGCACCGTCACGCGACACCGCACCGCCACGCGACACCGGGCACCCCCCGGTGCCCGGCGGGGCACCCGCCACCACACGTACCGTGCTGCGCGTGTCCACCCGGACCATGCCCTATCTGCTCGACCACTGCTTCTTCCCGCAGCGTCCCGGCTGGCCCGACGAGACCGACCGCAGACCGGTCGTCCCCGCCACCACGATCCTCCAGCACTGCATGGACGCGGCCGAGCGGGCCGCGCCCGGGCAGCTCGCGGTCGCCGTGCACGGAGCGCGGTTCGACCAGTGGGTGGCGGCCGCGCCGCCGGTCGAGGTGCCCATCACCGTCACGCCCTCCCCCGGCCGTCCGGACCGGTTCGAGGTCGCGTTCGGGGACGGTGCGCGCGCCACGGTGGAGACGGCCGCCGCCCATCCGGCCGACCGTCCGCCGCCATGGCGTACGGACCCGGCGGACGAACGCACCCCCGACCACACCGCGGCGGAGCTGTACCGGGAGCGGTGGATGTTCCACGGCCCCGCGTTCCAGGGGCTCACCCGGCTCACCGCCATCGGCGCCTCGCAGGTGTGCGGCACCATCACGGCGCCGTCCGCGCCCGGCGCCCTGCTGGACAACGTGGGGCAGCTGCTGGGCTACTGGATCATGGCCACCGGCACCGAGCGCACGGTCGTCTTCCCCGTCGCCCTGCGCCGGTTGCGGCTGTTCGGGCCGCCCCCGGCCCCGGGCACCGCGGTGGAGTGCGTGGTGCGGATCGTGTCGCTGAGCGACACCGTGCTGGAGGCCGATATGCAGCTCCATGTCGGCGGCGCGGTGTGGGCGGAGCTGACGGGCTGGCAGGACCGCCGGTTCGACAACCACCCCCGTACGGTGGCGGCCCAGCGCTTCCCGCAGCACCACACGCTCTCGGACGCGCGCCCCGGCGGCTGGGTGGCGGTCCACGAACGGTGGCCCGATCTGGCGTCACGCGACCTGATCATGCGGAACCACCTCGGCGCGGCCGAGCGCACCGCGTACGAGCACCATGCGCCGCGTGGCCGCAGACAGTGGCTGCTCGGCCGGATCGCGGCCAAGGACGCGGTGCGGCGGTGGTTGTGGGAGCACGGGGAGGGTCCGGTCTACCCCGCCGAGATCACGATCCAGGAGGACGAACGGGGGCGGCCGTACGCCACCGGGGCGCACGGCCGGACGGTGCCGGAGCTGGATGTGTCCCTCGCCCACCGGGCCGAGACCGGGGTGGCCCTGGTGCGCCCCGGGCGAGCGGGTGGCCGCGGGGTGCTGGGCATCGGCATCGAGGAGGTCACGGACACCGGGGGCGGGCCACCGGTGGCGGACCGGGAACGGGAGGCGCTGGTCGCGGTGTGCGACGCGACCGGTGGGTCCGAGGACCGGTGGGCGGCGGCCTTCCGCGCCGCGCACCGGGCCGTGACCGCGGCGGAGGGGACACCAGGAGCGGGCCGTCCACCGGAGACGGCCGTGCTCGCGGCCGGGCCCGGATGGCTGCTGGCCGAGGTGTCCCCGGCCACCGGCCCGCCGCGCCGCTACCGGATGCGGTGCGCGGAGACGGCCAACCCGCCCGGGTTGCCGGTCAGGTACTACGCCGTGGCCTGGACCACCGGCACGGTGGACGACAACGAGGAGAACGCACTGTGACCATCGGTGAGCAGACGGCCCCACCCGTGGCGGACGAGCGGTCCGTCCTCGCGGACATCGCGGGGATGCTCCGGACCATGCTCGACGAATACGGCGTCGACGACATCGAGATCACCATGCAGACCCGCTTCACCGAGGACCTGGAGCTGGAGAGCATCGACCTGGTGGCCCTGGCGGGCAGCCTGGAGGCCCGGTACGGACAACACGTCAACTTCGCCGAGTTCGTGGCGGATCTGGAGCTCGACGAGATCATCGACCTGTGCGTGGGTCGCCTGGTCGACCATGTGGTCCGGAAGCTGCGGGCCGTCGAAGGGGGCAGTTGACCATGGCGATGGTCCACATCGGCGGCGCCCGCGACGGCATCGAACTCCATGTGCAGCGGCTGCCCCCGCCCGGTGACCGCCCGCCCGCGGCCACCGCCGTCCTGCTGCACGGACTGCTCACCGACAGCCTGGCCAGCTACTACTTCACCGTGGCGCCCGCCCTCGCCGCCGCCGGGGTCGATGTGGTGATGTACGACCACCGGGGCCACGGGCGCAGCCGCCGTCCCGCCACCGGCTACCGGCTGGAGTCGTTCGTCACCGATCTGGAGCGGCTGCTGGACCGGCTGGAGCTCACCGGACCGGTCCACCTGGTCGGCAACTGCTTCGGTGGCACCGTGGCGTTCGAGTACGCCATCCGCCACCCGGAGCGGGTCGCGGGGCTGCTGGCGATCGAGGCGAGGCCCGCCACCGCGTCATGGGCCGTGGAGATCGAGGGGATCTTCCGGCGGATGGTGGGCGAACTGATCGAGCACGAGGCCGAGTCGATGGCCTGGATCACCGCGCACCGCGGGGCGCACACCGCGCGTCTGGCCCGTGCGGCGGCCCGGCTGGTGCGGACCACCTCCATCGCCCGGGACGTACCGGGGAGCCGGACCCGCCAAGAGGAACAGGTCCGTTCGGTGCGGTGTCCGGTGCTCGCCGTGTACGGGGCGGAGTCCGAGCTCGCCGGGGCCGGGGAGTGGCTGGAGTCCGTACTGCCCGGGGCCCGTTCGGTGGTGCTGCCCGGCCAGGGCCACTCGGTCCTGGCCGAGGCGCCGGGTCCGCTGCTGGACCTGCTGCTGTGGTGGCTGCTCGACCCCGGTGGCACACCACCGGCCGCCGTTCCGGGGGCGGGGCTCGCCCGCGGCCCGGTGGCGGCGGGGGCGGAGGTCCGGTGAGCCGGTTCCTGTTCGTGGTGCCGCCGCTGGTCGGACATATCAATCCCACCCTCGGTGTGGGCGCCGAACTGACCGCGCGCGGCCATGAGGTGGCGTGGGCCGGGCTGCCGGAGGTGCTGGAGCCGATGACGGGGGGCCGGGCGGCGGTCTTCCCCTGCGCGGGGCTCCGGCTCGGCGCGGGCGGCGCCGTCCGGCCACCGGACGTCCGGGGCCCGGGTGCGCTGAAGTTCCTCTGGGAGCGGTTCCTGGTACCACTCGCCGAGGAGATGGCCCCGGGCACGGAACGGGCGGTGGCCCGGTTCCGTCCGGATGTGGTGGTGGCCGACCAGCAGACCGTCGCCGGTGGGCTGGTGGCCGAGCGCATGGGCGTGCGGTGGGCCACCTCGGCCACCACCTCGGCGGAGTTCAGCGGCGCGCTGGACGGAATGCCCAAGGTGGACGCGTGGCTGAGGTGTCTGCTCGGGGAGCTGCGCGGGCGTATCGGCGATCCGAAGGGCACCGCCGACCCCCGTTTCTCACCTCATCTCGTCCTCGCGTTCACCACCGAGGAGCTCGCGGGCCGGGCCACCGGCCGGGGCGGTGACCGGATCCGGTTCGTGGGTCCGTCGATCGCCGCCCGCCCGGCCGAACCGGACTTCCCCTGGGACTGGCTGGATCCCGCGCGCCGCACCGTCCTGGTCTCGCTGGGCACCGCCAACGCCGGGGCCGGGGACCGGTTCCTCGCGCAGTGCCGTGCGGCCGGGCGCCTGCGCGGGGACCGGCTGCAGATGGTGATGGTCGATCCGGCGGCGCCGCCCGATCCGGACCCCGCGGCGGACCGCGATGTGCTGGCGCTGCCGTACGTACCGCAACTCCCGCTGCTGGAGCGGGCCGGCGCGGTGGTCTGCCACGCGGGACACAACACGGTGTGCGAGGCGCTCTGGCACGGGGTCCCCCTGGTGGTGGCCCCGATCCGCGACGACCAGCCGGTGGTGGCCGCACAGGTGGTCGACGCCGGGGCCGGGGTGCGGGTGCGGTTCGGCCGGGCGACTGCTGCCCAGCTCGGTACGGCGCTGGACACCGTGCTCGGCCACCCGGGCCACCGGAGCGCGGCCGAACGCGTCGGCGCGTCGTTCCGCGCCGCGGGCGGCGCCCCGGCCGCCGCCACCCGGCTGGAACACCTGGCGGGCACGGCGGCCGTACCCACCGAGACCACCGAGGAGGCACGATGAGCGACACCATCGAGGACGCCGAGCACGGCAAGCCGTCCGCCCGCGCCGAGCGCGCAGCTCTCGTCACCGCGCTGCGTCCGCGCTATCTGGCCGATGTGGCCGAGGGCACGGAACGGTTCTTCGAAGCGCGCCGCACCGACTGCCCCTGGTGCGGCTCGCACCGGCTGCGACGACGGCTGCGCACCATCGACCGCTTCCAGCGCAAACCGGGCCGGTTCACCCTGGACCGCTGTCTGGAGTGCGGCCACGTCTTCCAGAACCCCCGGCTCAGCGGCGCGGGTCTGGAGTACTACTACCGGGACTTCTACGACGGGCTGGGGGAACGCGACCTCGGCAATATCTTCGCCGGACGGGAGAAGACCTACCGGCAGCGTGCCGAACCCCTCAGACGCATCGCCCCGTCACCGCGCAACTGGCTGGACGTGGGCACCGGCCACGGCCACTTCTGCGAGGCGGCCCGCGCGGTCTTCCCCACCACGTCCTTCGACGGGCTGGACTTCACCGACGGTGTGGAGCTGGCGAAGCGGTCGGGGCGGGTGGACCGGGCGATCCGCGGCGCCTTCACCGAACTGTCGGAGGAACTGGGCGAGAGCTACGACGCGGTGAGCATGTACCACTACCTGGAGCACAGCACGGATCCGCGCGCCGAGCTGAGGGCGGCCCGGCGGGCGCTGCGTCCCGGCGGCCACCTCCTCATCGAAGTGCCCGACGCCGAGTGTCTGTTCGCCCGGCTCTTCGGCCGCTGGTGGCTGCCCTGGCTGCAGCCCCAGCACCTGCACTTCGTACCGGTGGCCAATCTCCGCGCCGAGCTGTCGCGGCTGGGCTTCACCGTCGTGGTCGAACAGCACCGCGAACCCCATGACACGGTGGACCTGCTGGGCGCGGTGTGGCTGCTCCTCAACGCGGTGGCACCGCCCGAGGACGCCCCGTGGCTGAAGCGGCGGCCGGGCCGGGTGCGCTGGCTGGCGCGGTGCGCGGTGCTGCTCGCCGGTGTTCCCGCCCTGATCGTCGGGACCGTGCTGGACCGGCTGGTGATCAAACCGATGGCGGGCCGCTTCCGGCTGGCCAACGCCTACCGGGTGATCGCCCGCCGCGACTGATCGCGAGGGGTCCGGATGCCGACGGGGGTCCGGTGTGGGGGTGGGCGGCGGACGGGGCGGTCCGACCGCCATCCACCGCCTTTCAGAGGGACTTCTCCAGCAGGGTGACCCCGTAGACGCTGCCGAGGCCGCCGTCCTTGGACCGCTCGCCGACCACCTTGTAGCCCGCGTTCTCGTAGTACTCCCGGAGCCGGGGGTTGCTCGTGAGGGCATCGAGGCGGCAGAACGCGCGGCCGGTGGCGGCGATCCGTGCCTCGGCCCGGGAGAGCATCCGCGCTCCGGTGCCCGGGGGCGCCACACGGCGGTCCGTCATCAGCCGGTGGACATAGCCCGCGTCCGGGCTCTGGGGTCCCCAGGCAGCCGGATCGTCCCACCACAGCTCCCAGGCCCCGGCGACGGGACCGTCCGGGCCGAGGGTGGCGATCCACACCTCGCCGTCGCGCAGTCGTGCGCGGAAGTGCTCGGTGCCGAGCTCCCCGGGCTTCCACTGGTCGATGCCACGGGCGCTCTGCCAGCGGGCCGCGTCGTCCCGCAACCGGACCAGCACCGGCAGATCGCGCTCGTCCGCCAGGCGGTGACTCAACGGGGCGTGCCGCAGCCCCAGATACGTCCAGGACACTCCCTCACGGCCGTGCGGGTCCTCGCGCTGGGCGAGGTGCAGCACCTCCAGACCGTGTGCCCCGGCGAGTGCGACCGTCTCCTCGGCGGAGACGGGGAACATCCGGCGCCCGGCCGGGACGGGGCCGTGGCGCAGTGACAGGATCACCCGTCCCCCGGCCCCGAGCAGTCCGGCCAGAGCGGCCATGCCCGCCACCCGCTGTCCTTCGTCCAGGTGCATCCAGACCGCGGTGAGCAGAATCAGGTCGAACCGCCGGTCCCGGACGCCGGGAGCGGACAGCGTGGGGAGGGCGTCGTCGATCCACTCGATCTCCTGGCCGGCGTGGATCCGGCGGCCCAGGGCGCGGAGTCCGGCGGTGGGCTCCACCGCGACGACCCGGTGCCCCCGCGCGGCCAGCGCCGCCGCGTCCCGCCCGCTGCCCGCCCCGATGTCCAGCACGGTGCCGGGCTCGGCCGGGAAGAGGTGCAGCACCTCGCGGTGCACCTCGTCGAAGGTCACGCTTTCGTACTGCTCGGCGAGAGTTTCGGCGGCCTCGCCGTATCCCGCGGTGCTGTCCAGGGCGAGCAACCGCTCGTCGGGTATGTCGTTGTCCACGTTCAGCACCCTATGCGCCCTCGTGGGGGTCCTCGTGCAGATGGTCGAAGACGAGTCGCAGGGCCCGGGACAGCTCCGCCCGCGCGTCGGCCGTCAACGGGGAGAGGAGCTCGTCCTCGACGGTCTTCGCCTCCACGTCCAGACGCCGCAACTCCCCCTCGCCCTCCGGAGTGAGCCGCACCGAGACCCGGCGGCGGTCCACCGCGTCACGGGTGCGCCCGGCCCAGCCCCGTTCGACGAGGTCGTCCACCACCTTGGTCATATCGCTCGGGTGGATGGCGAGCCGGGCGGCCAACTGCCGCTGTGACTGCGCGCCGTAGTCATCGAGCGCGGCCAGCACGGCCATGTGCCACAGCCGCAGCCGGCGCGTCGCCAACCGCTCCCCGACCCGCGTCCGGGCCGCCTTGCCGACCTTCGAGAGCAGATATCCGTCACGCCTCAGCAGGCTCGGTGGGGCAGATTCCATGCAGTGCATGCTATGGGCTGCACCTATGGTCGGCGCGCACCTACGATCATGCGGAGGAACACCCGCGGACACACCGCGCCTGCCCCGATTCCCGCACACCGAACGATCCTGACGTGGTGTCACTCATTGGCCGTGTCGCCGTCCGCGCTCCTCCGCAACGCCCTGAGCGACGCGGCGTCACGGTAGCCGACCTGGTGGGCGATGTCGGTTTCGCTGAGGGACGTGGTGCGGCGCAGATGGTCCGCCCGCTCCGCACGGAGTCTGCGCACCACCGCGTAGGGGGTGGTGTGCAGCCGCTCCCGCACCCGGCGCTCCAGGGTCCGCCGGGTGGTGCCCAGGGCGTGGGCGGCGTCCGCGACGGTGATCTCCCGCGGCAGGTTGGCTCGGATCCAGCCTTCGAAGTCGCTGACCAGCGGGTCCTCATCGGCGAGGTAGCCGGTGACGGCCCGCATGGTGTCGGTGGGGCGTTCATCGATGAGCAGGGCGGCCGCGGTGGCCCGCGCGAGCCGCGGGCTGACCCGCGCCACCAGGCTCATGGCCAGGTCGATATGGGCGAACGCCGCTCCGGCGGTGGTGACGGCTCCGTCGCGGACCACCATGCGGGACACTTCCAGACCCACCCCGGGGTAGCGCCGCCGGAAGACGTCGTACAGCCACCAACTGGTCGTGGCCTGAAGGCCGTCGAGCAGGCCGGCCTCGGCGAGGACGAAGGTGCCCGTGCATGCCGCGGCCAGTTCCCGGCCGTCCGCGGACCAGTCCCGCAGCGCGGCGCGCAGCGCCCGTACGTCCTCACGCATCAGTGCGTCCACGAGGGTGGCGGGACTCTCGGCGGACAGCGCGGGGACCAGCAGCATGTCCACCGCCCCGTCCGCCGCGCACTCCTCCAGGGTGAGGTCCACCGGTACCAGCAGTCCGCCCGCGGTCGGGACCGGGTCGCGGGTGGGCGAGACGGTCACGGTGGTCATGGCGGGGATCTCGGGGTCGGTCTGCCGGCGGGCGGCGTTCGCCGCCCGCAACACGTCCAGGACGGTCGCGACCCCCGAGTCCCAGCACCCCCGCAGCACCACCACTCCGATGTTCATGTCGCAGACGCTCCGTTCGATGTCGCATTCACCGCCGACGGTGTTCCTACGGTAAGTGCCATGCCACCGGCCGCACACCACGCCACCACCGCTCCCCCGTGTGCCGGTGTGCGGACCGCGGCCGCACCACCCCATCGTTCCGGCCCCTCGAAAGGACACCACCGTGCACGCTGTGATCGGCACCCTGCCGCACCATTACCGGCGGCTGAACCTCACTCCCGGCGTCGTGCAGCCGTGGGAGGACGGGCTGCGTACGGCCGCCGCGGACGGCACCTTCGAGTGGTGGTACTGCGACGCGCACCTCGAGGACGGTTCCACCCTGACCGTCGAGTTCCACACCAAACCGCCCTATGTCTCCCCCAAGGCGCCCCTCACCCCGTTCGTACTGCTGACGCTGACCCGCCCCGACGGATCGCGGACCGACCGGACCTATCTCGGGGAGCCGCCGGAGTTCACCGCGTCGGCCGAGGGCTGTGACGTGGTCATCGGCCCCCAGGTGTTCCGCGGCGGTCCCGACGGCTACACCGTTCACGTCGAGATCGAGGACACCGTCGTCGATCTGACCCTGGCCGCCGAGGTTCCGCCGTGGCGGCCGGAGACCGGCCACGTCTTCTTCGGCGAGGACGAGGAGCACTACATCGCCTGGCTCCCCGTCGTCGCCCGGGGTCATGTCGAAGCCACCGTGACCATCGACGGCGTGACCAGCCGGCTGACCGGCAGCGGCTACCACGACCACAACTGGGGCAACATCGCTCCCCGCAAGGTACTCGACCACTGGTACTGGGGGCGCGCCCGGCTGGGCGACCACACCGTCGTCACCCTGATGTTCGTCAGCCACGAGCGCTACGGCAAGGCGGTCCTGCCCGCCGTCCTGGTGGCGGAGTCGGGGCGGGTCATCACCTCGGCGGTCGGCGCCGACGCGGTCGGCTTCGCGGAGGACGTGGTGTTCGTCCACCCCGACAGCGGCGTCGAAGTGGCGGGGCGGCTCACCTACCGGGTCGACGAGGGGAGTTCGACGTACACGATCACCTTCGACCGCGACAAGGACACGTTCCTCCTCGACTTCGGCACCGCCGGTGCCTACCACCGCTTCATCGGTGATGTGACCCTGCGCCACGAGCTGTCCGACGGCCACGGTCCGAGCGCGACAGTACGGGGCCGGACCCTCTGGGAGCTGCTGCACTTCGCGGGCAAGGCGGCGGGAACGGACGGAGGAAGCGGGGCGGCCATCCCGGTGATCGGCCACCAGGCGTGACCACCGACGCCCATGGCACGGGGCTCCGGAAGGGGCGGCGGACGACGGCCGGCTGCCCCTCTCCGCCCCCGCCGGACGCCCCGCGGCGCCGTTCCCCCGTACGGTCACCGCGCCGACGGCACCGCCCACCGTGCGGGCGACGGTGTTGACGCCGTCGGCCGTGGCGAGGGCGTACGGCGGGGTGACATCGTGGATCCGCTTTGGCAGTGCCGCCATGGCGCATCCCGAAGCCGGTCCCGCGAGCAGCGCCGCGCCGGGCGGGCCCTGCGCCACGGCGACCGCACGGACCCGCCAGCCTGAACCCACCGCGACCGAGGCGATTCCCCCCGACGCCGGGCGCGTCACGAGGTTAGGCGACCCTAACCCGGCGGTACCCTCGGGCCCATGCCCCTCTCGGAGCTGCTGAGGATCAGCCTTGTCTGCGCCGCGGCTCTCGTCGCACTGTTCAGCGGAAGTATCATCGGCTCGCTGTTGATCGCCCCGGACGCGCTGGCCCCGGACTATCCGCGGGCGATCCGGGAGCGGTACGGAACCCAGAGCGCACGGGGCAAGCGGGCGGCGGCCGTTGCCGGCGGGGTGAACCTGCTGGCGTTCACCGCCGTACCGGTGGCGGGAGTTCCGCACTGCACCGCGACACGGACGGCACCCTCGGCTTCTGGCCCCCGTTCACGCTGGGCACGATCTGCTTCCTGGCCATCACCCTCTTCGACCTGCTGGTCCTGGACTGGTGGCTGTTCTGCGCGGTCCAGCCCCGTTTCATGGTCCTCCCCGGCACGGAGGGCATGACCGAATACCGCGACTACGGCTTCCACGTCCGGGTACTCCTCCCACGCCCGGTGCCCTGGCCGCTCCTGGCCATCCCCGGATACGGGGCGGCCGTCGGAACGATCGCCTGCCTGGCGGAAGCCGTCACCGGCTGACACCTTGATCACCCTCTGTGGTCATCGCGCGATTCTGTGCTGTATCTGAGGCGGAATCATGGCCTCCCTCACAGCGGC
The DNA here is from genome assembly GCF_056431485.1 of Streptomyces sp. NPDC045899. Classification (NCBI taxonomy): domain Bacteria; kingdom Bacillati; phylum Actinomycetota; class Actinomycetes; order Kitasatosporales; family Streptomycetaceae; genus Streptomyces; species Streptomyces sp. NPDC045899. The sequence goes on from NZ_JBWKKP010000045.1 coordinate 29,380, forward strand.
GAGGTGCTCCCCTTGGTTGGATGGATCCCGCGCCGGGGCCGCCCGTCGGCCGTCGGTGATCCGCGAGCCGCAGAGGGGTGAACGATGGGCCGGGGACAATCGCTGCGCGTGACCGCCTGTGCCGTGGTGGCAGGCACCCTCGTCGCAGGGGCCGGATGCACGGCGGATGAGGGCAAGAGAGCGGATCCGACCATGTCGCCGGAAGCCCGCGCGTATCTGTCGTCGGCACTGACCTTCATGGAGAAGAACGCGCTCCACCGCCGCACGATCGATTGGACGCGGTTGCGCCGCACGGCGTACACGCAGGCCCGGGAAGCGCGAAAGCCCGCGGACACCTACAGCGCGATCTATTCGGCCCTCAACTCGCTGGGCGACGGACACAGCTTCCTCTGGGATCCGAAGAAGACCGAAGCGGCGTACGGACCCTCACCGAAGGTGATCGAGGACCTGGAGGGCCGGTCGATGGGGGATCACATCGGTTATGTGTCCATCCCCGGTGTCACCGGAACCGAGAAGACGCTCCGGCGGTACGTACGACAGGGGCGCCGGGCCGTGGCGAAGGCGGACCGGGGGCGGGCCTGTGGCTGGGTCGTGGATCTGCGCCACAACAGGGGCGGGACCATGTGGCCGATGCTCGCCGTCGTCGGCCGGATCCTGGGCGACGGCCGCGTCGGGATGTTCGTGGACGCGAACGGGGAGAAGACCACCTGGACCATTGAGAACGGCAACCCCGCCAAAGACGGAAAGGTGTTCGACTGGGGCACCGGCAAGCCCGTCGCCCACGATGACGCCCCGGTCGCGCTCCTCACCGGCCCGGACACAGGGAGCTCGGGCGAGGCCGTCCTGGTGGCCTTCCGTGGCCGGCCGGAGACACGGTCCTTCGGTGAACCCACCTTCGGGGTCCCCACCGGGAACGTGCTGCACCGTCTCCCCGACGGAGCCCTCCTGGGCGTCACGACGGTCCGGGACGCGGACCGCACCGGACGGACGTACGACGCGGCCATCCCACCCGACCAGGACGTCCTCGTCCCCGTGATCCGCAGGGAAACCCATACGGACCGGGCCCTGACCACGGCGAAGAACTGGCTGCTGAGGCGACCCGCCTGCCGGTGAGGGGCATGCTCCCACCGGTCACCCGTCACCGGGCGGGCCCGGGCGCTCCATCCGGGAGAGCCAGGCGGTGAGCAGCGTTTCGAGTGTCTCGGCCTCCTCGGCCGTGAGGAGCCCCAGCAGATGCCGTTCGTTGCGCATATGGTCGGGGAACGCCTGGTCGATCAGTTCACGGCCCGGGGTGGTGAGGGCGACGATCCGGCCGCGCTGGTCGTCGGCGGAGCGGCGGCGGGTGACGAGTCCGGCTCGCTCCAGGCGGTCGATCCGCTTCGTCATGGCGCCGGTGGTGACCATGGTGTGCGCGGCGAGTTCACCGGGGGCCCGCTCGAAGGGCTCACCGGCGCGGCGCAGCGCGCACAGCACGTCGAACTCCCCCTCGCCGAGACCGTAGCGGCCGTATACCCGGCAGAGCTCTTCGGTGAGCTGCCCGGCCAGCCGGTGGAGCCGGCCGATCACGCCCTGCGGGGAGACGTCGACGTCGGGCCGTTCGCGACGCCAGTCGGCCTGGATACGGGCCACGCGGTCCAGTGGTTGCCTGTCTGCCATGCCCTCCATGGTAGCTTCCAGGGAAGTTATATTAGCTTCCATGGAAGCTAATGCGCGATGGGTGGCACTGACGGCGGTCGCTCCGGTGGCATGGGGCACCAACTACTTCGTCACCCACGCGTTCCTCCCGGCGGACCACCCGCTGTACGGAGCGGCGCTGCGGGCGCTCCCCGCGGGGCTGGTGCTGCTCGCCCTGTGCCGACGGCGGCCGCACGGCGCGTGGTGGTGGAGATCCGCGGTGCTGGGCCTGCTCAATGTGAGCGTGTTCTTCGTCCTCGTCTACATCGCTTCCCAGCTGCTGCCGACGAGCGTGGCCTCGACCGTCATGGCGGTGTCCCCGCTGACGATGATGCTCATCGCCTGGCCCCTGGTGTCCGAGCAGCCCCGGGCCACGCACCTCGCCGGGGCCGGGACCGGGCTCGCGGGGGTGTGCCTGATGCTGCTCACCGGGGCGGACGGGGTGAGCGGCCCGGGGGTGCTCGCCTCGGCCGCCGCCGTGCTGGTGTCGTCCTTCGGCCACGTCCTGACCAAACGGTGGAGCGCCGAGATCGACGTGGTCGCCTCGACCGCCTGGCAGCTCACCGCCGGAGGGCTGTTCCTCCTCCCGGCCGCCGCGGCCGTGGAGGGCTCTCCCCCCGCGCTCTCCGCTTCGGCGCTCCTCGCCTTCGGCTATGTCTCGCTGATCGCCACCGCGCTGGCATTCGCCGCCTGGTTCACCGGGCTGCGCCATCTGCCCGCGGGCACCGTGGGACTGGTCGGACTGCTGAACCCGGTCACCGGTGTGCTGCTCGGCACGGTGGTCGCCGCGGAGGTGCTGACCGTCCAACAGCTGTGCGGACTGGCACTGGTCCTGGCCGGGGTCGCCCTCGGCCGCCCCACGCGGACGCGCGGAACCCCCGCCACCGGGCCCGCGACACCACACGGGACCGCGCCCTCCGATCGGACGCGGCCCCGGGAACGGCTCCGGTGAGGTGCGACGGGGAGGTCGTCAGCTCACGCTTTGCGCTGCATGCTCTCCCGCGCGGGGTTGCCCTGCTGAGCCGCCTTCGGATCCTTCTCGTCCGCCTTGGCGCGCACATCCCGCTCGATACGGGCGCCGACGGTCGGGTCGATGTTGCGCCAGTATTCGAACGCCCGTTGCAGCACCGGCTCGCTGACGCCGTTGAGCAGATGCCCCACGACGTTGTCCACCAGCCGTTCACGCGCTCCGTCGTCCAGCACCTCGCGCACCATCGTCCCGGGCTGGCCCCAGTCGTCGTCCTCCGGGTGCGAGACATAGGCCGCCCGGGTGATCTCGCCGTCCGCGTACCAGCTGGGCGGGTTGCCGTAGCGCTCGGTGTCGGCCGCCGGTCCGCCCTTGGAGTTGGGCGCGTACACCGGATCCGTGGTGTTGCGGTAGGCCATCGCCCCGTCCTTGGAGTAGGTGTGCACGGGGACGATCGGTGCGTTGACGGGAAGCTGCTGGTAGTTGGCGCCGATGCGGTGGCGATGGGCGTCGGCGTACGAGAAGAGCCGGGCCAGGAGCATACGGTCGGGGCTCGGCCCGATGCCCGGTACGAGGTTGTTCGGCTGGAACGCGGCCTGCTCGATCTCGGCGTGGTTGTCGGTGGGGTTGCGGTCCAGGGTCATCCGGCCGACTTCGATGAGCGGGTAGTCGGCGTGCGGCCAGACCTTGGTCAGGTCGAACGGGTTGAACCGGTAGCCCGGCGCGTCCGCGTACGGCATCACCTGTACGTACAGGGTCCAGCTCGGGTACTTCCCGTCCCGGATGTGTTCGAACAGATCGCGGGTGTGGTAGTCGGTGTCGGCCGCGGCCATCTGGTCGGCCTCGTGCTGGGTGAAGAACTCGATGCCCTGGTCGGTCTTGAAGTGGTACTTGACCCAGAAGCGCTCACCCGCGGCATTGATCCACATGTAGGTGTGCGAGGTGTAGCCGTTCATATGGCGCCAGCTGCGCGGGATACCGCGGTCGCCCATCAGCCAGGTGACCTGGTGGGCGGACTCGGGTGAGAGGGTCCAGAAGTCCCACTGCATGTCGTGGTCGCGCAGGTTGTTGTCGGCGCGGCGCTTCTGGGACCGGATGAAGTGCTGGAACTTCATCGGATCCTTGACGAAGAAGACCGGCGTGTTGTTGCCGACCATGTCGTAGTTGCCCTCGGTGGTGTAGAACTTCACCGCGAAGCCCCGCGGGTCACGCCAGGTGTCCGGGCTGCCGCGCTCACCGGCGACGGTGGAGAACCGCGTCACCAGTTCGGTCCTGGTGCCGGGCTGGAACAGCGCGGCCTTGGTGTAGCCGCTCACATCGCCGGTCACCTGGAAGTGTCCGAACGCCCCGCTGCCCTTCGCGTGGGGCTGCCGTTCAGGAATGCGTTCCCGGTTGAACTGGGCCATCTGCTCGATCAGATAGGCGTCCTGGAGCAGGACCGGCCCACCGGGTCCGACGGTCAGGGAGTGTTCATCACTCTCGACGGGGATGCCGGCATCCGTCGTCGTCGGATTGCGGTCCGCGTTCGCCATCGCTGGTCTCTCCTTCGTCTCGCGGGCACCTCTCACAGCGGTCGGTACGACCGCAGTCTCCGCACACGAGGTGCTGGTGGTGGTCATCGACACGCCGCTGCGCGCGCCGCCGGGCGGGAACCCGGCCGCTACCGCTCACCGTCCGCGCTGAAGCCATGTCCCGGCACGAGTGGCCCCTCCCCGAACCCGTCAAACATCGCGAGCCGACTCCCCTTGCCCATCGGGACGGCCGGTCAGGACGGCCGGGGCGCGCGCCGGTGGCTGCGCTGCTCCAGTTCCTCGTCCTCGACGAGGACGAGCATGGGCTTGTCGGGCAGACACATCATGGTGACGAGGAACCGGACCGGTACGTCCGTGCGGTGGTTGCCGTCCTGGTAGTGGATCACGTCGCCGCCCGGTTCCCAGAACGCCTCCCCCGCCCTGATCACCCGTTCGGGCTCTCCCTCGAGCTCGAACACCATCTCCCCCTCCAGCACATAGCCGAAGGCCGGCCCGAAGTGGCGGTGGGGCGGTGTGCCGGGATCCCCGGGAGGGAACTCGACCACCAGCGTCATGGCGTGCGCGCCGTCCGGCACGACCGGTGACTCCGCCTCCTGGATGACGGTGACCGCCGTCTTCCACGCCTCGGACCGACGCCCCTGACCCGCCGGTGAGTGGGCCGTCGCCTCGTCGTGCGCCATCGCGCCACCTCCGTCCGGACGTGGATCTGGACGTGGACCGGGCGACCTCCGTCCGCGGCCCCGGCGCCGGGCACCGGAGCGGACGGGGCGCCCTTCGCCACCGTACTGCGCCCGCGCACCGGCCACCCCTCGACCGGCCGCGCTGCGGCCGTCACGAGGTCGGGCGTACCGTGGTCGGAGGCGTCGGTCCCGGTCCGGAGCCGACGGGCCCGCACACTCGACGAAGGGTGCGTCATGAGGTTCACGGTCCTGGGCGCGAGCGGGCTGATCGGAACCCAGGTGGTCGAGCGGCTGGGAGCGGGCGGCCACGAGGTCGTCCCGGCCTCGCTGTCGACCGGGGTCGACGTGGTCAGCGGCAAGGGTCTGGACGATGTCCTGCCGGGCACCGAAGTGCTGATCAATCTGACCAACTCCCCCGCGTTCGACGCCTCCTCCGTCGACTTCTTCGAGACGTCGATGAACACCATCGGCACGGCCGCGGAGCGGGCCGGTGTGCGCCATGCGGTGATTCTCTCGATCGTCGGCGTGGACCGGGTGCCCCAACTGGACTACTACCGGGCCAAGGCCGCCCAGGAGGAGATCCTCGCAAGCGGCCCGATCCCGTACTCGATCGTGCGGGCCACCCAGTTCTTCGAGTTCGTCGAGGCCATCATGGACTGGACGACCGAGGGTGAGACCGTCCGGCTGCCCACCACCCCGGTGCAGCCGATGGCCGCCGCGGACGTCTCCGCGGCGGTCGTGGCCACCGCCACCGGCGCCCCGCTGCGAGGCGTCCGCAACATCGGCGGCCCCGAGGTGTTCCCGCTCGACGAGCTGGGCCGGATCACCGTGGGGGCCAGGCCGGACGGCCGCCGGGTGGTCACCGACGAGCAGGCGGGCATGTTCGCGGTGATCGCGGGAGATGTCCTCACCGCGCCGGAGGGCACGCCCCTGGCGCCCACGTACTACCGGGAATGGCTCGAGCACCGCTAGCTCGTGTCCTGTCGGTCCTCGTGGATCAGCGGGCGCTGCCGATGTTCCGGTCGGCGTCGGATCCCTTGAGCATCAAGGTGGTCTCCTCGATGCGGTTGAACCGGCCGTCGGGCGCGAAGTCGGCGAACACATAGACCTCCATGCTCACGGTCGAACCGTCCTTCTTGGTGATGTGGGCGGTGTGCCGGTCGGCGTAGTTGCTGCCGTCGTACAGCTCCTCGTGCACCTCGACGTGGCCGTCGGCGACGAGGGAGCGCACATGGGTGATGTGCTCCAGGAACTCGGTGCGGTCGGCCCACTCGCCGTCCGTGCGCTGGCGGTACTCCGGGGAGAAGTGGCGGTCGGCGGCCTCCTCCAGGGTGATGTCGCCGTTGAAGAGCAGGTCGTTCAGGGCGGCCTCGATGCCGGTGCGAGTCATGGGAATCCCCTTCGAGAAAGGTTGTGCGTGCGCCGCGCACGCATCTCCTTCACTGTAGCAGGAAACGCGTGCGGCGCGCACGCTATTCTTGTGGTGTGGAAAACGAAGTGGGACATGAGATCGCGGAAGCGCTGGGCATCCTGCTCAGGCGCACCACTCGCGCACAGCTGCACAAGCGGCTCACCGAAGGCATGGGAGAGGCGGTGGACGATGTGACGTACCCGGTGCTCAGCGCACTGGCCCGGACCGGACCCCGCAGTGCCGCGGAGCTGGCCCCCGACGCCGGGGTCGACCGCTCCGGTGTCACCCGCCGTGCCTCCCGGCTGGAGGCCGCCGGGCTCATCCGCCGGGAGGCGGACCCCACGGACCGGCGCGCACATCTGCTCGTCCTCACCGAGGAGGGCGAAGCCGCGGTGACGGAGCTGCGCGCGCGTCTGGCCGCCCACATCATGAGGAGCCTGTCCTCCTGGCCGCCCGGGGAAGCCGAGTCCTTCGCCCGCCAGTTGCGCCGCTTCACGGCCGAAGGCCCGTTCGCCTGACGGCGCCGGGGGGGGGGGGGGGGGAAAAGGGGGGGGGGGGAGGGGGGGGGGGGGGGGGGGAAAAAAGGAAAAAAAGAAGAGGCAGAAGGAAAAAAGGGGAGGGGGGGAGGGGGGTGTGGTAAACCTAAATAGGAAA